>DATLAX010000198.1:0-23017 GCA_035527215.1 Dehalococcoidia bacterium
GCGCGCGCCCTCGAACTCGCGCGACAGGCGCTCGGCACGACCAGCCCCAACCCGGCTGTCGGCGCGGTGCTTGTCACGGACGGGCGCGTCGTCGGCGAGGGGTACACGCAGCCGCCGGGCGGCCCGCACGCCGAAGCCGTCGCCATCGAGCAGGCGGGCGACGCCGCGCGCGGGTCGACGCTCTACGTCACGCTGGAGCCGTGCCGTCACTTCGGCCGCACGCCGCCCTGCACGAAAGCCATCATCGACGCGGGCATCCGCGAGGTGCGCTTCTCGCACGACGACCCGGACCCGCACGGTCGCGGGCAGAGCGCACAGGAGCTGCGGGAAGCGGGCATCGAAGTCCACGCGGGCGAGGGTGAAGCGGAGGCGCGGCGCATCAACGAAGCGTACATCAAGCAGCGTCTAACCGGCCTGCCGTTCGTCATAGCCAAGTGGGCCATGAGCCTGGACGGCAAGATCGCGGCGACGAGCGGCGACTCCCGCTGGGTGAGCGGCCCCGAGACGCGCGAGTGGAACCACCGCCTGCGCACGCAGATCGACGCCATCATGGTGGGCGTACGGACGGTGTTGGTCGACGACCCGCAGCTCACGGCGCGGCCCGGCGGCGTCGACTCCGAGCGGCAGCCGCTGCGCATCGTCGCCGACAGCCGCGGGCGGACGCCGGTGATCGCGCGGGTGCTCGACGGGCCGGGCAGAGCGTTGCTGGCAACGACCGATGCCTCCAGCGCTCGCTGGCGTCAGCAGATGACGGAGGCCGGCGCGGAGGTGCTCGTCCTGCCCGACGTCGAAGGCCGCGTCGACGTGGCGGCGCTGCTGCGGGTCCTGGGCGAGCGGCAGACGCTGAGCCTTCTCGTCGAGGGCGGCGGCGAGCTGCTGGGGTCGTTCTTCGACCGCGGGCTCGTGGACAAGGTGCACGCCGTCGTCGCGCCGCTGATCATCGGTGGCAGGGACGCGCCGGCGGCCGTCGCGGGTCGGGGCGTCGAGCGCATGGCCGACGCGCTGCGGCTGCGGGACGTCGCCGTGGAGCGCCTCGGCGAGGACGTGTTGGTGACGGGCTACCCGCCGCATGCCTGGCAAGAGACGCTATAATCGAATCTCGGGGAAGAGGACCGCTATGTTCACAGGCATCATCGAAGAAGTGGGCGTCGTCAGAGAGAGCGGCGACGGCAGGCTGGTCATCGAGGCGCGACGAACGCTCTGGGGCACGAACCTGGGCGATAGCATCGCCATCAACGGCGTCGACCTGACCGTCGCCACCATGGACGAGGAGAGTTTCACCTTCAACGTCATGCCGGAGACCTACCGGCGCAGCAACCTGAGCGGGCTCGCGAAGGGCGACGTCGTCAACCTGGAGCGGTCGCTGACGCTGGCCAGCCGCCTGAGCGGCCACCTCGTGCGCGGCGTCGTCGAAGGCCGGGGGCAACTGCTGTCGCTGACGCCGGAAGCCGACGCGATCCTGGCCCGCTATTCCGCGCCGCCGGAGCTAATGCGCTACGTCGTCGTCAAGGGGCCGATAGCCGTCGACGGTGTTAGCCTGACCGTCGTAGAGCGGGACGAGGCGTCGTTCGTCGTGTCGCTGGTCGCCTACACACAGGCGAACACGAACCTTGCTCGCCGAAAAGCGGGGGATGCGGTAAACTTGGAGACGGACATTATCGCGCGGTACGTGGAGCAGTTGCTGGCCGCGCGCCAGCAATGACGGAGAGGCCACAGTGACGAAGAAGACCCGGACGGAACTGTCCCCAATCGAAGAGGCGATCGAGGAGTACCGTAAGGGGCGCTTCGTCATCATCGTCGACGACGAGGACCGCGAGAACGAGGGCGACCTCACGCTGCCCGCCCAGTTCGTCGACGCCGACGCCATCAACTTCATGGCCCGCTACGGACGCGGCCTGATATGCGTCGCCATGAGCGCCGAGCGCCTCGACGAGCTGCGCATCCCGCTCATGGTCCGTCGCAACGACTCCCCCTTCGGCACCGGCTTCACCGTGTCGGTCGAGGCGCGCTGCGGCGTCACGACGGGCATTTCGGCGGCGGACCGCGCCTGCACTGTGCGCGTGCTGGCCGACCCCGATTCGCGGGCCGAGGACCTGGTGATGCCCGGCCACATGTTCCCGCTGCGGGCGCGCGAGGGCGGCGTCCTCGTGCGCGCCGGCCAGACGGAGGCAACGGTCGATCTCTGCCGGCTGGCGGGATTGCGTCCGGCGGCCGTCTGCTGCGAGATCATGCGCGTGGACGGCACGATGGCGCGACTGCCCGACCTCAAGCGGTTCGCGTCGCGCCACGGCCTGAAGATCATCAGCGTCAATGACCTGATCAGCTATCGACTCCGCAAAGACAAGCTCATCGAGCGCGTCACGGAAACGACCATGCCGACGGCCTACGGCCAGTTCCAGGCGGTCGCGTACAAGAGCATCATCGACCCGGACGAGCACCTGGCGCTGGTGATGGGCGACATGACGACGCCGGAGCCGGTGCTGGTGCGCGTGCACAGCCAGTGCGTCACCGGCGACGTCTTCGGCAGCCTGCGCTGCGACTGCGGCGAGCAGATCGGCCAGGCGCTGCAACGCATCGGCCAGGAGGGCCGCGGCGTCCTCCTTTACATGCGCCAGGAGGGCAGGGGAATCGGCCTGCACAATAAGCTGCGCGCCTACGCCCTCCAGGACGAGGGCATGGACACGGTGGAGGCGAACCACGCCCTCGGCTTCCCCGCCGACCGCCGCGACTACGGCATCGGCATGCAGATACTGGCGGACCTGGGCATCCGCGAGATGCGGCTTCTGACGAACAACCCCGCTAAGCGCGCCGGCCTGGAGGGCTACGGCCTGAAGGTCGTGGAGCGCGTGCCCATCGTCGTTGAGCCGAACGCCTTCAACATGCGCTACCTCGAAACCAAGCGAACGAAGCTGGGACACCTCCTTGGCATAGAGGGTATAATCGAGGGTGACGGCCAGTACTAGGCCGGGAGCGCAAAACACCGTAGCCGAGACTTTCCAGTCTCGGCGTCAGGTTCGAGGTCAGTCTCGAACTAGGCCGAGGTGACAATTGGCGCCAGTCCTTGAGGGAGACACGGATGGTCGCGGCATGTCCATCGCCGTCGTGGTCTCCCGTTTCAACCAGGCGCTGACGGAGAAGCTGCTGGCGGGCGCCCAGGAAGCGCTCGGGAAGTGCGGCGTCGACCGCGAGTCGGCTGACGTCGTCTGGGTGCCGGGCTCGTTTGAGTTGCCGCCGGCGGCGAAGTGGCTCGCCGAGAGCGGGCGTTATCAGGCTATCGTTTGTCTGGGCTGCGTCCTGCGCGGCGAGACGGCTCACTTCGACTACGTCGCGGGACAGGCGGCGACGGGCATAGGGCGTGTTGCGCTGGACACCGGCGTGCCCGTTGCCTTCGGCGTTATCACCGCCGACACGTTGCAGCAGGCGGTCGAGCGCGCGGGCGGCAGCTCCGGCAACAAGGGATTCGACGCCGTCCTCACGGCCGTCCGGATGGCAAACCTGAAAGCGGAGATCGCGCGGGCGGAGAAGGAGTAGGGAGAGTGACGGACAAGGAAGAGCCCGGGCTGCCGGCGCCCGACGACGACGTCTGGGAGCAGCCGGTCATCGGCGAACAGCCGGACGGGCGGACCAGGGACGCGCTGGGCCTGGCGCACAAGGCCATCGACAAATTCCCGGAGCTGCGGAAGCGCTATAGCCGCCTCGCCGGGCCGGCGGCAATTCTCTCGACGGGCGTGGTGCTGCTGGCGGGCATCGCGATAACGCGTCGCCAGCGTCGCGGCGAGTCGCCGGACGAGATCCTTGAGGGGCTGACCCCCGAAGAGATAGAGAACGCCGTCCGCCTGGACAGGGAAGGGGATGAAGAGGAGGAGTGACCGCGCCTAGGTGACCTTGAAGACGTGGTCGCCGCGGCGTACGCGGTCTTTCATCTTGATCCCCACGGCCTGACCGGCCGTTGCCTCCTGAACCTCCTCGTGCTCGATCTGCATCGAGTCGACCGTCTGTTCCAGGTCGGTGGTGTGACCCTTGACGTGGATGGTGTCGCCCACGTGCATTGTATCGCTAAGCTCGACACCCGCGACGCTGATGTGGGCGAAGAACTCGTTGATGACGCCGATCTGCTGCTCAGCCATGGTGCTGCTCCTTCCGCATCGCTACGAGCTCATCCCTGTAGGCCGCCAGTTTAGCTAACCGCGACCCCGCTGTCGATAGCGGCTCTCAGTTTATCAGTATACTTCGTGTCTGGGGCCGTGTCATAATAGTAGTTGGAACGTAAGCGCGTGGTTATTTCCCACCCGCCCGCCCAGGAGGCTAATTGGGAATCAAGGGGACACCCCTCGGGCCCCGCCAGAGGGGGGAACCCCCGCTGGACTTCCCCTGTAGGCGTCGAGCCGTCTAGTCAATGACTATGATGGCCGAGCGCACGGAAGTCGAATCATGATACCTAGAGATCCTTGTCGGGAGCGGTCCGTATGCTTGGGGTAACGAGGCTTCTCTGTGGCACAGTAACGCCCGGCGACGCGCTGCGCTTCGGACGGCTGTCGGGCGACCTGCCGCCGCACCTGCTGCACTACTCGCAGGACAAGAAGCCGGTCATCGCCTGGAACGTCACGCGACGCTGCAACCTCCACTGCGCCCACTGCTACACCGACTCGTTCGACCGGCAGTACGAAGGCGAATTGACGACGGAGGAAGCGAAAGCCGTCATCGACGACCTGGCCGATTTCGGCGCGCCCGTCATCCTCTTCAGCGGCGGCGAGCCATTGCTGCGGCCCGATCTCCCGGAACTCGTTGAGCGGGCGCAGGCGCGCGGCATCCGCAGCGTCATCTCCACCAACGGCACGCTGCTCATCCACGCCGTCGCGCAGGAGCTGAAGGAGCTGGGCGTCTCCTACGTCGGCGTCAGCATCGACGGCCCGCAGCCCGTCCACGACCGCTTCCGCGGCATGACGGGCGCCTACCAGGAGGCGATCCAGGGGATCCGCAACTGCCGGGAGGTGGGCCTGCGCGTGGGCCTTCGCGTGACCCTGACACAGTTCAGCTACGCGAATCTGACGGACATCTTCGACATCGTCGACACGGAGGACATTCCCCGCGTCTGCTTCTATCACCTGGCCTACGCCGGCCGCGGCGACCGCATCGTCAAGTACGACCTGTCGCACGCGGAGACGCGGGCCGCCGTCGACCTCATCTTCGAGCGGACGCTCGATTTCGCGCGACGCGGCAACACGAAAGACATCCTGACCGTCGACAACCACACCGACGCCGTCTACCTGTACCAGACCATCCGGCAGCGCGAGCCGCAGCGCGCCGATGAGGTGCTGCAGATGCTGCGCTGGCAGGGCGGGAACCAGTCGGGCATCGCCGTCGGCAACATCGACCCGCTGGGCAATGTCCACGCCGACCAGTTCACCGGCAGCCATACCTTCGGCAACGTGCGCGAGCGCCCCTTCAGCGAGATATGGTCGGACGAAAGCGAGCCGGTGCTGGCGGCGCTCCGCGACCGGCGCGGCCACATCACGGGACGCTGCGCCCGCTGCGCCTATTTCGACATCTGCAACGGCAACCTGCGGGCGCGCGCGGAGTCCTACTACGGCGACCTCTGGGCGGAGGACTCCGCCTGCTATCTCACCGACGCGGAGCTGGGCATCGTGCCGGAGGAAGCGGCGGCTGGCTAAGCGATCATGGCGTACTATCCTGTCTTCCTGGAGCTGAAAGGACGACCCTGTCTCGTCGTGGGCGGCGGACAGGTAGCCGCGCGCAAGGTCGAGGGGCTTCTCGCAGCGGGCGCGCGTGTGACCGTCGTCAGCCGTTCTCTCGACCCGGACATCGCGAAGCTGGCGGCGGAAAGACGCATCCAGCACGTCGAGAGGCCGTACCAGCACATGGACCTCAAGGGATACGCTGTCGTCATCACCGCAACCGACGATGCGCAGACAAATCAGCGCGTGGCCGCGGACGCAAGGCAGGGTGGCGTCCCGGTCAACGTCGTCGATGAGCCGGCGCTCTGCGATTTCATCCTGCCGTCCGTCGTCCGCCGCGGCGACGTCGTGCTGGCGATTTCGACCGGCGGCCTCAGCCCGGCGCTGGCGCGATGGCTGCGGGAGGAGTTGGAAGCGTACCTTTCGGAGGACTTCGAGCGGCTGGTGCAGTTGCTGGCCGAAGTGCGCGGTGAGCTCCGGGAACGCGGCGCGAGCGTGACGCCGGAGGCCTGGCAGCGGGCGATAGACAAGCCTCTGCGTGAACTCGTCGTCGCCGGCCGGCACGACGAGGCGCGGACACGGCTGCTCTCGGCTTTAGGTGTCGCGCCAGAACTGAAAACGTAAGAAGATGACCAGAATCGCCGTAGCCGAGGCTTTCCAGCCTCGGCCAAGAGCGGAAGACGCGGCTAGAAAGCCGCGCCTACGGGGTTCTTGAAGGGGTTGAAGGCAAATTGCTGTTCCTGGCAACGATCAATCAGAAGACGGCGCCGGTCGCGGTGCGCGAGCGTTTCGCGTTCGGCGCCGACGAGTTGCCGCGCGCCCTCGCCGGGCTGCCGCAGGAGCTCGGCCACGGCGTCATCCTGTCCACCTGCAATCGCACGGAGCTGTACGTCGACGCCCGCCGCGAGCGCGACCTCCCGGAGCGGACGCTCGACTTCCTGACGGAGGCGAAGGGCCTGACCGACGGCGTCTTCGACGAGAGATTCCACTTCTACGGAGAGGCCGAAGCCGTCCGCCATCTCTTCCGCGTGACGGCGGGCATCGAATCGCAGGTGCTGGGAGAAGCGGAGATACTGGGGCAGGTGCGCTCCGCCTTCGTCGCGGCGACGGACGCGCGCTCGACGAACGCCTACCTGGCGCGGCTGTTCCACTCCGCCATCCGCGTTGGTCGGCGCGCTCGCAGCGAGACGGCGATCGGACGGCACGGCCTGTCGGTGAGCGCCGCGGCCGTCGCGCTCGCCCGGAAGACGCTCGGCGACCTCTCGACGCGCTGTGTCCTCGTGATCAGCGCCGGCGAGGCGGGCAAGCTGACGGCGCACGCCCTCCAGGACTGCGGTGTCGCGCGGATGCTCGTCGTCAGCCGGCGGCTGGAGCGGGCGAAGGAGCTGGCGGCGGAGCTGGCCGGCGAGGCGATGCCGATAGACCGCCTGGGCGAAGCTCTCGGCTGCTCGGACATCGTCATAACGTCGTCAGGTTCACCTTCGTTCATCATCGGGCAGGACATGGTGAGCGAGGTCATGTCCCATCGCGACGGCTGCCCGCTGCTGCTCATCGACATCGCCGTGCCCCGCGACGTCGACCCGGCGGTGCGCGGCCTCGATTCGGTGCACCTCTATGACATCGACGACCTCCAGTCCGTCGCCGAGGCGAACCGGCGCGCGCGGCAGAAGGAATCGGCCGCCGTGGAGGCGATAGTCCAGGAGGAGGCGGTCCGGTTTCTCGACTGGTCGCGCTCCCTCGCCGTCGTGCCGACGATCAGCGCCTTGCGCCGCGATGCGGAGAAGATGCGTCGGGCGGAGGTCGCGAAGACACTGGCCCATCTGCCTGACCTCTCGGACGAAGAGAAGCGGCGCATCGAGAGCCTGTCGGAGGCCATCGTCAAGAAGATCCTCCACCGTCCGATCTCCCGCCTGAAGGCGAAGGACGGCGGCCAGGAGTACGTCGAGGCGGCGCGCGAGCTCTTCGGCATCGACGAGAAGGCGACGGACCCCTGACGTGACGATGGGCAGAACGCTGATCGTAGGGACGCGAGGCAGCCGGCTCGCCCGCCAACAGACGGAGAGCGTCGTTGCCGCCCTCCGGCAGCGTTGCCCCGACTATCATTTCGAGTTGCGCGTGGTCCGCACCACCGGCGACGTGCGCCCGCAGCCGCTGTCGGAAATCGCCGGCGAGGGTGTCTTCACGAAGGAACTGGAAGCGGCGCTTCTTGCAGGGGAGATCGACATTGCCGTGCACAGCCTCAAGGACTTGCCGACGGAAATCGCTCACGGCCTCGCCATCGCCGCCGTGACGCGCCGCGAAGACCCCCGCGACGCGCTTGTCAGCCGCGGCAGGCTGCCTCTCGCCAAGCTTCCGCACGGCGCGCGCATCGGCACGGGGAGCGTACGTCGCGCCGCCCAGTTGCGCCTGCTCCGACCCGACATCGAGCCGGCGCCCATCCGCGGCAACGTCGACACGCGTCTCGCGAAGGCGGAATCGGGCGAGTTCGACGCCGTCATCATCGCGGCCGCCGCGCTATCCCGGCTCGGCTGGCTCGACAGGGCGACGGAGCTGCTTTCGCTCGAAGCCATGCTGCCCTCGCCGGGCCAGGGCGCTCTCGCCGTGGAGACGCGGAGCGACGACGCCGAAGCGCGCGAAATCGCAGTGGCCGTCGACGACCGCGACTCCCGCCTGGCGACGGCTGCCGAGCGCGCCTTCCTGCGTCGACTCGGCGGCGGCTGTCGCATACCGGTCGCGGCGCTCGCGACGGTCGAGAACGGCGAACTGCACCTCGACGGGCTCGTCGTCGACCCGCGGGGCCTGCGCGCCTTCCGCGGCGAGATCAGCGGCGACTTCGACGAAGCGGAGTCGCTGGGTGAGCGCCTGGCCCATAGTCTGCTGTCGGAGGGCGCGTCGGAGATTCTCGAGGAGATGGCGCCATGACTGAGACAGGACGCGTCTGGCTGGTCGGCGCAGGCCCCGGCGACCCGCGCCTGATCACGATCGCCGGCATCGACGTGCTCTCGCGCGCCGAGGTCGTCGTCTACGACCGCCTGGTCAGCCCGCTCCTCGTCGACCTGGCGCCGACCAACGCCGAGCGCATCTTCGTCGGCAAGCACCCGACGGAAAAGGACGCGTCCGGCTTCAGCCAGCAGCAGATCAACGACCTGCTCGTCGCCAAAGCGCGCGAGGGCAAACGCGTCGTCCGGCTGAAGGGCGGCGACCCGTTCGTGTTCGGCCGCGGCGGCGAAGAGGCGGAAGCGCTCGCGGCAGCGGGTATCCCGTTCGAGATCGTCCCCGGCGTCTCGTCGGCCATTGCCGCGCCGGCGTACGCGGGCATCCCCCTGACGCACCGTCGAATGTCGTCGTCGTTCACGGTCGTGACCGGCCACGAAGACCCCGATAAGGCGGAAAGCGCCATCGACTGGGAACGCGTGGCGAAGGGCGCCGACACGCTGGTAATTCTGATGGGTGGCGCCAATCTGGGCGAGATCATGAAGCGCCTCGCCGAATGCGGCCGGGCGCCCGATGAGCCGGTGGCCGTTGTACGCTGGGGAACGACGCCCGATCAGCGCGTAGTCGCGGGGTCCATTGCCGACGTGGCGGTCCGCGTCGCCGAGGCCGGTCTCACGCCGCCGCTCGTCACCGTCGTCGGGCCCGTCGTCCGCCTGCGCGACACCCTCCGCTGGTTCGACAACCGTCCCCCGTTCGGCAAGCGCGTCCTCGTGACCCGCGCCGCTGAGCAGGCCGGCGTCCTCTCGCACGCCCTGGCCGAGACCGGCGCGGAGCCCATCGAGCTGCCCGCCATCGAGATCGTCCCCCGCATCGACCGCAAGGCGCTGCGGCAGGCCTTCGACCGCCTCGACGCCGCCGAGTACGACTGGCTGGTCTTCAGCAGCGTCAACGGCGTCGACATCTTCTTCGACGAGCTGCACCGTCAAGAGAAGGACGCCCGCGCCCTCGGACGCGCCCGCGTCTGCGCCATCGGCCCCGCGACGGCCATTCAACTCGTGCGTCACGGCGTCCACGCCGACCTCCTGCCGGTGCGCTATCTGGCGGAGGGCGTCGTCGAGGCCTTGTCGGCGCAGGATATGACAGGAAAGCGCGTCCTCTGGCCGCGTGCCCGTGGCGCCCGCCGTGCGCTCGTCGTCGGGCTGGAACGACTGGGCGCGACCGTCGACGAGCTGCCGCTGTACAGCGCCGCCGTGCCGAAGGAGGTCGACGCCGAGGCGATGTCGCGACTGCGCGCCGGCGAAGTCGACGTGGTCACGTTTGCCAGCTCGTCGGCGGTGCGCAACCTGCTGAAGATGCTCGGCGGCGACAGGACGCTGTTGGAGAAGCCGCTGATGGCCTGCATCGGGCCGATCACGGCGGCCACGGCGCGTCGAGCGGGCCTGCGGGTGGACGTGGAGGCGCCGGAGCATACGGTCGAAGGGCTACTGTCGGCCCTACGGACTGATTTCGAAACACCGCAGCCGAGACCTGCCTGCCGATAGGCATGGCTTTCCGGTCTCGGCGTTCAACGCTTGCTGCGCCCCAAGGACTGGAGGAGCTTCCCTCCCTCTTGGAAGACGTTTCCCGAAGTGAACATATGGGCGGGCTGGTGTACATTGCCGGTGGGACGAAGCGAAAGGAACTGTAACATGGCCCTACGGGATCTCCGCTTGCCAACGGAGCGGCTGCGGCGGTTGAGGCGGACGGAGGCGCTGCGGCGATGGCACTGGAACAAGCGCCTGAGGTTCGGCAAGTGATGAGACTCCTTTCGGCAATTGCGGCGTTCGCCGTCTTGGCAGTCACGCTCCTGGCAACCTCACCTTCGGGAGCGATGGCATCCAGCCGGAGGACAACACCCACGCCGGCTGCCACGTCCACGCCGTCGCCGACCCCCGATTTCTCGGTCGTGCCGGCCTCGCCCACGGGCGCCACGTTGGAGAACGAGCGGAGCCGCATCTGCTGGACGGATGCGTCGGACAACGAGAAGGGCGTCACGGTGAGCGTTGGCTTCTGCGACCGCCAGTTCGACTTCACGGTAGGCGCGGACGTCACGTGCTTCGATCTGCCGCCGGAGGCACAGATCTCCGCCTTTCCTGAGGACTGCGTCGGGGCCTACCAATTCTGGGTGAGCGCATTCAACGACGCCGGCAGGAGTTTTCCGGTAGTCATATCGATCCCCGTCCGAAAGGGTGAGCCGCCGACGCCGACGCCCGCGCCCACGGTCGTCGCCCCGGGGACGGGCGCGCCGTTCACAGACGGCGACGGCGGAAGCGATTGGGCGTTGCCCCTGCTGGTCTCGGTCGGCTCGCTGCTCGTGCTTTCGGGCGGTCTTGCCGCTATCATAAGGGGCAGGCGCTCCGCCCGAAGCTGAAACCGAGGTTGCGCATGGAAGCATATTCACGGCCTCTTTCTCGCTTTAGGCGCCTCCGGCATACGGAAGCCCTGCGACGGCTCGTGCGGGAGACGCGCCTCTCGCCGGAGGACTTCGTCTACCCGCTGTTCGTCGTGCACGGGACGGGCGTGCGCAACGCCATCCCGTCGATGCCCGGGCAGCACCAACTCTCCGTCGACCAGCTTCCCGCCGAGGCGCAGGAGCTGCGCGCCCTCGGCATCCCCGCCGTCCTCCTCTTCGGCATACCCGCGTCGAAGGACGAGCAGGCGTCGGAGGCCTACGCCGCCGACGGCATCGTCCAGCAGGCGGTGCGCGCCCTCAAGCAGGCGGACCCCGCGCTCCTCGTCGTCACCGACGTCTGCCTCTGCGAGTACACCAGCCATGGCCACTGCGGCATCGTGAAGGACGGCGACGTGGACAACGACGCCACGCTGCCGCTCCTCGCGCGGACCGCCGTCTCCCACGCGCAGGCCGGCGCCGGCATGGTCGCGCCCTCGGCGATGATGGACGGCCAGGTGGCGGCAATCCGTCAGGCGCTCGACGAGAACGGCTTCGCGCAGACGCCCATCATGGCCTACGCCGCCAAGTACGCCTCCGCCTTCTACGGCCCCTTCCGCGAGGCCGCTGAGTCGACGCCGCAGTTCGGCGACCGCCGCGGCTACCAGATGGACCCCGCGAACGCCAGCGAGGCGCTGCGGGAAATCGAGGGCGACGTTGCGGAGGGCGCGGACATCGTGATGGTGAAGCCCGCCCTCGCCTACCTCGACGTGCTCGCGCGCGCCCGTCAGCGCTTCGACCTGCCTCTCGCGGCCTACAACGTCAGCGGCGAATACGCTATGATCAAAGCGGCGGCCGCTAACGGATGGCTCGACGAGCGGCGCATCGTGCTCGAGGTGCTGACGGCCATCAAGCGCGCCGGTGCCGGCATCGTCGTCACGTATCACGCCAAGGACGCCGCCCGCTGGCTCCGCGAATCTGAATCGTAGGGCTGGGTTTCGTGCCCGACCCGGAATGAAGAAACGACTTATGACTGACCCCCTTTCGTCGACCGACGGCATTCGCGCCGTCGCCTTCGACTGCTACGGCACGCTGATCGACTTCACGGACGTGGCGTTCAAACGCGTCTACCACGAGATCTGCCTCCGGCAGGGCCTCGCCTGCGACGGCAAAGCCCTCTGGGAGAAGTGGATGGAGATCTGGCGGCGGATGGCGGCTCAAGGGCGCGCCCGGGAGAACCCGCGCAATGAGGCGACTTCGTGGACGCTGTCACGTCCCACCCTCGCCTTCCGGCCGTACGCTGTGGAGTGGCCGGAGCACTTCGAGAACTGTTTTCGCGAGCTCGGCGTCCGCGGCGACGGGATCTCCGCCTATCAGGTCGTTCGCGACAGCCTGGCGGACGCTCCCGCCTTCGACGAGACGGCGCACGTGCTGTCGGTGCTGAAGACACGCTATAGCATTGGCATCCTGTCGAACGCCGACGACGACTTCCTCACGGCCTGCCTGGAGAAAAACGGCCTGCACGCGGAGTTCGAGGTCGTCGTCACGTCCGAGAACGCGGGCGTCTACAAGCCGCACGAGGACATCTTCCGCTCGTTCTGCGAGGCGGCCGGAGTTGCGCGGCACGAGGTGCTGTACGTCGGCGACAGCCAGTCGGCGGACGTCCTGGGCGCCAAGAACGCAGGCATGCCCGTGGCCTGGGTCAACCGCGACGGCTCGCCGCTGAAGCAGGGCGTGCCGCAGCCCGACCACGAGATCGCCTCGCTGAGCGACCTGCTGGACCTGCTGCCTTAGCAGCACGCCGCCGAGGCTGGAAAGCCTCGGCTACGCGCCCTGGCTACGGGGTTAGTTCGATTCGAATCGAAGGAACGATGGCGCTTTCCCACGACCGCTCCCGCGATGTCTTCCAGCGCTCGCTGCGCTACCTGGCCGGTGGTGTCGACAGCCCCGTGCGCGCCTTCCGCGCCGTGGGCGGCGAGCCTGTCGTCATTGCCCGCGGCGAAGGCCCGTACGTCTACGACGTCGACGGCAACCGCTACATCGACTACGTCTGCTCCTGGGGGCCGCTGATCCTCGGTCACGCCCATCCCGCCGTCGTCGAAGCTGTACGTCGGGCCGCCGGGCGCGGCACGAGCTACGGCGCGCCGACAGAGGCCGAGGCGGAGCTGGCGCAGCTCATCGTCGAAGCTATGCCGTCGATTGAGCTGCTGCGCTTCGTCAACTCCGGCACCGAGGCGACGATGTCGGCGCTGCGCCTGGCCCGCGCCTTCACCGGCCGCGACAAGGTCGTCAAGTTCGAGGGCTGCTACCACGGCCACGCCGACGGCCTGCTGGTACAGGCGGGCTCCGGCGTCGCGACGCTCGGCCTGCCGGACAGCCCGGGCGTGCCCGCATCCTACGCGCAGGAGACGCTCGTCGCGCGCTACAATGACGTCCCGAGCGTCGAAGCGCTGTTCGACCGGCACGGCGACGCCATAGCCGCCGTCATCGTCGAGCCGGTGGCGGGCAATATGGGCGTCGTGCCGCCGCAGGCGGGCTTCCTTGAGGCGCTACGTGACATAACGCATCGCTCCGGCGCCCTCCTCGTCTTCGACGAAGTGATCACCGGCTTCCGCGTCGCCTACGGGGGCGCGCAGGCGCTGTACGGCGTCACGCCCGACCTCACGTGCCTGGGGAAGATAATCGGCGGCGGCCTGCCCGTCGGCGCTTACGGGGGCAGTCGCGAGATCATGGAGATGCTGGCGCCGCTCGGCCCCGTCTACCAGGCGGGCACTCTCTCCGGGAACCCGCTGGCGATGGCGGCGGGCCTGGCGACGTTGCGCGAGCTTCGGTCTCCTGGCTTCTACGAGCGTCTCGACGCGCTATCCGTGAAGCTGGTCGAGAGCGTGGCGCGGGCCGCGAAGAGCGCCGGCGTATCGCTGTGGCTGAACCGCGTGGGCTCGATGCGGACGCCGTTCTTCGTCGACGCGCCCGTCACCGACTACGCGAGCGCCCGTCGCGCCGACACGGTGCTATACGCCCGCTTCTTCCACGCGATGCTGGAGCGCGGCGTGTACCTGGCGCCGTCGCAGTTCGAGACGGTTTTCATGTCGTCGGCGCACAGCGAGCGGGAGATCGAGGCGACGGTCGCGGCGGCGGCGTCGTCGCTCGCGGAGCTCGCCTGACATCAGGGGCAACCTGGCCGGATACGAAACCCGTACGCGTTGAGAAACACTGGTGACACCGGGAATGGTGTCACTATGCGAATCATCAACGCGATGGCTCCCGGAGCGCGAAGGCTCACCTGCCGGCACTTTGGAGTCGTCCCACAGACCTTCTATCGCTGGAAGAGGCGCTACGATCCCGGCCGTCTTGGGAGCATGGAAGACAGGCTGCGCCGGCCCGCGGCCGCACCGGAGCGAGCGCAGGCAGTGCTGGAGATCAGAGAGGCCAATCCCCGCTGAGGGAAGGACAAGCCGGCGCCGCTTCTGCGTGAGGCAGGCCGGCAGGTCTCAAACTCCATGGTAGGGCGCATCATGCGCCGTCTGAGAGAAACGAGCACATCTTCTTGCATGGCATGGACGGCTGCGCTAATATTGTCTTAGCACTCTCCCTTCGAGAGTGCTAAACACGAAAAGGAGCAGCCCCAGACAGGGCTGCTCGAAGTCTGTGCTCCCAGTCTCTAGAGAAGGAGGACTCAAGGTTGGCAACCAAACTGATTCCGTTGGCTGACAAACTGGTAATCAAGCCCGTCGTCCAGGAGGAGGTGCTGGCAAGCGGCATCGTCATCCCGGACACCGCGAAGGAGAAGCCCCAGCAGGGCAAGATCATCGCCGTCGGGCCGGGCCGTCTCGACGACGCGGGGAAGCGGATCCCGATGGACCTGAAGGCCGGCGACCGCATCCTCTACGCCAAGTACAGCGGCCAGGAGATCAAGATCGAGCAGGAGGAGTACATCGTCCTCTCTGAGAAGGACGTGCTCTGCAAGGTCCAGGTAAAGTAGCTTACGTCCCGCTCTCTACCCTACGATGGGCATGAGCGTGGCCCGGGGAAAGGAAGACTTGTATGGCGAAACAGCTTGTATTCGATGAAGAGGCGCGCCGCGCCCTCAAGGCGGGCGTCGACGCCCTGGCGGACGCCCTGAAGGTGACGCTGGGGCCGCGCGGTCGCACCGTCGTTCTCTCCAAGAAGTTTGGTCCGCCGGTCATCGCCAACGACGGCGTGACGATCGCCAAGGAGATCGAGCTGCCGGAGCCGTTCAACAACATGGGCGCCCAACTGGCGCGCGAGGTCGCATCCAAGACGAACGACGTCGCCGGCGACGGCACTACGACCGCCACCGTCCTCGCGCAGGCGATCGTCCGCGAGGGGTTGAAGAACGTGGCCGCCGGCGCCAACCCGATGTCGCTGAAGCGCGGCATCGAGAAGGGCGTGGAGACGGCCATCAAGGCGCTGCGCGATTCGGCCCAGCCGGTGGCGGGCAAGGAGCAGATCAGCCAGGTCGCTTCCATCGCCGCCATCGACCAAGAGGTGGGCGACCTCATCGCCGATGTCATGGAGAAGGTCGGCAAGGACGGCGTCATCACGGTCGAGGAGTCGAAGGGGCTGCACATGGAGACGGAGTTCGTCGATGGCATGCAGCTCGACCGCGGCTACGTCTCACCCTACTTCGTCACCAACACCGAGCGCATGGAGGCCAATCTCGACGACCCGTACATCCTGGTGACGGACAAGAAGATCTCCGCCATCGCCGACATTCTGCCGGTCCTGGAGAAGACGCTGCAGGTCACCAAGAACCTGGTGATCATCTGCGACGACTGTGACGGCGAAGCGCTGGCCACGCTGGTCGTGAACAAGCTGCGCGGCACCATCAACCCCCTCGTTGTGAAGGCGCCTGCCTTCGGCGAGCGCCGAAAGGCCGTCCTAGAAGACATTGCCATCCTCACCGGCGGCACCTTCATCACTGAGGATATGGGCCGCAAGCTGGAGAACGCGCAGGTGGCGGACCTGGGACGGGCCCGCCGTGTCGTCGCCAACAAAGAGGACACGACGATTATCGAGGGCCACGGCAGCGACGAGGCGATCCAGGCACGCATCAAGCAGATCAAGGCCCAGATAGAGGATACGGCCTCCGAGTTCGACCGCGAGAAGCTGCAGGAGAGGCTGGCGAAACTGGCCGGCGGCGTCGCCGTGGTCAAGGTCGGCGCTGCCACCGAGGTCGAGTTGAAAGAGAAGAAGCTGCGCGTTGAGGACGCGCTATCGGCCACGCGCGCGGCGGTCGAAGAGGGCATTGTCCCCGGCGGCGGCGTTGCTCTCCTGCGCTGTCAGAAGGCGCTGGAGAAGCTGCAGACAACCCTTACGGGCGACGAGCGCACGGGCGCGGGAATCCTCATTAAGGCGGTCGAGGCGCCGATGTCGCTCATAGCCGAGAACTCCGGTCGTGAGGGCTCGGTCGTGGTGGACGCGGTGCGGAAGGCGAAGGATCCCGACAGCGGCTGGGACGCCGTGAGCGATGAGTATGTGAACATGTACGAGCGTGGCATCGTCGACCCGGTGAAGGTGGTGCGCTCGGCGCTGGAGAACGCGGCGTCTATCGGCGCGATGGTGCTGACGACGGAGTCGCTGGTGAGCGACATTCCGGAGGCGCCGACTTTCGCGCCGCCGATGCCGTCGCCGGAGTACTAGTCCGGCGTCCGATTCGATACTGCAGGGCCGCTCGGCACCCCGAGCGGCCCTCGTGTTAGCGCGATAATCGGAGATCGTTGCCTGATCGCCTTCGGGCCGCGACGCTGGTGGCGCTGGGCCGGATTCTCTTCCCCGACAAGCGTGGCTGATGGTCCGGCGTTACGCGGGCGCGTCGAAAAGCACTCCCCCGGCCTGGAAGCTGGCGCATCGAGCCGCGCAAGGCATACTGCTGATGGCCGTTGGCGTCGACGTCACAGGTTGAGCAGAGGCAGAAAACGCCTGTCGCTGCGGAAGGGCCCTACTACCGCCAGCTTGAGCCCCTCGTCGACTAGAAGCCGGTCCACCACTCGCTTCAGGTCCGCCTCCGTGAGCGCCTCCACTCTGTCGACAACGTCGTCGACGGTGCGCACCTTGCCGGTGAGCAGCTCCTGCGCCCCGAGCCAGCCGGAGACGCTGCGCGTATCCTCCATGCGGAGAAAGAGACGCCCCTTGGAAAGCTCCTTCGCCCTCGTCATCTCCTCCTCTGGTATGCCGTCGCGCAGACGGCGCAGCTCCCCCATCAGCGCCTGCAGCGCCTTGACGGCGTTCTTGGGGTCCACGGCGGCGTAGATTGTCAGCGACCCCGTATCCAGATAATGGCTGAGATAGCTGTGGATGTCGTAGCAGAGCCCCAGCCTCTCGCGCAGCTCGAGGAATAGCCTGCAGCTCATTCCTTCGCCGAGGAGGACGCTGAGGAGGTCGAGGGCGGGACGGTCCGGGTGCTCCATGGATACTCCCTGGGCCGCCAGGCAGATGTGCGCCTGCTCCGTCTTCTTGAACTGCACCGCCGCCCGCGGTCCTTCGCGGCCGTCCGACATGGGGTACCATCCGTCGGGGACGCCCCGCTGCCAATCGCCCATCTCACGCCCTATCAGCTCCAGCACCTCATCGTGGGAGACGTTTCCGGCGACGCTCACGACTACGTTGTTGGAGACGTACTGCCTCCGGATGTACTCCCGCACCGCTGCAAGGCTCATCGCCAACACTGTCTCCGGCGTCCCCGCGACATCGCGGCCAAGCGGTTGCTCCGGCCAGACCAGGCGGTCGAGCAGCACGTCCGCCATCTGCGGCGGCGAATCGGCGACCGCTGCCAGCTCTTCGAGGATCACCCCACGTTCCTTCTCCATCTCCTCCGGCGCGAGCAGGGGGTGGCGCAGGATGTCCGCCAGGACGTCGACGACCAGCCCCAGGTGCGGCCGCGCCACCTTGCCGTAGTAGACGGTGAGCTCGCGATCCGTGGCTGCGTTCAAGCTTCCGCCCACGCTGTCGATGATCTGGGAGATCTCGCGCGGCGTCGGGCGCCGCTCCGTCCCCTTGAAACACAGGTGCTCAACCATGTGTGAGAGCCCTGCGTCGGGAGGCTTCTCATAGCGTGAGCCGGCGCCGATGTAGACGCTCGCGCTCACGGACCGCGTCGATGGCATCGGCGCCGTGAGCACGCGTAGCCCGTTGCTCAGCGTGGTGCGCGAGTAATTCTGGTTGCTCATTTCAGTCCTGTCTGACCAACGCAGTCATTGTAGGAGCATGGCTGGGGCCATTCAAGTTGCGTCGGATTCGCCTCGTCAGCATCTGCTGAAGGGTTGTGGGCCTGCCGAACTTAGAAACAGGGGACTGCCAACGCAACCCCTTGTGAGGTTGTACGGTGACGGACAAGATCGCGTTGTTACACAAGCTGGCGGCTGTCGCAATCGACAGGGCGGCGAGCAAAGATAGCCTTGTTGGCGTCGTCGACCTGATCCGGAAAGCTGTCGATGCCGAGGGTGTCTTCCTTGTGTATTCGGAGGAGAGAGACTCGGTGGTTTGCGGCGACTCCGAGTCCGGTGATGGTCTGGGCACGAACCAGATGGGGCTGTGGCTCATCGGCCATCAGGTGGAGATCGCCGGTGGCCCCGTCGGCTTCAATATCGAGGACGGGCGCGTCTCGGATATCGTTCCTGCGAAGGAAGCTGCGGACTGCCGCTACATCGGCTTCTCCGTTGCCAGTGGCGATGGAGCTGGGGAGATGCTGATCATAAGGCGTTCGCAGGTGGTGACACCCGATGCCGTTCCTTTCGCTCTCGTTGAGGCGGCTCTTCCCGCCGTCGCCCTCGTACTTGACCGCGCGCTCGGCGTGTTGCGCGCCAACAGACAGAGGGAACAGATGATGGCCCTGGCGAACGCGGCGGAGCTCCTGCTGCAGGCGGAGCACATTGCACCGGTCCTGGACGATCTGGCGAGCGCCATCTCGCACGCCAGCGGTTATGACCTGGTCACGATCGACGTCTATGACAAAGAATCGCAGGCGTTCGCCGTCAGTGCCATAAACCGCGCCCCCCAGGTTGGTACCTCTCTCGGCAAGACGTGGGAGCAGTTCCAGGCTACGGGCGAGGTCTATCCGGGGACCGTCCTCCGGGCGGCGATCACTCAGAGCGAGCCGTTTCTCTTTGCCGATCTGCAGAACGACGAGCGGGTCCCTGAATTCGGGCGGGAGTTCTTCCGGCGCGCCCATATTTACTCGGCGGGTCAATTCTCAATCAGATTCCACGATGAGTTCTTGGGCGTGCTCAGGGTGGGCAGCCAGCGTCCCCGCACTTTTCATGCCCAAGAGGTGGAGACACTGAATGGCTTTGCCGCTCAGTTGGCGGTGGCGCTGGAAGCAGTCGTAATGTACAAGTCTCTTGCTGAGTCGGAGAGGCAGTTGAAGCGGTACGCGGAGGAACTGCAGGCCAGCATGGAGGTCCAGCACCGTCTGGCGCGGACGGACCCGCTTACCGGCATTCCAAACCGGCGCTATGTCGACGAGATTGTCAAAGGGGAATGCTCGCGGGCGGTGCGGCACAAGACGGCGTTATCGGTTGCGCTTGTGGATATCGACCGGTTCAAAGACGTGAACGACACTTACGGTCATAAGGCGGGAGACGAGGCGCTGATCCAGCTTGGTGATCTTGCGCGCCGGACCGCTCGTCGAAGCGATGTGGTGGGACGCCACGGGGGTGACGAGTTCCTTTTCGTCCTGCCCAAGGCGGACCTGGCGGCCGCGGTCAAATTCGCCGACCGATTTCGCACCCGTGTCGCCGATCATGTCTTCTCCCTGTCGACGAACGCGGAGATGAAAATGAACGTCAGTGTCGGCGTGGCGGAATTTGACCTGGCGAACTCTCAGAAGCCAGCGGCGCTCGTGAAAGAGGCCGACGAGGCGCTTTACCAGGCGAAAGCGAGCGGACGCAATCGGACGGAGTCTTTCCGCTCCGGCAGAAGGGCCGCCTAGCGCCGCCTCCGCTGATGGCCTGGGAGGAGATGCACCGGTGATCGGGCCCGGCGGCACTTCATCCGTCAAAGCCGCGCAGGTACAGATCTCCGACCGCTGAGACGGGATGATGAGAGGGAAACGAGCACTCTGAGGGACAGAATATGACGCCGGGGTTTGAGACCCTGCAACAACTGGCCACCCTGGCCGCCAACGGCCCCGCGACCAGGCTTGGGCTTACTCGCATAGCCGACGTGCTCCGGGATGCGCTGGGCGCTGATCAGGTCTGCTTTGTCTACGCCGAAGACCTTGACTGGGTGACCTGTGGTGATTCCCGCAGCGGTGATGACATCGGCACGGGCAGGACCGGCCTCTGGTTCGTGCAGCAGCAGGCGCAGACTCGGAACGCGCCCGTTGCCTTCAACATCCGCGCCAAGCACGTGGAAGACTTTGTCGGCTGCAAGGACGCCAAGAACAGGGAGTACTTCGCCATCAGGATCCCGACCACGGAGAGTCCGTCAGAGATGGTCATCGTGCGCGGCCCCGGGCAAGCTGGAATTCGGCCCGCGCTGCTGAAGTTCGTGGAGGCTGCCCGCCCCGCTCTGATCATGTTTCTCGAGCGGATGCTCAACGCCAGCCGAGTCGACCGGCAGCGGGGACAGATTTTGGCCCTTGCCAACGCCGCCGAGGTGCTCACGTGGGCCGAGGACACGCAGTCGGTGCTGGCGAACCTTGCCGGCGCCATCTCAAACGCCACCGGCTACGAACTCATCACGATCGACCTCTGGGACGATGCTTCCCAGAAGATCGTTAGTCGTGCCTTGAACGGCCACCGCTGGCAGGACACCTCGCTCGGACACACATGGACCGATCCCTCGGGCCTCGACCTCGACGCGCTGGCCCGGGAGTCGGCTCGCACCCGTCAGCCCGTGCTGATCCCCGACATGCAGAACGACCCGCGGAACTCTGAGGAAGCGCGTACCTTCTACAAGTGGATCATGTTGGTGTCGGCGATCAGAGTCCCGGTCATCTTCCGTGAGGAGGTGCTGGCCTCGGTGTCGTTTGCCAGCTGGCAACCCCACACGTTCCCTCCGGAGGAGGTTGAGGCGCTAAAAGGGATAGCCGCCCAACTGGCGGTGGGCCTGAAAGCGATGCAGATGTACAGGGCGCTCGCGGAGTCACGAGAGCAGCTTGAGGAATACGCGAAACGGCTTCAGGCGAACACCCAGATCGAGCACCGGCTGGCGCGGACGGATGCCCTGACCGGCATACCCAACCGGCGCTACATCGAAGAGGTGATCGCGGCGGAGCATGCGCGCTCTCTCCGTCACGGCCGGTCGCTGAGTGTCGGCATGCTGGATGTGGACAAGCTGAAGGCCGTGAACGACGATTATGGCCATGACGCTGGAGACGAAGTCCTGACGCAACTGGCGCGGCTGGCGCGGCGGAGCTGTCGTAAGGGCGACGTCGTCGGGCGCTACGGCGGCGACGAGTTCCTCTTCGTGTTGCCGGAAGCGGACCTGAGCGCGGCGGTGAGGTTCGGCGAGCGATTACGCAGCAGAGTCGAACGGCAACCCTTCCGTCTCCCAGGAGGCGATACTCTGATCGTGAAGATCAGCCTGGGCATCGCCGAAGCTGATTCGGCGAGCTCTCAAGGGGCGCCGGGTCTCATCGCGACCGCGGATGCCGCTCTCTACCGGGCGAAATCCAGCGGCGGCAACAGAGTCTACACGCAGGAGACCGCCGCCAGCGCCGCCTGAAGGGCTGTTCCACATCGGCGGCGAGCGGGTTGCCCGCTGAGGTGGTCACCAGCGGGTTTAGAGAACAATGTTCCCTACCGAATCTTAGACATGATGATCAGAGAGGGCAACTGTTGCCCCAGGAGATTGCTGTGAAGCTGGCCGTCGAGGGCCTGCAACAACTGGCCGCCCTGGCCGCTAGCGGCCCCGCGACCAGGCTTGGACTCACCCACATCGCAGACGCCCTGAGGGACACGCTCGGCGCCGAACAGGCGTGCTTTGTGTATGGTGAGGACCAGGACTGGGCGACGTGCGGTGATTCGCTTTGCGGTGACGACGTGGGGACGGGGAGGACCGGCCTCTGGATCATCCAGCAACAGGCGCAGACGCAGAAGAAGCCCGTGGCCTTCAACATCCGGTCCAAGCGTGTGGAGAGCTTCGCGCGGGCAGCGGGCGCCCGCGGACGGGAGTATGTGGCGGCCAGGATTCCCATCAGCGAGAGCCCGGCGGAGATGGTGATTCTGCGTGGCCCCTGGCAGGAAGGGATCGATCGGGGGCTGGTGCGCCTTCTGCAAGCGGCCCGGCCTTCTCTGGTGCTGTTCCTCGAGCGCATGTTGAACGCGGCGCGCGTCGAGCGGGAGCGCGAGCAGATGACGATGCTCGCCAATGCGGCGGAGGTGCTGACGCGGGGGGAAGAGCCGCGGGAGGCGCTTGCAGGCATCGCTTCCGCCATGTCGAGCTCCACCGGCTTCGAGCTCGTGACAATAGTGCTCTGGGATGAGGCGACGCAGAAGCTCGGCCCCCGCATCATCAACAAGGGCCGCTGGGAGGACAACTCCCTGAATCAGATGTGGACGAACCCGCCTGACTCGCGTTTTGACGTCCCCTTCACAGAAACCATTCGCGCACGGCAGCCTCTGCCGTCGCCGGACCTGCAAAACGACTCGCGGAACAGCGAGAAATTCCTCGAGTTCTGCAGATGGATAATGGCGGTGTCGGGAGCCATGGTTCCTGTTCTCTTCCAGGACGAGCCGCTGGCCGCGATATCCTTCGCGAGCTGGCGACCCCATGCCCTGCCGCCGGAGGAGGTTGAGTTCCTGAAGGGCACGGCTTCCAGGCTGGCGGTGGGCCTGAAAGCGATGCAGATGTACAGGGCGCTCGCAGAATCGAAGGAGCAACTGGAAGCGTACTCCAAGCAGCTCCGAGTGAACACCCAGATCGAGCACCGGCTGGCGCGGACGGATGCCCTGACCGGCATACCCAACCGGCGCTACATCGAAGAGGTGATCGC
>DATLAX010000199.1:0-4836 GCA_035527215.1 Dehalococcoidia bacterium
CGCCGCCTGCCTTCTTCATCCTCTACTCACAGCCGCCGAAGGGCCGATTCATGAGGTGACGGACATGAATAGCATCGATTTCCGCAGCGACACGGTCACCCTACCCACGCCCGCCATGCGCGATGCCATGTCTCGTGCGGAACTCGGCGACGACGTCTACCGCGAAGACCCTACCACCAACCGGCTGCAACGCATGGCCGCCGACCTTCTCGGCACGGAAGACGCCCTCTTCGTCGCCAGCGGCACGATGGCAAACCTCGTCGCCGTGCTCACTCACTGCGAGGCCGACGACCGTGTCCTCCTCGGCAGCGAGGCCCATATGCACTACTACGAGAGCGAAGACCTCGTTCGCCTCGCCGGCGTCGACATCCAGACGCTGCCCAACGACGAGCAGGGTCGCATCGACCCGGAGGCGCTGGAAGAGGCGCTGTGGAAGGGCCAGGGCTCCCCCATCGACCTCGTCTGCTTGGAGAACACGCACATGCGCTGCGGCGGCGTGACTCTGAGCGCCGCCTACACGTCGAAGATCGCCTCGATCGCCCACGCCCGGGGCGTGCCGCTCCACATCGACGGCGCCCGCATCTTCAACGCCGCCGTGGCCCTGGGCGTGCCCGCGGCCTCGCTCGTCGAAGACGTCGACTCCGTCATGTTCTGCCTGTCGAAGGGACTTTCTTGCCCCGTCGGCTCCGTTCTCTGCGGCAGCGGCGAGTTCATCGCCCTGGCGCGGCAGTCGCGCAAACTCGTCGGCGGCGGCATGCGACAGGTGGGCGTGCTGGCTGCCGCCGGCATCGTCGCCCTGGAATCGATGATCGATCGCCTCGGCGACGATCACGCGAACGCAAGGCTCCTCGCCGAAGGACTTGCTGAGATGCCGGGCGTGAGCGTCGATCCGATGGCGGTCGCGACCAACATCGTTATCTTCACCATCGAAGGAGGGGCGCCGTCGTTTCTCGCCGCCATTGCGGACAAGGGGATCCTGGCGCTGCCCGTCGGCCCCGACCGCGTGCGCATGATCACGCACCACGGCATCGAACGCGGAGACACCGAGCGGGCGCTGGAGCTCATCCGGAGCGTCCTGCATCGCGGCAACGGCGAGCAGGCCGCGGGCTGAGCATCCAGGGCATCTCCCGGTCTCCGCAGGTAGCCAGAAGGCGTCAGCACGCGTTGAGGGAGTCCAGAGGGGGTCGACTCCCTCTGGCGGGGTTCAAGGGGTGTCCCCTTGAATTCGAAAACGTCCTGCGGGCGGGAGGGTGGGAAGAAGATCGTTCATGTTTCCAGAAGCGGTAGCAGGCACAACGCGACGCGATGCCGCCGGCGCCAATGCCATCGCCGGCGGTGGTGATCCGACCGTCGCCTTAGCGGGCCGCGCGGCCGTCGCGGTGCTATAATCGCATCGATGACCCCTTCCGAAGACAAACCCCTTCTTGTGCTCCTCGACGGGCACGGCATCATCCACCGCGCCTATCACGCGTTTAAGGAGCCGCTCATCGTGCGCCGCACCGGAGAGGTGGTCACCGCCGCCTTCGGCGTCGCCGGCACCCTCCTCAGCGTCCTCGAGCAGCTCAACCCGACTCATATGGCCATCGCCCTCGACCCGCGCGGCCCGACCTTCCGCCACGAACTCGACATAACGTACAAGGCGCAGCGCGTCGCCGCGCCGGAAGACCTGACGTCGCAGATCGGGCGCTGTGTCGAGCTTATCGAAGCCTTCAACATCCCCGTATTCCGCGTGCCCGGATTCGAAGCGGACGACGCCCTCGGCACGCTCGCCCGTGAGGCGGAGGAGCAGGGCATCGACACCTTCATCGTCAGTCTCGACAGCGACATGCTCCAGCTCGTAGGGCCGCACGTGCGCCTCTTCATGCTGCGACCCTATCAGCGCGACACCGTGATCTACGACGAAGAGGCCGTGCGCGAGCGCTACGGCTTCGAGCCGCATCAGATGGCCGACTTCAAGGGCCTAAAGGGCGACGTGTCCGACAACATCCCCGGCGTACCCGGCGTCGGCGAGAAAACGGCGGTAAAGCTCATTCAGCAGTTCGGCAGCCTGGAGGGCGTCTACGAGCACCTTGACGAGGTCGAGCCCGAGAAGCTGCGCGACTTGCTTCGCACCCACGAGGCGCAGGCGCGCCACAGCAAGCAGATGGCCACCATCCGCACCGACGTGCCTCTGACCCTCGATCTCCCCGCCGCTCACCGCGAGCGCTTCGACCGCCAGAAGGTGCTCGACATGTTCCGCGACCTCGAGTTCCGCAGCCTCATCCCGCGCATCCCGGAGTCCGGCGTCGAAGCCGAAACCCAAGCGCTGCCCCGCGCCGGGGCCGCCGGAGCGGAGACCGACTATCGCACGGTCTTCACGGAAGACGATCTACGCTCGCTCGTGCAGCGACTCTCTTCCGCTCGCGACTTCACGCTCGACACCGAGACCGACGACATCCTGCCGATGCGGGCGCCCCTCGTCGGCATGTCCGTGTCGGCCGCCGCCGGCGAAGCCTACTACATCCCCGTCGGCCACCAGCCCGTCCTCGGCCAGCCCGAACAGCTTGCGCTTTCGACGGTGCTTTCCCATCTTGGCCCGCTCCTCGAAGACAGGTCGCTCGCCAAGACCGCCCACAACGGCAAGTACGACATGGTGGTCCTCGCCAACCACGGCGCCACCGTCCGGAATCTCGCCTTCGACACGATGATCGCCGCCTACCTTCTCGGCGAAGGAGGCGGAGCCGCCGGCGGCCTGCCCGTGGGCGGCGGCTCCCTTAGCCTCAAGTGGCTCGTCTCCAAGCGCCTCGGGATCGAGATGACACCCATAACCGACCTCATCGGCAAGGCCGGCCCGAAGCAGCTCCCCATGAGCGCCGTTCCCATCGACCGCGTCGCCTGCTACGCCTGCGCCGACGCCGATCTGACCGGCCGCCTGCGCGAAATCCTCGAGGCCGAGCTGAAGCAGCAGAACCTGTGGAAGCTCTTCGCCGAGGTCGAGATGCCGCTCGTGCCCGTCCTGGCGCGAATGGAGATGACCGGCGTCGCCCTGGACGTCTCCGTCCTCCGCGAGATGTCGCAGCAGCTCGCCGGGCAGGTCGTCGATCTGGAGAAGGAGGTCTACGACGCCGTCGGCCATCAGTTCACCATCGGCTCCCCGCAGCAACTGTCGGTAGTGCTCTTCGAGGAGTTGGGCCTGCCGAAGTCGCGCCGCGGGAAGCAGGGCTACTCCACCGACGCCCAGGTGCTGGAGTCGCTGCGCGGCGCCCACCCCGTCGTCGACCTCGTCCTCCAGTACCGCCAGCTCACGAAGCTGAAATCGACGTACATCGACACCCTGCCCGCACTCGTCAACCGGAAGACGAACCGCGTCCACACCAGCTTCAACCAGACGGTCGCCGCAACCGGCCGCCTGTCCTCGAACGACCCGAACCTGCAGAACATACCCGTGCGCTCCGAGCTCGGCGGCCAGGTGCGCGCCGCCTTCATCGCCCGCGACTTCGGCCCGGAGCCGCTGCTGCTCGGCGCCGACTACTCGCAGGTAGAGCTGCGCATCCTTGCCCACCTCTGCCGCGACCCGCTCCTGCTCCAGTCGTTCCGCGACGACATCGACATCCACGCCGCGACGGCCTCCGAGATCTTCGGCGTATCGCTCGACGAAGTGACACCGGAGATGCGGCGACGCGCGAAGGTCTTCAACTTCGGCGTCCTCTACGGCCTCACCGCCTTCGGCCTCTCCCAGCGCGAGGGCATATCCCGCGAAGAGGCGCAGCGCTTCATCGACACCTACTTCGAGCGCTACCCCCGCGTCAAAGAGTGGCGCGACAAGACCGTCGCCGAGACGCGCGCCCAGGGCTACGCCGAGACGATAATGGGGCGCCGGCGCTACATCCCCGAGATCAACGCCAACAACCCGATGGTGCGCGCGGCCGCCGAGCGCATGGCGATCAACATGCCCGTGCAGGGCACCGCGTCCGACATCATCAAGGTCGCCATGAACCGCATCGACGCCGAGCTTACGGAGCGCGGCCTGCGGACGAAGATGCTTCTCCAGGTGCACGACGAGCTTATCTTCGAAGGCCCGTCGGCGGAGACGGACGCCCTGCGCGAGATGGTGCTGCGCGTCATGCCCGCTTCCCTCGACTTGGACGTGCCCCTGAAAGTCGACGTGAAGGTGGGCAAGAACTGGGGCGAGATATGAGGACGAACCCGGAGAGTACTTGATGTACGCCGATCACCCTTTCTTCAGGAAGCCCATCGACCAAAATGCAACGATTTGGCGATACACTAGTTTCGCCAAGCTTGTCTCTGTCTTCGACCGTCAGGCTTTGTTCTTTGCGCGAGCCGACACGCTGCCCGATCGATTTGAGGGATCATACCCGAGTGCGTCAGTGCAGGCCCGAAGTGATCTCTTCAAATACGTCTCCGAAGACGCAAGGGGTCAAGCGGTTCATCAGTGGTCCTCTCTGATGAAGAACATGACCACAGCGACTTTCCTGAACTGTTGGTGTGTGGCGGACAAAGAGTCAGTCGCCATGTGGAACTACCTCAAGAACGACGAAGCCGTGGCAATTCGGTCCAGTTTTCGTAAACTGGCGGCCTCCTTTCACGTTTGCACCGCACATCAAGTGTTCATTGGTCAGGTAGAATATGTCGACTATGACAGAGTTCGACTGCCGGAAGGCAACACTTTCTTTCCGTTCCTCTACAAACGGGAGCAGTTTGAACACGAGCGCGAGTTAAGAGCCGTTGTTCAGGCTCTCCCGGTCAACGACAAGGGAACAGTGGATTGGTCCAAACCCATGCCAATGGGAATCTACGTCAACGTCGATGTGAACGAACTTCTGGAGGAGATTCGCC
>DATLAX010000200.1:0-2079 GCA_035527215.1 Dehalococcoidia bacterium
GCTCCGCACGTTCACTCCGGCGGCGTCCTGGCCCGGAGTGTAGGGCAGCGCCGGCAGCCGGCCGTAGGCTCCTGAGCGAATGTATGTCTCGACTGGGTTCACGCCGGCTGCATGGATGCGCACGAGGATCTCGTCGTCCACCGGGCGCAGGTCGGGCAAGTCCTCCAGGAGCATGACCTCGGGCTCGCCGAACTCATGGACACGTATGGCGCGCAATGCCGCTTCCTCGCTCATGGCACGACGTACGAGCCGTTGTCGAGGAAGCCCGTGAGCACGTAGCTCTGGCCGCCCTCGAGCTGCTCGTAGCTGTAACTGCCGGGCTCGGTGCCGGGTGCGAGGAACTGCGCCGGCGCCCACGGATCGACCGGCCATGGATCGACGTACTGGGCGACTGCGCCGCCCTCCCTCACGTCGGCCGGCATGGGGTAGATGCCGCCATTGGCAGCCGCCCACGACTCGATGCCCGCCTGGACGCTGCCGATCGCGCCGATCATCTGCTGGCGCAGGGTCTCTTGACTCGGACTGGGGCTCGTCGTCGTGGTCGGAGTGGGAGTGGGAGTGGGCGTCGGCGTCGGACTCGCGGTGGGGACGGCAGGCGTCAGTGACGGCACTCGCTGCAGTGGCATCGCCAAAGTCGTCCCGTCGGCGGCGATCAACCGGAGGGTCGCCGTGTCGGGGTCGCTGCCGATGGCGAGCGTGGCCTCGGCCGGACCGCCGGCGCCGCCGAACGAGGATGGCGCCGGCAGGGTGAAGCGAAGCTCCGCGCCGTTCGCGGCCGTGATCGCGGTGACGGTGGCGCTGGGCTGCAGAGCTCCATCGTAGCCTGTCGCCTGGTAGGTGTCGCCGCCACCCTCGATTATCAGGCCGCCGCCGAGGCCATCCGTGCGGGCCCAGGCGCCGGCCCATGCCACTGGGGTGGGCGAGGGCGAGGGGGCGGGGGTCGCCTGTTGGCCGCCGCGGAACCAGAAGAACCAGACGGCGGCTGCGGCGAGCACTGCAAGGATGAGGAGCAGCGTGATCCACCAGACGTTTCTAGGACTGCGGCGGGCGGTCCGCGACATGATCAGAGTCGGCTGCGGCTGCGGCGGCGGAGCTCCGGCCTCCGCTCCCGCCGTCCCGTCCCGCATCACACGAGTCGCTCCCGTTTCATCGCCGCTCAAGATCCGCGTGTCCGCTTCGTCGCCGCGCAGTATCCGTGTCGCATCTTCGTCTGGCCCCGGGTGCTGGGTGGTCTCGTCGCCTTGCGGGTTCTCGTCGGGAGTCGCTCCGGTGGTCTCGTCCATCTCAGCCTCTCTTCTGCCCGATAGTCTCAGTCTCGTGCTCCAGCGTCGCCCAGAGCGCGAAGAAGGTGGGGCACGTCTTGTTCACGCAGCCGGGGTCGTCGATCACGATGCCGGCCGCGCGCAGTCCGAGGACGGCGAACGACATCGCGATGCGGTGGTCGCTGGCGGGGTCGATGCGACCCGCGGTCGGCCTGCCGGGGTAGATGCGCAGGAAGTCAGGGCCGGATTCAGTCACGATCCCGAGCCGGGCGAGATTGGTCGCCATGGCGGCGATGCGGTCTGATTCCTTGAGGCGGACGTTGGCGATGCCGGTGATGGTCACCGGCGAGTCCGCGAACGGGGCGATGGCGGCCAGCGTCATGAAGGTGTCGGAGATGTCGCTCATGTCGACGGTGAGGCCGGCCAGCGTAGCGGGGCCGGCCACGACGAGGCCGTCTGGTCCCTCCGTCACGGTACAGCCCATCGCGGCGAGGACGTCGACAAAGCGGATGTCGCCCTGCAAGGAGCTCTCCCGATGCAGCCCGGCGACCTTGACGCGGCCGCTGCTCACGGCGGCGGCCGCGTAGAAGTAGGACGCCGTCGAGGCGTCTGGCTCGATGGCGTACGTCCGGGCGACATAGGTCGCCGGGGAGACGCGGAACAGGCGATGGGCGTCGCGTTCGGACGCCACACCGAACTGCTTCATCATGGCCAGAGTCATGTCGACGTAGGGGCGGCTGACGAGCCCGTCGACCTCCATCGTCAGGGGAGCGCGAGCGAGCGGCGCGGCCATGAGCAGCGCCGAGATGAACTGGCT
>DATLAX010000201.1:0-5636 GCA_035527215.1 Dehalococcoidia bacterium
CCACGGCCGCGACAGCACTTACATAGGCTACGGCGCCAACCTCTTCGAGTCGAAGGACCCGGCCATCCTTCAGAAATACGCGCTCCACCCCGGGGAATACCTCCTCGTGGTGGCCCGCATCGAACCCGAGAATAACACTGACGTTATCGTGCGTGAGTTCTCGCAACTGCAGACGGACAAAGAGCTGGTTGTCGTCGGCGCGGCCAACTACCGCAGCCGCTATTTCGAAGAGCTGAAGAATATGGCGGGGCCACGCGTCCGCTTCCTCGGCGGCATATATGAGCCCGGGCACATCGAAGAGATATACGCGAATTCTTATGTTTACATCCACGGCCACGAGGTCGGCGGCACCAATCCCGCGCTGCTCCACGCCATGGGCTGCGGCTGCTGCGTCGCCGCCCTCGACGTGCCCTTCAACCGCGAGGTCGGCGGCGAGTCCGCGCTCTACTGGCGCAAGTCCGAGAACCACCTGCGCGACGTTCTCACGGCCATCCTCGCCGACCCCGATCGCGCGGAGTCGCTGCGCGCGGCGGCGAAAGAGCGCGTGCGGACGCACTATTCCTGGGACGACGTGGCAGACGATTACGACCGGTTCTTCCGGCAGCTCCGTGCCGCGTGAGACGGACCGGCGAGGCTAGAGCGATGAAGGCAGTCTACGGACAACAAGAAGCGATAGAGAACCGCACGTCGCTTCCCGAGCTTGACCGTCGACGCGGTCTTGCGTTCAGGTCGCAGATCGCCGTCAAGCGCCTCATCGACGTCATCACAGCGGCGGCCCTGTTGGCACTCCTGTCGCCCCTGCTCCTGCTCATCGCCCTCCTGGTCAAGCTATCGTCGCCGGGGCCGGTCTTCTATCGCTGGCGCGTGGTCGGCGAGAAAGGCCGCTACTTCACCGGCTACAAGTTCCGCACGATGACTGACAACGCCGACCGTCTGAAGCAGGAACTCCTCACGCAGAACGAGATGAGCGGGCCGGTCTTCAAGATGGAGGATGATCCACGGATCACCCGCTGCGGCCGCTTCCTCCGCCGCTTCTCCCTCGACGAGTTGCCACAGCTCTGGAGCGTGCTCAAGGGGGACATGAGCCTCGTCGGGCCGCGGCCGCCCCTCCAGGAAGAGTACGAGCATTTCAACGACTGGCAGAAGCGGAAGCTGGCCGCCCGGCCCGGCATCACCTGTCTCTGGCAGGTGTCCGGCCGAAACCGCATCCGCGACTTCGACGACTGGGTACGGCTGGACCTGGAGTACATCAAGAACTGGTCGCTCTGGCTGGACGTGAAGATCCTGTTCCGGACGGCCATAGCCGTAGTCACCGGACGCGGCGCGTCCTGATCGAAAGGATAGGTGCTGACATGAAGGTACTCGTCACCGGCGGCGCCGGCTTCATCGGCTCCCACACGGTCGATGCCCTGCTGAGCCGCGGCCACGAAGTGCGCATCCTCGATTCGCTGGAGCCGCCCGTGCACAACGGCGAGCCGCCCGACTACCTGCCGCCCGAAGCCGAGTTCATCCGCGGCAGCGTGACCGACCGGCGGGCCTTCCGGCGCGCTCTCAAGGGAGTCGATGCCGTCTTCCACTTCGCCGCCTATCAGGACTACTTGACCGACTTCTCGCATTTCTTCGCGACGAACAGCGTCGGCACGGCGCTGCTCTACGAGATCATCGTCAACGAGAACCTGCCGATCAGCAAGATAGTCATTGCCTCGTCCCAGGCAGTCTACGGCGAGGGCAAGTACCTGTGTCCCCTGCACGGCGTGCACTATCCCGGGCAGCGGACGCGGCCGCACCTCCAGCGCGGCGACTGGGACCCCCGTTGCGGGGACTGCAACCAGCCGCTGGAGCCCGTGTGGACCGACGAGTCCGTGACCGCACCCCACAACAGCTACGGTCTCTCCAAGCGCGACCAGGAGGACATCGCCGTTGAGCTCGGGCGCCGCTACGACCTGCCGACCGTCGCTCTCCGCTACTCCATCGTCCAGGGGCCGCGCCAATCGTTTCGCAACGCCTATTCCGGCGCCCTGCGATCGTTCGCCGTGCGCGTGCTCATGGGGAAACCGCCCGTCATCTTCGAAGACGGCCGGCAATTGCGTGACTACGTCTCGATCCACGACGTCGTCGACGCGAATATGCTCGTCTTCGAGGACGGCCGCGCCGACTACCAGGTGTTCAACGTCGGCGGCGACCGGCGCGTTACGGTGACGGGTCTGGCCTGGATGGTCTGCCACGCCGCGGGTGTTGAGTTCGTGCCGGAGTGCTGCGGCATCTACCGGTCGGGCGACACGCGACACATCTTCTCAGATGTCTCGCGCCTCCGCGCTCTGGGCTGGGAGCCGCGTGTCGGTCAGACGGAGATAGTGCGCGAATACCTCGACTGGGCGTCAGGACAGCCGGACCTCTCCGACACGTTCGCCGCGGCCCAGGACGTGATGGCCTCGGCGGGGGTGCTGCGGAAGGCGGCCTGAGTCAGGCGGCATCCCGTGCGAGAAGCGACCGGTAGAAATCGAGTGTCTGGCGCGCGATCGCGTCCCAGGAGTAAACCGTCTCCGACAGCATCCTCGCGTGATCACCCATCGTCTTCAGGCGCTGCGGTGACGCGAGCATCTCCAGGACCGCAGCGGCCAGCGCTTCCTCGTCCGCCGGCGGCACCAGAAGACCGCTCTTTCCTTCCTCAACGTCCTCTGCCAGGCCGCCGACCCTGGTGGCCACGACCGGCCGGCCAAACGTATACGCCAGATGGAGCACGCCGCTCTGATAGATCCGAAGGTAGGGAAGCGCTACCAGGTCGGCCGCGACGAGATGGTCCGGCACGGCCTCCGTCGGCACGTAGCCGGGACGGAGTGACACGCAGTCCGTCAGCCCGAGGCGGTCGGTCAGCGCCCGGCATGCCGCCACATCTACGCCACGCGGCTCGCCCGCAATCAGCAGATGCGCCCTGGGCTCGCTCGCCTTCACGCGGGCGAAAGCGCGCACCAGGTAGCCCAGCCCCTTACTCGGCTTCAGCGAACCGAAGAAGAGGACCAGCTTACGGTCGTCCGCGATCCCCAGCCTCTGCCGGGCCGCCTCCTTCGCCGGAGCGCGCTCGACCCCGTATGAGCTGTAGTTCCCGTGCGCGATCCGCACCACCTTTCGCTCCGGCACCGCGAAGCTAGTGATCAGTTCCCGGCGCGCGCTATCCGACATCGCAACGACGCCGTCGACAGAATGGTAGATCCGGCCGAGAGTGGTCCGACGAAGCGAGGCGCGCCTCACCCGCCGTGCGGTTATCGCCTCCTGATCCGGGTCGTGCGCCGCGAAGACAATCCTGGGACGCGCCTTCCCGTGGAGCATGAAGAAGGGCGCATCGACATACGGGACGAAGGTGTCCTGGAAGTGCGCGATGTCGAATTGCCCGCGCCTCAAGAGGCCGCGCAGAGCGAACAGCGACGCGCTGTAGCTCAGACCGCGGACCACCTTCGACTGTTCGCGGTTCATGCCGCCGAGGATTGGACGGATTCGAAAGCCGTTCCCATTCTTGGGGAGCTCCGTGCTATCGCGAGAGGTTATGAGCGTCGTGTCGGCGCCGCGGAGGGCGAGCGCCTCGCAGAGATGCATCGAGAATTGCAGGTAGCCGCCGCGCCCGACGGGCACCACCATCGCCACCTTCAGTCGCTCAGGCGGCATCTCTCGCCGCCTCCTTCTCGACGGCATTCGACGGCCGCCGGGCGAATTCACGATACACGTCGAGCGTCTGACGGGCCGTATCGTCCCACGAGAAGAGGCGGGCCCGGGCGAGGCCCGCGTCGCGCAGACGCCGGCGCAGCTTCTCGTCACGCGCGACTTCCCAGATGGCGTCCGCGATGGCTTCTTCATCCTCCGGATCGACGAGCATCGCCGCGTCGCCGGCGACCTCCGGCAGCGACGACCGGTTTGAGCAGACCACCGGCAGGCCGCAGGCCATCGCCTCCAGAGGCGGTGTCCCGAACCCTTCGCACAGCGAGGGAAAGACGAACAGCGACGCCGCGTTGTAGAGCGCCGGCAGATCGCTATCGTCGATGAAACCGGGCAAGCAGACGCCTTCCTGCGCCTTCGCCGCCTCGATGATGTCGTCGCAGAGCCAGCCCTTGCCACCGGCGAGCACGAGCGCCTGATCGATGCCCTTCCGGCGAAGGCGCCCGTAAGCGCCGATGACGCGCAACAGGTTCTTCCGCGGCTCCAGCGTGCCGACGTAAAGGACGAACCGCTCCGGCAACCCGTACTTCCGTCGCACCGCCGCGATGACGCCGGTGTCGTCCGGCGGCGCGAAGCGGTCGTCGACGGCGGGGTAGATGACGCGAATTCGACGCGGGTCGAGCGCCAACCGGGCCACCAGCTCGCGCTTCGTTTCCCCAGAGCTGGCGATGATTGTCCGCAAGCGCCTCGTTCCCGTCGTCAGCGCCTTTCGGTAGTAGAGACGCCCTTTGAGGGGGAAGAACTGCGGATGAGAGAGCGGGAGGATGTCGTGGACGGCGACCAGCGCCTTCGACGGCTGATACCACGGTAGCGGGGACTCCACCAGGTGGATGACGTCGAGTCGTCGCACCTGCGGCGCCAGACGCAAATACGCGTTCTCCCAGAGCCGTCGCGTCGGCAGCCGGGGCAGTCGCACCTCTACGATGCGGTAGTTCGGCTCCGGCCGCTCGAAGAGGTGTCGATTCGCGGGGCTGACGAAGACTGTGTACTCGTTCTCAGTGTCCATACGAGCCAGCGCCGCGAGCAGCGACTGAACGTAGCCCTCCCTGCCCGTTCGATAGGGCAGCAGGCCGGCGGCATGTACTCCAATACGCATGTCGCTACCGCGCCGTCTCCGGCGTCTCCTCGGACCGCCTCCCCGCCGGCCACAAGGGCTCTGCGAACGCGGCGGCCAAAGCGATGATTAGCCAGTAGTAGCCGAAGTAATAGAGGTTGTTGAAGCAGGCGGAGGCCGTGAGCCCGACCACGCAGGCAAACACCCCCTGCACGTAAGGCGAGCTTACCGCACCGGCTGTCCTGGAGGCGCGCACAAGCCGCCACAGCAGGACGCCGAGAACGAGGGCAAACGCGAGCAGCCCGCCGATGCCCTGGTCGTGAAGCAGGCTCAGCGGCGTACCCGCGCCAACGACGCCCGCGCGATGGCCCGACGTAGCGGCGACGCCCTGCCCATACTTCGTCGATACCGAAAAGGTGCCGACGCCGTGGCCGATGAGCGGGTTCTCCTTGATCACGTTCCACGTCTGCGTCATCTCGTTCAAGCGTGTGGCGTGCGGGTTCTCGGGCTCGACTATCGTCAGCATGTTCTTCGCCCGCACGCTGACCGTCGAGAACGCGGCGGGCCAGAGCACGGCGAGTCCCATCGCGATGACTGCGACGGCGGCGGCAATCCCCGCCATTCGCTTGAACCACCCGCCGAAGTCCGGCCTGTCGCCACGCTCGCGCAACTTCAGCCAGCCGAACGCGGCCAGCCCGGCGAACATGCCCAGCCAGGAGGCGCGCACCATCGACAGCATGCTTGCGGCCAGCAGTAGCGGGACGACGAAATAGACGACCGGCGTCCACGCTCCGACTCTCTTTTTGCCCCAGAACGGCAGTATCAGGAGGAACGAGCCAACCAGGAAGGGCGCCAGGAAATCGGGTTCGGTGAA
>DATLAX010000202.1:0-7972 GCA_035527215.1 Dehalococcoidia bacterium
GTCCAGCCCCTTCGGGTTAACGGCTCCCTTGCCCGTCGGGAAGATGCGCGGCCAGGAGATGCTGAAGCGGTAGCTCTTCAGCCCCAGCTCCTTCATGATGCCCACATCCTCGCGATAGCGGTGGTAGTGGTCGCAGGCCACGTCGCCGGTGTCGCCGGTCCTTATTCGGCCGGGCGTGTGGGAGAAGCGGTCCCAGATCGACTCTCCTTTGCCGTCTTCGTTCCACGCGCCTTCGATCTGATAGGCCGAGGTGGCGCAGCCCCAGACGAAATCCTTTGGGAAGACTGACATGGTTGCTGTCTCCTTCAGCTTACCTCGACGGTCGTCGGCCGGACTTCCGACCGGCGCACGCGCCGTGTCCCGCCGGTAACGAGCAACGTGGTCAAGAGCCGGATGTCTTCGGAGGAGCTGCCGACGTAGACGCCGAACTCCCCGGGCTCGACGACGAAGCGCATCTCGCGGTCGTAGAAGGCGAGCTGGCCCAGATCGAGGTGGAACGTCAGACGGCGCGTCTCGGCCGGTGCCAGGGCGATGCGCTTGAATCCCTTGAGCTCCTTGACCGGCCGCGTCACGCTTCCGACCATGTCCTGCACGTAGAGCTGGACGACCTCCTCGCCGGCCCGCTGCCCCCTGTTTGTCACGTCGCAACTGACGTCGAGCGTGCCCGTCGCGGGCGTCTCCGATGCGCTGAGCGCGAGGTTAGCGTACTCGAACTGTGTGTAGCTGAGGCCGTGCCCGAACGGGAAGAGCGGCTTCGACGGCGCGTCGATGTAGTCGCCCTGCCACATCGAGCGCCCGCCCGACGGCTTGTGCGCGTAGTAGACCGGTAGCTGGCCAACGGTGTAGGGAAGAGAGATGGGCAGCTTGCCGCCCGGCGCCGCGTCGCCGAAAAGGACGTCGGCGATGGCGCTTCCGCCCTCTTCGCCGCTGAACCACGCTTCGAGAATCGCCGGGACGCGCTCCGCAATCCAGGGAATGGCGTACGGGCGGCCGTTTGTCAGGATGACTACTGTGGGCGTGCCCGTCGCGACCACGGCCTCCACCAGCGCCTGCTGCACACCGGGGAGCCCCAGGCCGGCGCGGTCGATGCTCTCGCCGCTGCTGCTGCCCTTGACCAGCCCCGCGCGGTCGCCGACGACAACAAGCGCTACTTCGGCCTGCCGGGCGGCCTCAACGGCCTCTGCGAAGCCGTCCGTGGAATCGTCGAGGATTTCGCATCCCTTGGCGAAGACGATCTCCGCATCCGGCAAGTGACTCCGGATGCCCTGAAGGACGGTCACGATCGGCGGGGATTTCTCCGTGACCTCCTTGAGGACGTCCTCCGGCGGCGCGGCGACGCCGCGGGCAGCCAGGTCGGCGGCCACCAATATGTCGGCATGAGCCGGGTAGTGGTAGTCGCCCAGGTGGGCGCGAACATTATCGGCGTTGGGTCCGACGACGGCCAGTTTGCGGACGGAGCGGGAGAGCGGAAGCAGATCACCCTCGTTCTTCAAGAGGACGATTGACTTCTGCGCGATGCGGCGCGCCAGGTCGCGCTGCTCAGCCGTATCGAAGACGGCCGGCGCCGCCTCGGCGTCCACGTATGGGTCCTCGAACAGGCCCAACTGGAACTTCATGCGTAGCACGCGGGAGACGGCGCGGTCGACGAAGGCGATATCGATCCGGCCCGCCTCGACCGCCGAGCGCAGGGGTTCGGCGTAGTAGTTGATCTCCGGAAGCTCGACATCCAGGCCCGCCTCCAGGGCGAGACAGGCCGCCTCCGCCTTGTCGTCGGTCAGGTGGTGATAGTGGCGGAGCATGGGGATTGTGTTGTAGTCGGTCACAACGACGCCGTCGAAGCCCAGCTCGCGGCGCAGCAACTCCTCGAAGAGTTCGGGTGACGCGCCGCAGGGCACGCCGTCCAACTCATGGTAGGCGTTCATTATCGAGCCGAGCCGCGCCTCCTGGATCGCCGCGAGGAACGGGGTCACGTACACTTCCAGCAACTCGCGACGGCCGATGTGCGCCGGCGCCCAGTTCATCCCGCCCTCCGATGCGCTGTAACCCACGAAGTGCTTCCCCGTGGCTGTGATGCCGGTCCGCGGGTCGTCGCCCTGGACGCCCTTCACGTAAGCGACGCCCATTCGAGAGATGAGGTACGGGTCCTCGCCGAACGTCTCCTCCGTGCGCCCCCAGCGCGGGTCGCGGGCGACGTCGAGCACGGGCGCCAGCGTCTGGTGAGCGCCGACGGACCGCATCTGGGCCCTGATCACGCGGGTCGCCGCCTCGATTAGCTCCGGCTCCCATGTGGAAGCGAGGCCGATGGCCTGCGGGAAGCAGGTCGCGCCGGAGGCCGCGTAGCCGGCGCAGCTCTCCTCGTGGACGATGGCCGGGATGCCCAGGCGCGTGTTGTCGATGAGCCAGCGCTGGCAGGCGTTGGTGAGACGGGCGCTATCGCCGGGGGCGAGCGCCGTCGAGCCGGCGACACGCGTTATGTGACCGGCGCCCTGACGCAGCCTGTCCGCGGCCTTCGCTTCGTCGAAACGCCCCTTCTCGACAAGCGCCGTTGACCATACGCCGCCCAACTGGGCCAGCTTCTCGTCGAGGGTCATGCGCACGAGCAGATCGTTGACCCGCGCCTCGACGGGTTGCCTCGGATCGCGATACAGAGGTTCTTCCGGTTTCATATGGAGACTCCTGCAGAGGATACGGCATGGTCGTGCCGTCACTGCGATATATTAGCAGCAGATAGTAGGGGAGTGTCTACCAGGGGAGCGGCAGATGAACAGCTATGTGCAGATAACGAAGACGACTGACGATACGGGCTCGGCCCGCGGCTGTTTAGCCCAGCACACGCCCAAGCATGTCCCTGAGCCTCAGGTTGGAGGCCCCGCCGATAGTGATGTCGCGATGGGCGAAGGACCGCATGGTGAGGGTGACGAAGAGCGCCGTCACGCCCAGGAGAATCAGGGCATGCGGCCAATCGATTCCGCGTACCAGCGGCAGACCGGCGCCGTAGTAGTAGAACGAGGAGGTGTACTTCAGCCAGGAAAGACTGTTGACGGTCGTGGCTATCGCGTTGAAGAAGTAGCTGGCCGTCGCCAGAGCTATTGCTCCGCCCGCGGCGTAGGCGCGATTGGGCAGGACTGAGCCGAACCAGAGCGACAACGCATAGTAGAGGAGGGCGATCGGCAGCATGTTCGCGGAGGCCAGCGCGGCGCCCTTCAGCGTGATGTCGATGTCGACGAAGGGTATCGACAGGAGGAAGCCGAGGAACCCGAATCCGGCAATCATGGCCGCGCCGACACAGACGGCGACCGTCTTCTGCAGCACCATGTTCGAGCGCGTGATCGGTTGCGACATCAGCAGGTCGATTGTGCCGCTGCCTTCCTCGCCGGCGATGGCGCCGGTGCCCTGAATAACCGTGTAGACGATGAGGAGGATGGGGATCCAACTGAAGTACTCCGCGCTTACAAAGCCGGCGGCCGTTGAGTACGAGAGATCGCTGCCTAAGAGCGCCTGGATGGCCTCCGGGAGCTGGATGCTGGCCACCGTCGTGCGGTAGGAGGGCCAGAGATAGACGATAAGCGCGGCCATCGCCAGAAGGGCTATGCCGAAGCCGACGATCTGCCACTTCTGGTCGCGCAGCGACTTGTCAACGACGTTCAGCCGGTAGCGCATCTGCGGGCCTTTCTTCCGCTGAGGCGGAGTAGTGGGCGAGGAAGAAGTCCTCCAGGCTAGGCTGCTCCGTGCGCAGGTCGACGACGCGGTAGGCCGCCATTGCCTTGATCGCCGCGTCGAGACCGTCGAGCGCCTGGATGTGGACAGTGTTGCCGTCGCGGTGCAGCTCGCGGATGCCCGGGAGCGCGAACAGGCCGGCCGGCGGCGGCTCCGCGAAGGTGACCTCCAGCACGTGCACGGACCTCGACTTGAGGCGGGCGATGTCCTCCACCGCCACTATCGTTCCCTGGCGGATGATTGCGACGGCGTGGCTCAATCGCTCGAGCTCCGGCAAGACGTGCGACGAGAAGAAGACCGTCCGGCCCTCAGCGACGGCCTCATCCAGCAGCTTCGCCACCTCCTGCTGGATGAGCGGGTCGAGGCCGCTTGTCGGCTCATCGAGGATCAGCACCTCGGGCCGGTGAATCAGCGCCTGCACCAGCCCCATCTTCTGCTTGTTTCCTTTCGACAGGGCGCGGATCGGCATCGACGGGTCGAGCTCCAGCCGCTCCAGCAACTCGCGGCGGTAGCGGGGGTCGCGCTTCCTGGGCCGGAAGGAGTCGACGAGGTCGAGGAAGGCGCTGCCGCGCATGCCCTCGTACGTGCGGAGGTCGCCGGGGAGATAGCCGCAGCGACGCCGCACTTCCACGGAGTCGCGCCGGCTATCGAGTCCGAGCACAGACGCCGTGCCGGAGGTTGGACGGATCAGGTCGAGGAGGATGCGGATCGTCGTCGTCTTGCCGGCGCCGTTGGGGCCGAGGAAGCCGAAGATCTGCGCGGCCTCGATACTGAGGTCGATGCCGTTGAGGGCGCGCACGCGTCCGTAGTCTTTGACGACGGAACGCAGCTCGATGGCGGGACCCATGCCGTTCCTCCTGCGACACTGGTAGATGCCGCTCTTAGATTATATCGCCCTGAAGGCGAAAGAACAGCAGACGCGTGTTTCCAGCGTCGCCTTCGAGTCTGTGGCTGGGATTTCGAGCCTGGCCTGCGGATATTCTTCCGGCCTGACTAGAACTTGATGATGCTGCGGGCCACCTCTCCGTTTCTCATGGCGTCGAAGGCATCGTTGATCGATTCAAGTGGATAGGTGCGCGAGATCAGCTCGTCGAGCTTCAGCTTGCCCGCCATGTACAGGTCGACGAGGGCAGGCATGTCGATGCGGAAACGGGCGGAGCCGTAGAATGCGCCCTTCAGAGTCTTGCCCAAAAAAAGGCCCAGCGTGTTGATGGTTAGCGTCGCGCCGAGTGGCGGCATGCCGACCACCACCGTCGTCCCGGCCGCCTCCGTCGCGTCGAAAGCCTGGGTCGTGACCTCCGGAATGCCGATTACTTCGAAGGAGTAGTCAACGCCCGCGCCGCCATTGAGCTCCTTGATCTTTGCGACCGGGTCGTCCCTTGTGGCGTTGACGAAATGCGTCGCGCCGAACTCCTTCGCCATCTCCAGTTTGTTGTCCAGTGTGTCCACGGCAATGATCTTCGTGGCACCGGCTAAGTTGGCCCCCTGGATGACATTGAGACCTACGCCGCCGCAGCCGAAGATGGCGACGCTGCTGCCCATCTCCACCTTCGCGGTATTGATGACCGCACCCACGCCGGTCATGACTCCGCAGCCGATTAGCGCCGCTTTCTCCAAAGGCATGTCGTCCCTGATCTTGACCACCGCCGTCTCGTGGGTGACGATGTACTGCGAGAAGGCTGACACGGCTGTCTGGTGGAAGATGGCCTGCTCACCCTTCCTGAAGCGAGTGGTCCCATCTTTCATGGTTGCGATCGGCCCGGCTGAGCAGAGATATGGCTTACCCCGCGCGCAGTTCCGGCAGACGCCGCAGGACGGTACCCAGGAGAGGATGACGTGGTCACCAGGCTGCACGAGAGTTACCTGCTCGCCGACCTTTTCCACGATGCCCGCACCCTCGTGCCCCATCACCATTGGGACCGGCGCCGGCCACAGACCTTCGATGAAGTTGAGGTCGCTGCGACAGACGCCGGCAGCCGCCATCTTGACCATCACCTCTCCCGACTTGGGATCCTCGATTTGAATCTCATCAACCACCAGCGGCCTCTTCTGTTCATATAGGACGGCTGCCTTCATTGAGAATCTCCTCTGCTTTCTGCTTTGGTGGGCGTGTCTTGGCGACGTCGATTGGGCGCGGCGCGATTGGGCCGGCAAACCGGGCGCGGCTAGAACTTGATGATGCTGCGCGCCACCTCTCCGTTTCTCATGGCGTCGAAGGCGTCGTTGATGGCCTCCAGGGGATAGGCGCGCGAGATCAGCTCGTCGAGCTTCAGTCTGCCTTCCAGGTACAGTTCGACGAGGGCGGGCATTTCGGTGCGCACGTGGGCGGAGCCGAAGTAGGCTCCTTTCAGCGTCTTGCCCAGGAACAGTCCCAGGGTGTTGATGGTCAGCGGGGCCCGAAGCGGCGGCATGCCGACCATCACCGTCGTGCCGGCGGCGTCCGTCGCGTCGAAGGCCCGAGCGACGACCTCGGGTATGCCGATGACTTCGAAGGCGTAGTCGGCGCCGGAGCCGGTGATCTCCCTGATCCTGGCGACGGAGTCCTCCGTCGAAGCGTTGACGGTGTGCGTGGCGCCGAACTCCTTGGCCAGCGCCAGCTTGTTGTCGAACACGTCGACGGCGATGATCTTGGTCGCGCCGACCAGGGTCGCTCCCTGGATGACGTTCAGGCCGACGCCGCCGCAGCCGAAGACGGCGACGCTGCTGCCGAGCTCGACCTCCGCGGCGTTGATGACGGCGCTGACGCCGGTGATGACGCCACAGCTTATGAGCGCGGCCTTGTCGAGGGGCATGTCCTCTCTTATCTTCACCATCGACGTCTCATGCGCGACGGTGTATTCGGAGAAGGAGGACACGCCAGTCTGATGGAAGAGCGCCAGGTCCCCCTTCTTGAAGCGGGTCGTGCCGTCTTTCATCGTAGCCAGGGGGGTGTTGGTGCAGAGGTACGGCTTGCCCCGTGAGCAGTTCCGGCAGACGCCGCAAGAGGCCACCCACGAGAAAATGACATGGTCGCCCGGCTGCACGGATGTGACGCCCTCGCCCACCTTCTCCACGACGCCCGCTCCCTCGTGTCCCATCACTGTGGGGATCTGAATCTTCCATCGCCCTTCGATGAAGCTGAGGTCGCTGTGGCAGACACCGGCGGCCACGAGCTTGACCAGCACTTCGCCCCGCTGCGGCCCCTCGAGCTCGATGTCTTCCACCACCAGCGGCGTCTTCTGTTCGTACAGGACGGCGGCCTTCATTGGAGGACCTCCTTATCGCTTGTTGTCCGATCGAGTCTTGTCTGCCGCCTTCTGCGGTGATAGATCAGTCGTTTAGATTCGCCGCGCTTTCTTGATGGCGGCGATGATGCCGTCAACCGGCGCGGTTGCCGTTGCGTGTACCAGCGCCGGATCTCCCGCCAGGGATGCGGTCTCCGCCCACCTCTCGCGATCGGCGTCCCAGGTCGCCAGCCGCCGGCCGGTGACTACGACGGCGGGCAGCGCCTGTGCTAATGATAGCATTTCCCGGTACGCCGCTTGGACCTCGGCGGCGTCGTAGACCGCATCGAGAGGCAAAGACGGCCGGTCGATGCCGTCGTATTCCGGCTGAGAGCGGGCCTTGAGTTGCGCCTCCTCCTGATCGACATCGCCGCGACGCGGCAACCGGCGGTAACGGCGCTTCGTGGCGTCGTCGATGCGCGCCCAGGCCAGGCGATTGGCGGCGGCGGCCACGGCGTCCCTGATCTGCGTCTGAGGGCACCTTGCCAGAGCGGCGACGAGCTCGCCGGCGAAATACGGCGCATGCTTTTGCGGCTCGCTCAGATGACGCAGCAGCGTGTCGACGTCAAGATGCGCGGGCGCCGTTTCGATGTAGACGCGGGTTCGGCCGGCCGGCGCCGTCGGTGCGGCGTTCGCGGCGTCCTGCAACTGCTTGGCCGACACCCTGGGCAAGTAGACGGCCCGTGTAGAGAGGGGGTCTTTGCGTCCTGGTCTGACTGCCATTGCTCTACTCCCCTGGAACGTTGCGCCGGCTGACGGGAGAAGAATTCAGCTCCCGCGCACGCTTGTTGGGCAATCCCTCCGACGTCCAATCCGACCCGCGACAGCGACCGGCCTTGACCGCCGCCACGAGGTCGCGCTCGTCGCCGATCTCATCTTCGAATACGGTGAAACAGCGTGCGACCTCCATTGCCCGGTGGCTGTCGCTGCCGCCGGTGGCGGGAACCCGCAGCCGGCGCGCCAGCTCGACGGCGAGGTCGTGCTGCGGCGGC
>DATLAX010000203.1:0-13428 GCA_035527215.1 Dehalococcoidia bacterium
CCAGGTGGCGATACACGCGATAGAGGAGCGCGCCGTCCGCGCCGCCGCCGACGCCATCGAGGAGGCATTGCGCCGCAAGCCGCGCCGCGACCACCGTCATCGCATCGAGCACTGCAGCGTCTGCCCGCCGGAGTTAGCGAAGAAGATGGGTTCGCTGGGCATTGTCGTCGTCAGCCAGCCGTCGTTTCTCCATTTCAGCGGCGAGCGCTACCTGGCGCAGGTGCCGCGCGACGACCTGCCGCACCTCTATCCCTTCGGCGACCTTTCCCGCGCGGGGGTGCGCCTCGCCGCCGGCTCCGACGCGCCCGTGGCTCCGCCGCGACCGCTCCTCAGCATCCAGGCCGCCGTCACCCGCGCCGGCCGGCTCGGCGCCGTGCTGTCGCCGTCGCAATCGGTGGACGTCAACCGGGCGCTGGTCATGCACACCCGCGACGCCGCCTGGTCGGCCTTTCAGGAGGACGGGCGCGGCAGCATCGAACCCGGCAAGCGCGCCGATTTCGTCCTCCTCTCGAACGATCCGACGGCTGTGCCTCCCGACGAGATCGCGGACCTCGACGTCGAGATGACCGTCATCGGCGGCGAAATCGCCTGGCCGCCTGCTTCGCGCCCATCCGCCTGATCTCGATCTCGCCTCCGTGGGGGCGGACCCCCGCGCCCGCCCGATAGCCTCTTGTTGACAGGATATCTGGCCGTGAGTACAATTTCCGCATCGCCCCTTCGCTGTCCCGGATTGCGACAGGCCGACAACTGTGACGGAAGTAGTCGTCCGCGATAACGAGCGCTTCGAGAAGCCCAGCGTGAGGCGCAAGCGCAAGGCGGTCGCCAGGCGCCGCAAGAGCAGCAGCCGCTGACGCCTGGGCATTTCGGTCACTCCGGAAAGCCGTGGAGAACGATGTCGCTCAAAGACCAGATCGCCGCCGACCTGAAGCAGGCCCTCAAGGAGGGCGACGAGACCCGCAAGCGTACCCTCCGCCTTCTCATGTCCGTTGTCCACAACACGGAGATCGAGAAGGGCGAGCCTCTCGACGATAGCGGCGTCCTCGGCACGATCGTCAAGCAGGTCAAACAGCGCCGCGACAGCGCCGAGGAGTTCCGTCGCGGCGGCCGCCAGGACCTCGTCGACAAGGAAGAGAGCGAGGCGGTGGTCCTCCAGGCCTACCTCCCGCCGGCGGTGTCGCGCGAAGAGATCGAGGCGGCGGCGCGCAAGGTGATCGCGGAGGTCGGCGCGCAGGGGCCGCGCGACATGGGCAAGGTGATGGGGCCGCTCACCGCGCAGCTTCGGGGCCGCGCCGACGGCGCCGAGATCAGCGCCGTCGTGCGGGAGCTGCTGGCGAACTTGTCGCAGGAATCCGGCGCTTGACACTGTTACGCCATATCAGGTAAAGTACCTATTTGGCGCTGAGAGACAGAACAGGCAGCCAATCAAAGGTCGAAAGACCCCAAATTGACTACGGTCGGCAATAGTGGGGCGGTCGCCTGCTCCACGCTGTACTGGCTCAGAAACAGGCTTTCGGCCTTTTTGTTGTCTTGAGACCCATGGCGAAACGCAGATTCCGAGGAGGGGTCTACTCGTGCCCACGATAAACCAGTTAGTGCGCAAAGGCAGGAAGAAGCTCGTTAGGAAGACGAAGGCGCCTGCGCTGCGTTTCACGTACAACGCCCTGACGAACCGGACAGAGCGCGGCAAGGGGTCGCCTCAGAAGCGCGGCGTCTGCACGCAGGTGCGGACGATGACGCCCAAAAAGCCCAACTCCGCCCTTCGCAAGATCGCTCGCATCCGGCTCACCAACGGCATCGAGGTGACAGCCTACATCCCCGGCGAGGGGCACAGCCTCCAGGAGCACTCCGCCGTTCTCATACGCGGCGGACGTGTCAAGGACCTGCCCGGCGTGCGCTATCACGTGATCCGCGGCGCCCTCGATTCCCAGGGCGTCGACGGGCGCAACCGCGGGCGCAGCAAGTACGGGACGCGCAGGCCCGAGAAGTCGTAGTCGATAGCGGAGAGAACGGAAGATGCCAAGGCGGGCCAGAGTTGTCAAGCGGGTGATAGCGCCCGACGCCAAGTACCAGAGCGGAGACCTAGCCAAGTTCATCAACCGCATCATGTACAGCGGCAAGAAGAGCACGGCCGAACGCGTCGTCTACAAGACGATGGACCTGCTGGAGGCGCAGAGCCACCGCAATCCGCTCGACACCTTCGAGCAGGCGCTGCGCAACGCGACGCCGGTTGTCGAGGTGAAGCCGCGGCGGGTCGGCGGCGCGACGTACCAGGTGCCGGTCGACATTCGCACCGAGCGGCGGGCCGCCCTGGCGATGCGATGGCTGATAGCCTCCGCCCGCTCCCGCAAGGGCCACTCCATGGCCGAGAAGCTGGCCGCGGAGCTGGCCGACGCCGCGTCCGGACAGGGCGCCACCGTCAAGAAGCGGGAGGACACCCACCGCATGGCGGAGGCGAACCGCGCCTTCGTCCACTATCGCTGGTAATCACTGAGGCGCTGAGGCGCCAACCGACATAGAGGGTAAAACTAAGGACATTGATTGTAGAGACAAAGCCCCGTTCGCGGGGGATAAAAGTCATGGTTAGGCAATTTCCTATCGAGCGGCTTCGCAACATAGGCATCATTGCCCATATCGATGCCGGCAAGACCACCGTCACCGAACGCATCCTCTTTTACACCGGCCGCACCTATAAGATCGGCGAGGTCCACGAGGGCACGGCGGTGATGGACTGGATGGCCCAGGAGCGCGAGCGCGGCATCACGATTACGGCCGCGGCCACGACCTGCGAATGGCTCGATCACCAGATAAACATCATTGACACGCCGGGACACGTCGACTTCACCGTTGAGGTGGAGCGAAGCCTGCGCGTGCTCGACGGCGGCGTCGTCGTCTTCGACGCGGTGGCCGGCGTGGAGCCGCAGTCGGAGACCGTCTGGCGTCAGGCCGACCGTTACGACGTGCCCCGCATCTGTTTCGTCAACAAGATGGACCGCGTCGGCGCCGACTTCTGGAACACGATCGACATGGTCAGGCAGCGTCTCGGCGCCAGGCCCGTCGCCATCCAGATACCGATAGGCGTCGAGGCCGGCTTCGAAGGCGTCATCGACCTCGTCGAAGAAAAGGCCTGGTACTTCCAGGCGGAGACGCACGAGAATCCGGACGTCGTGCCGTTGACCGACGAGCTGGCGGCGCAGTGCGCGCCGCATCGAGACCACCTCGTGGAGACTCTCGCTGAAGTGGACAACCAGGCGATGATCAGCTACGTCGAAGGCCGTAAGCCGACGGCGTTGGAACTGAAGAAGGCGATAAGGCGGGCAACGCTCGCGGGGTCCATAACCCCGGTGATGTGCGGCTCCGCCCTTCGAAACAAGGGCGTACAACCCCTCCTCGATGCAATCGTCGACTATCTCCCGGCTCCCATCGACGTTCCCCCAATAACCGGCGCCAATCCCAAGAACAACCAGACCGTTCAGCGCAGAGCAGATGACAACGAGCCGTTCGCGGCTCTCGCCTTCAAGATCGTAGCCGACCCCTACGTGGGCCGGCTCGCCTATTTCCGCGTCTACAGCGGGCAGGTGAAGACCGGCGCGACCATCCTGAACGCCGCTCGCAACGGGCGGGAGCGCGTCGGGCGGCTCCTGCGCATGCACGCCAACCGGCGGGAAGAGGTGGAAGAGGTGCACGCCGGCGGAATTGTTGCCGCCGTGGGCCTCAAGAACACGTTCACCGGCGATACGCTCTGCGACCGGACGCACCCCATCGTCATGGAGGCGATACGCTTCCCGGAGCCTGTGCTCTCGGTGGCCATCGAGCCGAAGACGAAGGACGACCAGGACCGCATGGGCGAGACCCTGACCCGCCTGTCGGAGGAAGACCCGACATTCCGCACCCGCTACGATGCCGATACCGGCCAGACCATCATCTCCGGCATGGGCGAGCTCCACCTGGAAGTGATCGTCGACCGCATGCTGCGCGAGTTCCGCGTGGACGCCAACGTCGGCAAGCCGGAGGTCGCCTACAAGGAGACGATAACGCGCGCCAATCGCGCTGAGGGCCGGTTCGTGCGCCAGAGCGGCGGCCGCGGGCAGTACGGTCACGTATGGCTGGAGGTCGAACCCCGGGAGCGAGGCTCCGGCTTCGAGTTCGTCGACAAGACGACCGGCGGCGTCATTCCGCGCGAGTTCATCTCGCCCGTGCAGATGGGCGTCAAGGAGGCCTTGGAGAACGGCCCCGTCGCCAGCTACCCGGTCATCGACGTCAAAGTGGCGCTCGTCGACGGCAGCTACCATGAGGTGGACTCCTCGGAGATCTCCTTCCGCATGGCCGGTTCCATGGGAATGCGGAAGGCGCTCGAGCGGGGCGATCCGATCCTGCTGGAGCCGATCATGAGGGTCGAAGCGCTGACGCCGGAGGAGTCTTTCGGCGATATTCTGGCGGACATCAACGGTCGCCGCGGACACGTCACGGGCATCGATGCGCGCGGCGGCCTGCAGGTGGTGCGGGCGCTGGTGCCGCTGGCGGAGACGTTCGGCTATGCTACAGAACTGCGCTCGCTCTCGCAGGGGCGGGCAAGCCATAACATGGAGTTCGACCATTACGAGGAGGTTCCCGTCGCGGTCGTCGAGAAGATCGGCATCCGCGTGAGACGGCCGGCGAGGGCCTAAACGGCGATCTCGGGCCGGCGGGTCTGCCTGGCGGCAGGCAGGCGGCCGCGAGGCCTTAGTGGACAGGCAGCTTAACATGGTTTCAAGGCAGAAGATAAGGATCAGGCTCAAGGGCTACGACCACCGGCTGCTGGACCAGTCGGCAAGCCAGATCGTCGAGGCTGCGGAGAGGACGGGCGCGGCCGTGGCAGGCCCGATACCGCTGCCCACGGAGATCAAGAAGTTCACGGTGATCCGCTCTCCCGTCATCGACAAGGACTCGCGGGAGCAGTTCGAAATACGCACTCATAAGCGGCTAATCGACATCCTGGAGCCGGCGGCAAAGACCGTCGACACGCTGATGCGACTGCAGTTGCCCGCCGGCGTTGACATCGAGATAAAGCTGTAATGGATATCGAAGGCATAATCGGCAAGAAGATCGGGATGACCCAGCTCTTCGACGAGAAGGGCGAGGTCCACGGCGTGACCGTCGTGGAGGCGGGTCCCTGCACGGTCGTCCAGGTCAAGAGCCCGGAGAACGACGGCTATAGCGCCGTGCAGCTCGGCTTCGGTACCGCGAAGCGCGTGAACCAGCCGATGAAGGGACATCTCAAGGGGTTGGGCGACTTCCGCAACCTGCGCGAGGTCAGAGTCGGCGATCCCTCGCAATGGAAGACGGGACAGAAGGTCGGAGCAGAGCTGTTCCAGGCCGGCGACCACATCGACGTCACCGGCGTGTCCAAGGGGCGCGGCTTTGCCGGCGGCGTGCGTCGCTGGGGATTCCGCGGCGGACCGAGGACGCATGGACAGTCGGACCGGCTCCGCGCTCCCGGCTCGATTGGAGCCGGCAACGCGCCGGGGCGTGTGCTCAAGGGACTGCACATGGCCGGGCATATGGGCGACGCGCGCGTGACTGTCCGTAACCTGCGTGTAATCGAGAGCGACCCCGCGAAGGGGCTGCTCTTCATCGAAGGCGCGGTCCCCGGTGGCAAGAACGGTCTCCTGCGCATCCGCCTGTCGGCGAAGACGGTCCGGGCCCGCGCCAAGGCGCAGGCGAAAGCGGAGTAGGCGCGGGTCTAATCGAAGAGCGAATGATGAAACTGGACGTAATCAACACGGAAGGCAAAGAGGTGGACTCGATAGAGGCCGACGACGCTGTCTTCGGCATCGAGCCGAACCGTTTTGTCATTCACCAGGCGCTCCTGGCGCAACTCGCCAACAAGCGCACGGGCACGGCGAAGACGAAGACGCGCGGCGAGGTGGCAGGCAGCACGGCGAAGATACGGCGTCAGAAGGGCACCGGCCGCGCGCGACTCGGCGCGGCCCGCGCGCCGACGATGCGGCACGGCGGCATCGCCTTCGGGCCCAGGCCACGCAGCTTCGACCAAAGGCTGCCGAAGCGGATGCGTCGACTCGCTATTCGCTCAGTGCTGTCCGCCAAGGTGGCGGAGGGCTCGCTGCGGGTGCTCGACGCGCTGGCTTTCGAGCGGCCGCGGACGAAGGAGATGGTGTCGCTGCTGCAGACGCTCGGACTGGACCGCTCGACGCTCGTCGTCACCGAGACCAGCGAGCGCGGTGTCCTGGTGAGCGCCCGTAACCTCGAGAAGATCGACGTCCTAGCGGCGTCATACTTGAACGTCGGCGACATGCTGTCGCACAGGAACCTGCTGATGACGGTGGGTGCGGTAAGACAGGCGGAGCGATTGTGGGGCGGCGAAAGGGCGACGCGCCGCCGGGCTCCGATTCCGGAGCTTGAGGCTGCGCAGCAGCCTCAGCCCGCTCCGCGGGCACGGCGGCGCCAGACAGCGCCCGTGCCGGCCGAAGCGCCGGTGGCCGAGAAGCCGGCGCCGCGCCGTCGTCGGACGGCGACTCCCCCGGCCGAAGCGCCGGTGGCCGAGAAGGCCACCCCGCGACGGCGTCGGAAAGCGCCGGCCGCGGAAGAGTCGACGCCGGAGGAGGGTGCAGCGAATGCCTAAAGAGATACATCCCTACACCGTCATCCTCAGGCCGCTCGTTACCGAGAAAAGCACCATACTTGCCGGACAGAACAAGTACGCCTTCGAGGTCGCGCGGGCCGCCAACAAGCTCCAGATAAAAGGGGCCGTCGAGCTTGCCTTCAGCGTCGAAGTGAAAGCCGTCAACGTCATGAACGTTCGGGGGAAGAGCAAGCGCTATCGTATGGGTCAGGCGTCCGCGCCCGACTGGAAGAAAGCCGTCGTCACCCTCAAAGAAGGGCACAAGATAGAGCTGATCGAGGGCATCTGATGACTGAAGCTGTGACAATGATTTCGACACGAGGCAGAACCAGTGGCCGTTAAGCAGTACAAGCCGACCTCGCCCGGGCGACGGGGCATGACCGGCTTCACCTTTGAAGAGGTGACCAAGAAGAAGAGGCCGGAGAAATCCCTCCTCGCTCCGCTCAAGAGCAAGGCCGGACGCAGCAACCAGGGCCGCATCACGGTTCGCCATCGCGGCGGCGGCGCCAAGCGACGCCTGCGCATCATCGACTTCAAGCGCAACAAGACCGGCGTCCCCGGCCGCGTCGCCGGAATCGAGTACGACCCGAACCGGACAGCGCGCATCGCACTGATCTACTATCGCGACGGCGACAAGCGCTACATCCTGGCGCCGGTCGGCCTCAAGGTCAACGACATGATAGAGGCGGGCCCCAACGCCGAGATCCGCCTGGGCAACGCCTTGCCCCTGCGTAACATCCCGACGGGCACCGCCATCCATAACATCGAGCTGCAGCCCGGCAGGGGCGGCCAGATAGTTCGCAGCGCCGGCTCCACGGCCCAGCTCATGGCCAAAGAGGGCGACTTCGCGCTCGTGCGTCTGCCGTCCGGCGAGCTGCGGCGCGTTCCCGCCGCCTGCACCGCGACTATCGGACAGGTCAGCAACGTCGAAAACAGCATGGTCAAGCTGGGCAAAGCGGGGCGCTCCCGCTGGAAAGGCAGCCGCCCGGCAGTCCGCGGCTCCGCCATGAACCCGCGCGACCATCCGCACGGCGGCGGCGAGGGCAAGGCGCCTATCGGCATGCCCGGGCCCAAGACGCCGTGGGGCAAGCCCGCCCGTGGCCACCGCACGCGCCGCCGCACCGACGGCGACAAGTACATCGTCAGAAGCCGGCACAACGCCTAGGAGCTAACAGTGTCACGATCGACGAAAAAGGGACCCTACGTTGAGCCCAGGCTGGTGAAGAGGGCGGAGATGGTCCGCCGCTCCGGCCAGCGCACCGTCATCCGGACCTGGTCGCGCGCTTCGACGATTATGCCGGAGATGGTCGGCCTCACCATCGGCGTCCACGACGGCCGCCGGCACGTGCCCATCTTCATCACCGAGAACATGGTCGGACACAAGCTGGGCGAGTTCGCCATCACGCGGCTCTTCCGCGGCCATGGCGGCCGCTCCGCCCAGATTAGCAAAGTCATTCGCAGAAAGTAGCAGAGATGGAAGTAAGCGCCAGGGCAAAGCAGGTACGCGTGTCGCCGCGAAAGGTGCGCCTGGTCCTGGAGAACCTGCCGGGCAAGCGGGTCGACGACGTCCTCAGCATGCTCCGCTACGTGCCGACGCGCGGCGCGCGGCTCGTCGCCAAGGTCGTGAAGTCGGCTGCGGCGAATGCCGAGAACAACTTCCAGCTCGCGCCCGAGGCGCTGCGCATCAAGGCCGCCTGGGCCGACGAAGCGCCGCGATTCAAGCGCACCCGGCCCCGCGCCCGCGGTCGCGCCACCCTTATCCTTCACCGCACGAGTCATATCACCGTCATCGTCGAAGAGGAGGAACAGCGTGGGCCATAAGGTTCATCCCATCGGCTTCCGCCTGGGTGTCATCTACGGCTGGCAGAGCAAGTGGTACGCCGACCGCCACTACCGCGACCTCATCCACGAGGACCTCGCCATCCGCAACTTCATCGCCAAGACGCTGCGCGACGCCGGCGTCTCCCGCGTCGAGATCGACCGCAACGCCAACATGGTGCTCGTCACCATACATACGGCCCGACCGGGCATCGTCATCGGCCGGGGCGGCCAAAAGGTGGATGAGCTGCGACAGCGACTGGAAACGCTGTCTGGACGGCGTGTCCGCGTAAACATCGTTGAGATCCGCCAGCCTGAGCTAGACTCCACGCTCGTCGCCCGCAGCGTCGCCGAGCAGCTCGAAAGGCGCGTTTCCCACCGGCGGGCGATGAAGCAGGCCGTAACCCGTACCATGCAGCGCGGGTCGGAAGGCATCAAGATAATCGTCGGTGGCCGCCTCGGCGGCGCGGAGATGTCGCGTCGCGAGACTGAGAAGGCCGGCCGGGTGCCGCTCCACACACTGCGCGCCAACATCGATTACGGCACCGCCGAGGCGGCCACCACGTTCGGTCGCATCGGCGTCAAGGTCTGGATATATAAGGGAGAGATCCTGCCCGAGCCGAAGGCCGCGCCGCCGGCGGAAGAGCCGGTCGCGGCGAAAGAAGCGCCCGTCGCCGTCGAACAAGCTGCGGCGCCGGCCGTCGAACAAGCTGCGCCGCCGGCCGTCGAACAAGCCGCGGCGTCTGCCAGCGAAGAGGCCGCTGCCCCCGTCGCGGAGGAGGAGGCTTCGGAGTAGAGTCATGCTTCAGCCGAAGAGAGTCAAGCATCGTAAGCATCACCGGGGCAAGATGAGGGGTCGCGCGCCCGGCGGCAACCAGGTCACGTTCGGTGAGTTCGGCCTCCAGGCGCTCGAATGCTCCTGGGTCGACAGCCGTCAGATCGAGGCCGCCCGCCGCGCCATAACCCACCACGTCCGCCGCGGCGGCAAGGTGTGGATCCGTATCTTCCCCGATAAGCCGGTCACCGCCAAGCCGGCGGAGACCCGCATGGGAAGCGGCAAGGGCGCCCTCGACCGCTGGGTGGCCGTCGTGAAGCCGGGCCGCATGCTGTTCGAGTTATCGGGCGTCAAGCGGGAGGACGCTGAGGAAGCGATGCGTCTCGCCGCTCACAAGCTGCCCATCGGGACCCGCTTCGTAGTCAGAGAGCACGAGGGAGTATAGGGATGGCGCGCCGGCGCAAGAAGACGGTATCGGAAGAGCTCCGCGGCCTGTCGGACGAAGACCTGGCCCGCAAGCTGGAAGAGGCGTATCGACAGCTCTTCAGCCTGCGCCTGAAGCTTTCCACGAGGCAGCTTGCCAACCATCGCGAGCTTCCCAAGGTGAGGCACCAGATAGCCCGCATCAAGACCTTCCAGCGGGAACGAGAGCTGGCCGCGGCCTGGGAAGCGGCCCCAAAAGAAGTGAGCTAAGAGATGTATACTCGCCGGAAATCACGCGTCGGCGTCGTCACCAGCGACAAGATGCAGAAGACCGTGGTCGTGGCTGTCGAGAGCCATAAGCGTCATCGCCTGTACAACAAGACCATCCGTCGCACCACGCGCTACAAGGTGCATGACGAGAAGGATACGGCGAAGCTCGGCGACATCGTGCGCATCGTCGAAAGCCGTCCCATTTCGAGGGAGAAGCGCTGGCGGCTGGCCGAAGTGGTGACGCGGCGCGAGGTGGCGGAGATAGCCCCGCGCGAGATCGACGCCGAGATGCTCGGCATCAACCGGCCGCACACCGAAAGCGCCGCAGCGACGGCGGAAACCATGGAAGCGCCTGTCGCCGAGGCAGCCGAGACGGCGGCCGAAACGGCTGAAGCGCCGGTCGAAGAAGAAGCGCCGCCGGTGGAAGCTGAAGCGCCTGTCGCCGAGGCAGCCGAGACGGTGGCCGAAACGGTTGAAGCGCCTGTCGAAGAAGAAGCGCCGCCGGCCGAGGCGCAGGCGGAGGCCGAGGCGGAGACTGTCGCGGAAGAAGAGGAAAAGCAGACCGAGGAATGATCCAGATATATTCACGGCTCAAAGTCGCTGACAACTCCGGCGCCCGCCAGATCATGTGCATCCAGGTATCGGGCGGCACCGGCCGGCGCTACGCGCGCGTCGGCGACATCATCGTCGCCAGCGTCAAGCAGGCGCAGCCGGGCGGCGGCGTCAAGAAGGGCGAAGTCGTCAAGGCCGTCATCGTCCGCACCGCCAAGGCCTACGGGCGCCGCGACGGCTCCTTCATCCGCTTCGATGAGAACGCCGCCGTCATCCTCAGCGACAAGGAGAACCCAAGGGGCACCCGGATCTTCGGGCCTGTCGCCCGCGAGTTGCGAGAGCGCAACTTCATGAAGATAGTCTCCCTCGCGCCGGAGGTGGTGTGAGATGCACAAGATCAAGCGTGAAGACACGGTACTGGTAATCGGCGGCAAGGACCGCGGCAAGCAGGGCACGGTGCGCACCGTCCTCGTCCGCGAAGGCCGCGTGATCGTCCAGGGCGTCAACATGGTGAAGCGTCACCAGAAGCCGAAGGCACAGGGGACGCAGGCCGGCATCATCGAGAAGGAGGCGCCGCTCCACGTGTCAAAGGTTGTCCTGATCTGCAAGAGTTGCCGGAAGCCGGTGCGTGTTGGGTTCGGTCGGCGCCCTGATGGCCAGAAGGCCCGCATCTGCCGGAAGTGCGGCCAGTTCATCGACTAGGAGTATCTGTTGCCACCGCGACTGAAGGAGTTCTACCGCCAGGAAGTATCGCCGGCCCTCACCAAGGAGTTCGGCTACACCAGCGTGATGCGGGTGCCGCGGCTGGAGAAGATCGTGGTCAACATCGGCCTCGGCGAGGCGCTGCAAAACCCGCGCGCCATGGATGCCGCTGCCGGCGACATTGCGACCATCACCGGCCAGAAGCCGATCGCCAACAAGGCCAAGCGCTCCATCGCCAACTTCAAGGTGCGAGAGGGGAATCCGATCGGCCTCAGCGTGACGGTCCGCGGCGACCGAATGTGGGAGTTCTACGACCGTCTGGTCAACGCCGCTCTGCCGCGTATCCGGGACTTCCACGGCGTGTCGAACAAGGCGTTCGACGGCCGCGGCAACTATAGCCTCGGCCTGCGCGAGCAGTTGATCTTCTCGGAGATTGAGTACGACAAGGTGGACCGCATCCGCGGCATGCAAATAGTAATCGTGACGACCGCCCGCAACGACGAGGAGGGTAAGCGCCTCCTCCAATTGCTGGGAATGCCCTTCAGTCACAACTGAGAGGCAAGTCAGAGGAGCAATCAGTGGCCAAGATATCGAAAATAGTCGCCTCCCGAAGGCCGCCAAAGTACCCGTCGCGACAGAAGAACCGCTGCCGTATCTGCGGCAGGCCTCGGGCGTACATGCGTATGTTCGGCATGTGCCGTATCTGTTTCCGCCATTTGGCCCTGGAGGGTCATCTGCCCGGCGTCAAGAAATCGAGCTGGTAATGGAGAGAGGGTGATGACGTGCAAAGGGCAGCGGAAGTACTTTCCGGAGGGGGCGAAGGCATGAACATGACCGATCCCATCGCCGATATGCTGACGCGCATCCGCAACGCTATCATGGCCAGGCACGACGAGCTCAAACTGCCTAGCTCCAAGATGAAGATTTCTATCGCGCGCGTCCTTAAGAACGAGGGGTTCATCAAGGAGTTTGAAGAGCTCACCGAGGGGCAGCGCCGTTTTTTGCGCGTCCGTCTCGCCTATACCGGCAAGAAGGAGCCCGTCCTGAGCGGCCTTCAGCGCATCAGCAAGCCCGGCCTGCGGGTCTACGTGCAGAACAGCGAGATACCGCGTGTCTACGGCGGCCTCGGGGTCGCCATCCTGTCGACGCCGCAGGGAGTTATGACCGGCCAGCAGGCATGGCATCGCCACATCGGCGGCGAAGTCATCTGCTACGTCTGGTAGGGAGAAGGAACAGCCGGCTATGTCTCGGGTAGGCAAAATGCCAATAGCGGTACCAGAGAAGGTGAAGATCGAGATCGATGGCCGCCATGTCACAGTGCGCGGCCCAGGCGGCGAGCTCTCGCGCGACATCGTGCCGGAGATCGACCTCCGGCTGGAGGGTGGCCAGGTGCTTGTGAGCCGCTCCGGCGACGCTCCGCGCCAACGGGCGCTGCACGGCCTCACCCGCGCCCTCATCGCCAACATGGTGACGGGCGTGGACAGCGGCTTCTCGAAGATGCTCGAGCTCCACGGCGTCGGCTACCGCGGCGAGATGCGCGGGGCCAACGTCGTCCTTAGCCTCGGCTTCTCCCACCCGGTGGAAGTGCCGCCGCCGCCGGGAATCGTTTTGCAGATGGAGGGCACCAACCGCCTGCTGGTGAAAGGGGCGGACAAGGAGGCGGTAGGGCAGACGGCGGCGGACATACGCGCGCTGCGGCCACCGGAGCCGTACAAGGGGAAAGGCATTCGCTACGCCGGCGAGTACGTGCGCCGCAAGGCGGGCAAAGCCGGCAAAGCGATCAGGGGTTAGAGACATATGACAGCAAAGGGAAAGACAGCCGTCGCAGCCAGGCAGAGGCGGCATGCCCGCGTCCGGGCGAAGGTGCGCGGGACGGTCTCGCGCCCGCGGCTGTGCGTCTTCCGCAGTCTGACCCACATCTATGCCCAGGTGATCGACGATGATGCCGGGCGAACGCTGGTAGCCGCCTCCGACATGGAGAAGGCGCTCACGGCCAGTCGTGACGGCAAGAAGAAGACCGACGTGGCGACGGCCGTCGGCGAGCTGGTAGGGCAGAGGGCGCGGGAGAAGGGCATCGAGCAGGTAGTCTTCGACCGCGGCGGCTATCGCTTTCACGGTCGCGTCAAGGCGCTAGCCGAGGCCGCGCGTAAGGCCGGACTGCGCTTCTAATGAAGGATTTGAATGATGGTTCTTGAAAAGGTGGCGCCGCCGGAAGTCGAGATAACCGAAAAGGTCATCCACATCAACCGCGTCGCCAAGGTGGTCAAGG
>DATLAX010000204.1:0-3358 GCA_035527215.1 Dehalococcoidia bacterium
GGTTGCGCCGGTCGGCTTCTTGTCGATGCAACGAGCCCAGGTAGGGGTCCTTTCCGAGATGCGTCCCCACGATCAGCGGTCCGGCGACGATCCCGCCCGCAATCGCGAAGGCCAGCGCCGGTCGCCAGGCCTTGCGCAAAATCGAAGCCGTCGCGTCGCGGGCCGGACGCCATCCTTTGAGAGCAGCGCCGCCGATCTGCCAGACGGCAATCGCGCCCAGAAAGCCGAGGACGTAGAAGGGCACCGGCTTGATATCCTCGTACTCGTACGAGATGAGACCGGCAAGGAAGCCGACGCCGAGGAACATCAGAGCGCGGTGATTGCGCAGCCCCCTGATCAGGAGAGAGGCCAGCAGCATGGTGACGAAAGTCGTCGCCGAGGTCTCGCGGTTGATAAGCGACGGCCAGTAGGCGGCGGCGAGCAGCGCCGTGCCAAAGAGGGCCACCGGCACCCGCACGAGCTGTCGCAACAGCAGGTAGAACACGGGCACGGTCGCGATGCTCATGGCGACGCCGAAGAAACGCAGCCCAAACGTGGTTTCGCCGAATAGCCAGAAACCGACCGCGTCCAAATAGCGCACCGGATACATGAGCGGTCGCTGGCCGTGTAGGATGCGGAAGGCAACGTTGCCGTTGAGCGCCTCCTCGAAGGCGAGGCCGTTATTCGGGGGAAACGTTCCTATCTTGTAGGCTCGCATGAAGAAGGCAAACGCCAGGACGAGGGCGAAGACGACGACCTCGATCCAGTGGCTCGACCAGAAAGAAGCGAAGGAGTGGCGCCATCCGTCCCTGGGAAGCGACGGCTTGGCGTCCCAGGCAAATACGGTGAGCGCGAGCAGGGCAAAGCCGTACCAGACCAGCGCCTCGTCGAAGCGGCGCATCGACGGCTCGTTGATGATGAGCGAAGCATGGACGCCCATCGCGACGGCGGCTGCGAGCCCTGCGGCTTGGACAACCAGTCGCGCGCGATGAAGCAGCCGGCCACGAAGGGTCGAGGTCGACTCTGGCGAACCTTCTACGATGGCTTGAGAGCCTGCCTGCTCCAGGACTTGCCCCTTGGTGCCATGCGAACGGCGGCTTTACGCAGTAGATGGGCGGTTGCTGACAGGTAGTCTAAGAGAAAAACGCTCGCGCCGCAACCGCGTTACCGCGCCCCAAACGCGGGGCCCGCCGGGCTCCCAGTCGCGGGAACTGCCTCAGGGTCTGCACATTTGCCCGGGACAAATCGCAAGGACGGCCCCGCTGGTAGGGGCCGCGCAGTGATGATCGTCTGATCCCAACGAGGTGCCGCTATGGAGAGCGATGAACGCTGAAGTTGCCTCAGGAGGCGGAGCCCGGCGGCTGGCCGCGCGGGATTGTCATGCGAAAGACTACCATCCCGTCCGCCAGATGGGCTTGTAGCGTGCCGCCGTGCAATTCCGCCAGGTCGCGCGCAATCGGCAGACCGAGGCCGCTTCCCGGCGTTCTTCCCGTCCGAGGGGCGTCGCGGCGATAGAACCGCTCGAACAGCTTGGGAAGCTCCTCTGCCTCGATGTCCGTCGCGGTGTTCGCCACGTCGAGGCAAACCGCGCCGGAATCATTTTCGTAGGTGCTCACCTCTATGTCGCCGCCGGAGGGCGTGAACTTCCGGGCGTTGTCCAGCAGGTTCTCCACCACCCGTTCTAGCTTCGCCCGGTCGGCCAGGATATGGACGTGCGGTGCCAGGTTGCAGGAAATCGTTATCCCCCGGTCATCCACGCTGCGAATCCGCTCAACCGCCGGCGCGACGAGCCCGCTGAGCTCGACGTCCTCGCGCTGGAGAAGCGCCTGGCCGGCCTCGATCTCCGACAGGAAGAGCAGGTCATTGAGGCGCTCCGATAGCTTCGCCACCTCGTCGTAGATCACCTCGCCGGCGTGCTTCGATTCCGCCTCCCCCTTGATGACGCCGCCTCGCAACGCCTGCGCGAAGCCGAGAATCGATGTCAGCGGCGTTCGCATGTCGTGCGAGACGTCCGCCACCAGCGCTCGCATCTTCATGTGCGTCTCGCCGACGTTCGTCGCCATGGCCGAGAATGCCCGCGATAGCTGGCCCACCTCGTCGCGCCGTTCTGTCGGAACGTCGATGTCGAAAGTGCCCTGCGCCATCTGGTCTGCCGCGACCGTCAATTGGCTCAACGGCCGCGTGATATTGCGGGCAATGACGATCGCGGAGCCGATCGCGAAAGGCAGGGCGGCGGCGGCCGCCAGGGCCAGCCACGGCAAGAGGTCCAGCCAGGCGCGCGTGATAGTGCCTTCGGAGACGGCCATCGCTATCCGGTAGGCCGGCACGAGCATCCCGCCGCTGGGCACGTCCGGAGGCGGCTGGTCGCCCGGTGATATCGATATGCGCTGCCCACCGACGATCAACGCCGGGAATGGCGCGACGAGCGTGAGACTGCCGCCGCCCGCGTCCGTCGTGTGCCACGTGTCACTTGGGTCGCGGGCAAGGCCCCGTCGAGCGACGACGGCGCTCTCCACGGGAAGCTGCAATTGCCTGCCTTCGAGCTCGCCGGCGGTGTCCTCGACGACGATGCCGGAGTAATCGAACATGATGATGCGGACGTCATTCTCCTGCGCCGCCTCGCGAACGTAGTCCTGCAGTTGCGATTTCGATTCGCCCCTGAGGAGGTGTCGGAGGAACTCGCCGTGGATCTGTGGTGCGGTAGCAGTCGTGTGGTCGAGGGCCCGCTGCTTCTCCTTGCCGTGCGTGAGGGCGACGAAGACGCCGCTGGCCAGAACGAGCGCTCCTATCACCAGCAGGACGCTGGCGGCAATCAGCTTACCGTGCAGCGTGCGGAAACTGAACAGGGACCGCCGGGGCATGCTATTCCTCCGTGACCAGCCGGTAGCCGGTACCCCAGACCGTATCGATCCGCACGCCACTGTTCGCTAGCTTCTCCCGAAGCCGCGCCACGTGCACGTCCACCGTACGGTGCCCGTAAAAAGACGTTCCCCATGCCAGGTCGAGCAGCCGGTCTCTATCGAGCACGACGTTGGGCAGGTGCGCAAACGCGAGGAGCAGATCGAACTCCTTGGGCGTGAGCGGTAGCGGCTTCTCGCCGGCGCGGGCCTCGCGGAAGTCCGCGTCGATAGCCAGCTTGCCTACTTGCACCCGCTCGGCCTTTGTGGGCGTCGTGGAGGGTATGCGCCGCAGCACCGCGCCCACGCGCGCCACCAGCTCGTCGGGGTTGAACGGCTTGGTGACGTAGTCATCCGCGCCGAGCCGCAGACCCGCGATGCGGTCGATGTCCGAGGCGCGGGCGGTGAGAAGCAGGATGGGCATGCGTCCGTGCAGCTTGCGACAGATCTGCAGACCGTCCGGTCCCGGCATCATGATGTCG
>DATLAX010000205.1:0-7252 GCA_035527215.1 Dehalococcoidia bacterium
CCGGTCGGCGTCGATCACCGGGTTGCGCCTGGCGTTCGCCAGGTCGCGCGCGACGGACATGTGAAAGGCAAGCTGCGGCACCGTCACGCCTCCTCGGTCCGCTGCGCCGCGGAGCCGGCCCTCCGGAACAGCTCCAGCAGGTGCTCCAAAAGGGGGCGCTTCTTTTCGGGAACGGGGCCGCGACGCACGATTACGCAGGCGGTCGATTCCAGCATCGCATCGACGGCCTTCAAGTTGTTGGCCGCCAGCGTCGCGCCGGTCTCCGTGCCCTCGATAAGCAGCTCCGCGTCCTCCGGCACGAAGCCTTCTGACGCGCCACTGATTGGTATCACTTTGTAGCGCGGCAGATGGTGGCGGCGGGCGCAATGATCGGCGATGTTCACATACTCCGACGCCAGGCGCACGGTCTCCCTGCCCTCCTGCCGCCAGAGACTGATCGCGTGGTCGAGGCTGTCGGCCGGCAGGTCCCGGGATATGACGGCGGCGACGCTGTAGCACCCCAGGCCAAGGTCGACCGCCTCCTCGACGGGGCTGGCGGGAAAGGCGCAGAGGTGGTCGACCAGCCAGTCACGGCCGGAGATCGCGAGGTCGAAGTGGCCCAGCGCGACCTGTTGCGGCATGTCCTGGGGGCGTATCACTTTCAGCGCCAGGCCGGGGATGTCGGCCCTCGGCCGCGCGACGCATTCGCCGGTGGAATAGCCATCGACTTTCAGGCCGGCAGCTTCCAGGGCGGCGACGGCGTGCTTCTGCTGGTGCCCGTCCGGCAGCGCCATCCTGACGATATCCTCGCGGTTGAGGGGCCTGTCGACTTGCCGCTGTGAACCTGTGGGCGCCAGCGGCAGCGTGAGCGCCTCGCGTCCGTTGGGCGCGCGCCCCAGGGCGATAAGCGAGTCGAGTACGGGCGCCAGGTCGTTGTTCGATGCGCTGTCGCGGTTTGCGATGAGCCACAGGGAGCTTTCGAGGAGACGGTGCAGGGGCGCCAGGCCAAGCCGCCGGACGTCATCTTCGTCCGTCGCGGCTACGAGCGCCAGGTCGGCATCCTCCGGCGGGTACGCTTCCGCCGAGCCCCAGACGGGAAAGACGCGATAGGCGGACAGTCGCAGTCCCATCGCCAGGGCTTCGGCGATGTTGGCGTACTCACTGACGATGCGCAGGCCTGCGAGCTGCGCCCAGTCGCGGATATCGCCGTCGCGCGCTGCATCCGCCGCCACGTACAGCGATCGCCGCCCGATCTCCAGGTCCCGCAGCCGCACGATGCCGTCCGTCGGGTACCGCTGCGTGAGGTCCTCTATCCATTCCAGGCGGCAGACGCCCAGGTCATAGTTGCCGAGCGCGATCTGGATGGGAATGTCCTTCTCGCGGAAGGCGCGCGCTTGCACACCGTCAGCACCTTTGAGTCCGCTCACGTAGGAGCGCGAACCACGTGTGTAGTCGTCGACGGCCAGGCCGGCCGAAGCCAGCAACTCGCCGACCGGCTCGCGCAGGTCACCCGTGGGAAGAGCGAGTCTGATCATGGCCGGTAGTCCTCCGCGACACGAAGGACTTCGTCCAGCGTGCGGTATTCTTCGGTCTTGCCACTGTCCGTCTGTCGCAGGCTGTAGGTGAAGACGTCCCCGCGACGCTCGATTGTCAGAAGCCGGTCGTTCCGACCAGCGACGATTCCTTTCAAGCCGGTCGCCGCCCGATTTCCGAGCCGGCGTAGTCGTTCGGCGGCGGTGAAGGCCTCCGCCAGCGTCTCAGCGTCGTCGCCGCGCGCCTCGACCAACCATTGCCGGTGCGACGCCCCTGTATCCGGGCGCGCGCCGAGGTGCGATGTGAGTTCAGCGAGCGACAGGGCGAATCCCGAGGCGGGCGTGCTGTCGCCGCCGGCGAGCGCGATCAGGCCGTCGTAGCGGCCGCCGCTGCCCATGCGACGGCCCGCGGCGCGAAACGCGAACACGGTGCCGGTGTAATACTCGAAGTTGCGGACGAGCGTCGTCTGGATCTCATGCGCGGAGCCGAGACGCTGCAAAGCATCGCTGACGGTTATCAGTTCGTCGAGCGGCTGCGTGATTCCGGGCACGGCGGCGGCGAAGGCGGAGCGCAGGCTGCTCAGGTACTCCCCGGCGCCACCCTCGGTCTCGAAGAGCATGTGGAGCGGCGCGCTTAGCCCCGGGAGTCTCGCCCCCACCTCCTGGAGCACCGTAAGATCGCCGTCGAGCAGGCGGTCGTAGCACGCGGCTTGCTCTTCGGGCTCCAGGCCTGTCTCTGCCAGCACGGCGCGGACGAGGCCGGCGTGGGAAAGGCCGACTTCGATGTCGCTCAGTCCCAAGCTCTCCAGGGCCGCTCTGCCGAGGAGGGCCAGCTCGATATCGCCGGCCGGGCTCGGGTTGCCGATGAGCTCGACGCCACACTGCCAGTCTTCGCGCGACTCGTCGCCGCGGGAGAAGCGAAACACGTTCTGGACGTAGAAGAAGCGCGCGGGGTGTCCGGAGGCGACGTTTTCGACGTACAGGCGGACGGTGGGGATAGTAACGTCCGGGCGCAAGACTACCCTCTCGCCACTCCAGCCGTCCCAGTCGAGGAAGGAGTAGACGCGTCCCAGCATCTGGGGCGACAGCGTGCCGGCGGTGGTAAACAGGTGCAGGTACTCTATGGTCGGCGTGCGTATCTCGGAGTATCCCCACGCCGAGCAGATGCGGGCGAAGTCCTCCTCCACGCGCCGGTAGGCGGCCATCTCTTCCGGCAGCAGGTCTCGCATGCCGGGGCAGCGCAACGATTCCATTTCATTGTCCACTAATCACCCCAAGGCCGGCCGCTAAGGGCCCGCCTGTCGGTAGTCTACAATAGCGTTTTCCCTCATTCAACTTGGACCGAATGGACGAGAAGTCCTTCAACCTACCGATCTCACGCGTATAATGGCAGGGAGGCAGAAATGAGAAAGCCGAGGTCCCGGCGTCGCGCAACCAAGAGTGTGCGCCTTCTGGTGGCCTGCCTGCTGCTGACGGCGGGTGTCATCGCGCTGTCGTGCGGGAACCCGGTGCACAAGCAGCGAGCCGTCAACGTGATCACCGTCGATGGCGTCATAAACCCGGTGATGGCCCGCTACGTAGAGCGCGGCATCAGCAACGCCGAGAACGCCAACGCCATCGCCCTCGTCATTCGAGTGGACACGCCGGGTGGCCTCGAGAGCTCGATGCGCGACATGGTCCAGGACATCGAAGCCGCGAACGTCCCTGTGATCACCTACGTCTCACCCTCCGGAGCGCGAGCCGCATCGGCCGGGACGTTTATCGTCATGGCCGGCAACGTGGCCGCCATGTCTCCGAATACGACGATCGGCGCCGCGCATCCGATCGACATCGGCGGCGGGGATATCGAAGGCACTCTCGGCGACAAGGTGACGAACGAAGCGGCGGAATACATCAAGGGAATCGCCATTCTGCGCGGACGCAACGCCGACTGGGCGGAGCAGACCGTGCGCCAGAGCGTCGCGGCCAACCAGGACGAGGCGCTGAGTCTGAACGCCATCGACCTCGTCGCGAACAACCTCGACGATCTCCTGACGAAGGTGGACGGCCGTTCCGTTACGCTCGGATCGGGCGCGCAGACGGCGCTGGCTACGAAAGACGCTTCCGTCGTGAACAACGGCATGACTCTGATAGAGCGCTTTCTCCTCATAATCAGCGACCCGAACATCGCCTTCATCCTCCTCAGCCTGGGCAGTCTGGGCATCTTCATTGAGCTTTTCCATCCGGGCGCCTTCTTCCCGGGCGTGTTCGGGGCTATCGCGCTGCTTTTCGGGTTCTTCTCGCTGGGGACGCTGCCGGTGAACTGGGCAGGGGTGTTCCTGATCGTTTTTGCATTCGTGCTCTTCATCGCCGAAGTCGTCGTTTCGGGCTTCGGCGCGCTCGGCATCGGCGGCGTGATATCCTTGATTCTGGGAGGTCTTCTGTTGACCAGCACGAGCAACCCACAGTTCCAGGTCTCGCGGTGGCTCATCTTCGGCCTGGCCGCCGTGGTCGGCCTCTTTGTCTTCACGATCATAACCTCGATAATCCGAAGCCGCCGTTTGCCGGCCGCTCTGGGCACGTATATGCTGGAAGGCAGGCATGCTGTGGCCCGCACACCCCTCGACCCGACGGGCACCGTATTCGTCGACGGCGAGCGTTGGGCGGCGACGTCGACCGGGGAGCGCGTGGAACGAGGAGAAACGGTCGAGGTAACAAAGGTCGATGGCATCACGCTGATGGTGCGTCCAATCGGAAAGGAGGACGAAAGTGACACCAATGGAGATTGACCCCGTGCAAGCCGAGGAGCGGATCCTCAACAACGCGGCGATACGCTGGCTGCTGCTGCCGCTGGCGCTCATCGGATCGCTGCGGATCATCCAGGAGTACGAAAGAGGCGTTCTCTTCCGCCTCGGCCACGCGATGGGCGTTTGCCCGCCGGGGCCATTCCTGATCGTGCCCGGCATCGAGCGCATGGTCAAATGCGACCTGCGCATCGTTACGCTGGACGTGCCGACCCAGGAGGCGATCACGAAGGACAACGTGACAGTGAAGGTCAACGCCGTTGTCTACTTCCGCATCGTGCGGCCATGGGAGGCCGTGCTGAAGGTGCTGGACCACATCCGCGCCACCTTCCAGATAGCGCAGACCACGTTACGCAGCGTGCTGGGCCAGTCATCGCTGGACGAGCTGCTGTCGGAGCGAGAGCAGATCAACCAGCGCCTGCAGCAGATCATCGACCAGCAGACGGAGCCGTGGGGCGTCAAGGTGACCACCGTCGAGGTGAAAGACGTCGAGCTGCCGCAGAGCATGCAGCGCGCCATGGCCCGTCAGGCGGAGGCGGAGAGGGAGCGGCGAGCCAAGATCATCAACGCCGAGGGCGAGTTCCAGGCGGCGGAGCGGCTGGCGCAAGCGGGCGCCATCATCGCGGCGACGCCGACGACGTTGCAGCTCCGTTTCCTGCAGACGCTTTCGGAGATCGCGACGGAGAAGAACAGCACGATCATCTTCCCAGTGCCGATCGATGTGGTCCGCGCCTTCATGGAGAAGGGTGGGGCCGTCGCGGTGCCTAATCCGGGGGACCTGGGGCTCGTGCCCGTCGCGTCGCCGGGGGAGGCGGGGTCGAAGGACAAGCCAACTGAGACGGAGCCGCCATCAGAGTAGAGGCGGCCCACGCTCAGTAATCGCGTCAGAGCTCTGTTGCGGCCAGCGTGACGTCGCCGGCGGAGACGGTGGTTGTGCTGCCGTCGGCGCGGCGCAGGATCAGGTTGCCGTCGCCGTCGACGTCCTCGGCCAGCCCTTCATCAACGTGGTCACCGAACTGGACGCGCACCTGCCGGCCAAGCGTCTCCAGACGGGCGCGCCACGCCTCATAGACGCTGTCGTCGCGGCGGGCGGCGAGGTAGAGACTCTCGAACCGGTTCAGCAGCATCGCGAGCACCTCCTCTCGCGAAACCTCTTCGCCCGACTCCACGGCCAGGCTGGTCGCGATCTCTCGTATCTCCTCGTGCTGTGACGGGTCGAGGCCGACGTTGATGCCGATGCCCACCAGCGCGTAGTCGACGCTGGCGGCGGCCAGATGGGCATCGATGAGGACGCCGCCGACCTTGCGCCCTCCGATCAGGACGTCGTTCGGCCACTTGATGCTGCTCCGCACGTCCACGAGGGCGTCGATGGCTTCGCAGGCGGCCAAGGGCGCCAACATAGCGAGCGAGCGCACGTCCCACGGCTCCGGCCGCAGGATGATGGTGGCGTATGCGTTCCCCGGCGGCGATATCCAACGCCGGCCTCTTCGGCCGCGACCGCGGGTCTGCTCGTCGGCGACGACGGTCATGCCGTGGGGGGCGCCCGCCTCCGCTTCCTCGCGCGCCAGTTCCATCGTCGACGAGACGGAAGCGCGATGAAGGACGCAGCGGCCCACAGCCTCAGTTCGCAGCAGGCGCTGAAAAAGGCCCAGAGAGAACGCCGCATTCATACCGCTATTCACACAGCTCTCTCAATAGCTCTCGCCCGACGATGCGCTCGTCCCAGGGAGTGTGCTCGTCGCCGCCGACGATGGACTGCTCAGTGCCCTTGCCCGCGAGGAGCACGACGTCGCCTGGATGTGCCATCTCGAAGGAGCGGCGGATAGCCTCGCGCCGGTCGGGAACGCGGACGAAGTCGCTGCCCTCGCGCCGGCCGGTTTCGACGAGGGCGGCGGCGATGTCGGCGATGATGGCGTCGGGGTCCTCCGACCGCGGGTCCTCGTTCGTCAGAACCACAAAACCGGCCAGCTCGCCGGCGACACGGCCCATCCCATCGCGACGGCCACGATCGCGCTCTCCCGCGCAGCCGAAGAGGACGATGAGACGGCCCGTTGCCAGCGGCCGCAGCACCTGGAGGACGCGCCGCAGCGCCTCCGGCGTCGAGGCGATGTCCACGACAACCTTGAACGACTGGCCACAGTCGATCATCTCCATGCGGCCGGGAACGCCCTTGAAGCGAGCGAGCCCATCGACGATCGCTTCCGGCGCGATGCCGAGCGACACGCCGACGGCGGCAGCAGCCAGAGCGTCGTGGACGCTGTAGCGTCCAGGGAGCGGCAGACGCACCGGCCGCCGGCCGAACGGCCCGACGATGTCGAAGTCGGACTGCAACGCGTCCAGCCGCAGGTTCTCGGCGCGCAGGCCGGCGGGGGCGTCGATGCCGTAGGTGACAGCCTTTGCGGCCGTACGAGAGCGCAAGGTGGCCGAGGCCGGGTCGTCGGCATTAAGGACGCCCGTCTTCCCGACGCCCTTGTCGACGCTTTCGTCCAGCATCTCGAAGAGGCGTCCCTTCGCCGACAGGTATTCGGCCACGTCGCCGTGGAAGTCCAGGTGATCGCTGCTGAGAGTGGTGAATACCGCCACGTCGAACTCACATTCGTCCAGCCTGTTGAGCGCCAACCCGTGCGACGATGCCTCGATGACGGCGCAGCGGCGTCCCGCCCGGACCATTTCGGCCAGCGACTCCTGCACTTCGGGCGACTGCGTCGTCGTCATGTGGGTGGCGTTGAGCTGCGCGTCGCCGTCCGTCTTGAACTCGACGCTGCTCAGGTAGCCAGCAGGCAGGCCCGCGGCCTCCAGCACTGAGGCGATCAGGTGAACGGTTGTCGTCTTGCCGTCGGTGCCGGTTACGCCGATGGTGACGAGATGTCGCGCGGGAAACCCCCGGTACGCCGCGGCGATGCGCGCGAGCGCCCGTCGACTGTCGGGCACGACGAGAAAGGCAGCCCGACCGCTCTG
>DATLAX010000206.1:0-5998 GCA_035527215.1 Dehalococcoidia bacterium
CCAGGAGACGAACCGCTATCTCGATGACAAGGCGCCCTGGAAGGCGATACGCGAGGACCCGCAGGCGGCCGCGATGTCGCTGTATACGGCGCTCGGCGCCATCAACGCGTTGAAGGTCGCTGTCTACCCGTACCTGCCGTTCACCAGCGAGAAGCTGCACGGCTATCTCGGCTTGGACGGCGACGTGGCCGGTGGTGGCTGGAACGCTGTCGTGCCGCCGGCGGGCCAAGCGTTGCGGGAGCCGGAGGCGCTGTTCAAGAAACTGGAGCCGTTGCCCGCTGATGAAGCGTGACGCCGCGCCGATGTTCGACTCCCACTGCCATCTCCAGATGGCAACCTTCAAGGGCGACCTGCCGGCGGTGCTGGAGCGAGCGCGGCGGGACGGGCTTCAGAGCGCGGTGGTGATCGGCATGGACGTGCCGACCAGCAGGCAGGCAGCGGACCTTGCCGCGCGACACGAGGGGCTCTACGCAACCGCCGGCGTGCACCCTCATGACGCCAGTTGCGTCGACGCGGAGGTGCTGGAGTCGCTGCGGGAGATGGCGGGGGAACCGCGCGTCGTCGCGATTGGGGAGACGGGCCTTGATTTCTATCGCAACCTATCGCCGCCGGCCGTGCAACGGCGCGCTTTTCGCGAGCAACTCGCGCTGGCCGGCGAGCTGGACCTGCCGGTAGTCGTCCACTCGCGACAGGCGGACCAGGAGACCTTCGCCGTTCTGCGAGAGTGGGCGACCGGCAAGCGTCGCAACGGGCCGCTCGGCGTGCTGCACTGCTTCGCAGGTGACACGAACCTCGCGGCCGAATACACACAACTCGGCTTCATGCTATCGATGGCCGGAAACGTGACATATCCCAACGCCAAGCGGTTGCAGGCCGTCGCCGCGAGCGTGCCGCTGGAGCACCTGCTCGTCGAGACTGATTGCCCGTTCTTGCCGCCAGAAAGTCATCGCGGGCGGCGCTGCGAGCCGGCGCACGTGCGGGAGACAATCGAGTTCATCGCGGCCCTGCGGGGGGCTGACTCCGACGAGATCGCCGCGGTCACGACTGCCAACGCCAGGCACCTGTATGGCCTGGAGGGACAAGGAAAGCGGGATTGATGAGGACCGCAAGCCTTTACGAGCCGGTGCTGGCCGAGATGGGCCAGGTCGAGGAGACGTTGAGCTCGCTGGCGAGGGTCGACACGCCGTGGCTGGCAGACATGCTGGCGGCCGTGCTCTTCGCCGGCGGCAAGCGGATGCGACCGGCGGTGTCGCTTCTATCCGGCAAGTTCGGCGAGTTCCATCCGGAGCTTTCCGTGCCGCTGGCGACCGCTCTGGAGTTGCTGCACACTGCCAGTCTGGTTCATGACGATGTCGTCGACGAGGCGGGCACGCGCCGCGGCCAGCCGACGGCGGGCAGTCTCTTCGACAACCACGGCGCCGTCGTGCTGGGCGACTACATATTCGCGCAGGCGGCCACTCTAGTGGCGCGGACGGGTCATGCAGAGGTCGTGCGTCTGTTCGCCGAGACGATGGTCACAATGTCGATGGCGCAGCTCGCGGAGGACCGCGCGGCGTTCGACTACAACCAGACGGTCGATGACTACCTGCGACGCATCAGGGGCAAGACCGCTTCCCTGTTTGCCATCGCCGCGCACGGCGGCGCGCTGGTATCCGACGTAGCCACCGTGGATGCCGGGGCTCTGCACGGCTACGGCGATAACCTGGGCATGGCGTTTCAGATCGTCGACGACATCCTTGACTTCAGCGGCGACGAGCAGGAGATGGGGAAACCCGTCGGCAACGATCTCATGCAGGGCACGCTCACTCTGCCCTCGCTGCTTCTCATCGAGCGCCACCCCGGCGACAATCCCGTCCGGCGGCTCTTCCAGGACCGCGGCGGCCGCGAGCACCTCCGGGAGGCGATTGAGATGGTGCGCGGGGCGGAAATCCTCGCCGACGCCCACGCAAGGGCGAAGGGGTTCGGCGAGGCGGCGTGCGCGGCGCTCGCAGGGCTGCCGGCGACGCGGGAACGCAGATCTCTGGAAGAGATCGCGGCCTACGTGTTGGAGCGGAGAACGTAGCGGCGGCTAGCGGATCGTCGGCCTCCCCCGGATGGGCCTCAGGCCGGAGTCCAGCATCTTCTTTTCTTCCTTGCGCTGGAGTTGCGTCTTGTCCCGCTCGACCTCAACCTCACCCCTGCTCTTGCGTGCAGGCGGTCGCGGCCGGTTCAGCTCCGGGTGCTCACCGACGCGCACTCGACCGCTGATGGGACGCTTCACTTCCTTGCCAAGGTGCCAGTAGGTGCCCTTGTCCGGAATGCGACGGGGATAGCCATCGCGGAAGGTGAAGGCGGCGAAGGAAGTGGGCATGATGCGCTGCCCGTCGCGATCGCAGAGGGGGCAGGGAAACGGCTCCGAGGCCTCGCGCATTGGGCGCAACGTCTCGAAGATGCCGTTGCAGTGTTCGCAGTAGTACTCATATAGCGGCAACTCAGACACCTCCACCTGCGGGAATCGAACGAACGGGCATCATTTGTATTATAGTCCGCCGCCGCCAGTGGTCGAGTCCCGCGCCGCCGGCGGGACTGGCACCGCGCGTTTCAGCGTCTCGAGGAAGCGTGTCGAGCGGACATCGCGTTCCAGAACGTAGAGCAGGTACTCGCGCAGGTGGCGCTCAAGCTCCGCCTCCAGCGACGGCGCGGTCCGCACCCCCAGCACGGCCGCGAAGTCCCCTTTCTGGAGCAGACGCATCACCTTCAGCGCGTTGACGGTGAGTGGACGCGACATCGGCGCCGTGCGAGCGCAGGCAGGACAGAGCACGCCGCCCGACTCCGCGCTCCAGCCGTTGGTCACGGGCTCCAGCGCGCCGCTGCAGACAACGCATTCCTCCGTCTGCGGCTGGTAGCCGAGGTGCCTCAGAAGGCGCATCTCGAAGAAGCGCAGCGTTATGTCGAGTCGCTCCTCCGTCGCCAGGCGGCGCAGCGTCTCAAGGAACAGGCGAAAGACGGGGTAGCTCTCCTGACGCTCGGGGGTAAAGCGGTCGACGAGCTCGGCGACGTAGAGAGCGCGGCCCGTCCGCTCGAGTTCCTCGCGCAGCGTCGGGAAGACCTCGATGGTCTGCGCCTGCGTGACGATGTCCAGCTCGCGGCCGCGGGCCAGCATGAACGACGTGTATGTAAGCGGCTCCACGTGACCGCCAAGCTTGCTGCGAGGCCGCCGGACGCCTTTGGCCACGGCGTCGAGCTTGCCCAGGTTGGGCGTGAACAGCGTCAGTATCTTGTCGGCCTCACCCAGACGGCGCTGGCGGAGGACGATGCCGGTAGTCTTGTAGACCTTGGGGACTGTCATCGCAGCGGGCGCAGCTATACTTCCTGGCGACCTTCGAGGGCGCGCGTGAGGGTGACGTCGTCGGCGTATTCGAGGTCGGCGCCGACGGGCAGGCCGCGGGCGAGTCGCGTCACCCTGATGCCGAGGGGTGCGATGAGCCGCGTCAGGTACATCGCGGTCGCCTCGCCCTCCAGGTTTGGGTTCGTCGCCATGATGACTTCCTGCACGTCGCCGGGCGACTTCAGCCGCGCCAGCAGTTCGCGCACCTTGAGCTCGTCGGGGCCGATGCCGTCCATCGGTGAGATGACGCCGTGCAGCACGTGGTAGAGGCCTTTGTAGCTGCCCGTCCTTTCCAGCGCCAGGATGTCGAGCGGCTCCTCGACGACGCATATCTTCGACCGGTCGCGCTGGCCGTCGTCGCAGATGGCGCAGGGGTCGGAGTCGGTGATGTTCTGGCAGACGGAGCAGAGGATGATCTTCTCCTTCATCTCCAGGATGGCCTGCGCGAGCGTCTGCGCCTCTTCCTGGGGTGCGCGGAGCAGGTAGAAGGTCAGCCTCTGGGCGCTCTTCGGACCGATGCCCGGCAGCTTGTTGAACGCCTCGATTAGCCGGCTCACGGGCAGCGCCGCGGAGGGGGTGCTCTGTGTCATCATATTCTCGTTATGTCAACGTCTAGCGCATGCCGGGCAGGTTGAGTCCGGCAGTAAGGCCCGCCATGTGCTCGGATTGAAGCGACTGGGCCTTCTGCAACGCCTCGTTGAAGGCGGCGATGACCAGGTCTTCGAGCATCTCCACGTCCTCCGCGTCGACGACTTCCGGCGAGATCTTCACCGACCGTATCTCCAAGCCGCCGGATATCGTGACCTTGACGGCGCCGCCGCCGGCGCTGCCTTCGGCTGTCAGGTTGTCCAGTTCCTCCTGGGCCCGCGCCAGCTTCGACTGCATCTGCTGCATCTGGCGCATCATGTCGCGGTTCATCTTCATCCCATCTCTCCTTTGTCGCCGCCGCGAACCACCCGCGCCCCCAACTCCCGCGCGGCCTGCACGAGGTGTCCACCGCTGCCCGCGCTTGCAGGGCGGGCGCTCGATGCCTGCGGGTCATAGACGCAGCGCACGTCGTACGACGCGTCCAGTACCTTCTGCACGGCCTCGCGCAGCGCCTGGAGGTAGGCGCCGCCCTCGCCGGAGTTCATCTTCTCCACCAGCGGCTCATGGCGGAAGCCGAATGTGACGACGCCGTCGTCGATCCCGGTGATGGAGCAGCCGCTGTTGAGCAAAGCGCCGGCCTTGAAGTTGATCTTGCGGGTGAGCTGGTAGACTTCCTGCCATTTCGCCTGCATCTCCGACACCTCTGCCGGGACCGAAACGGGCTCAGCGGCTCGCTCCGGGCCGGCGTCTTTCGCGTCGGCGGGCGACTCAGGGGCCTCGGTCACGCCGGGCGCCGCTGATCCGGCAGGCGTGGCTTGCCTGCGAGAAGACGTGCGCGGAGTTTGGCGCTCGTCGCTGACGGGCGTGGGGGCGACAACCGGGGGACGGGCGGGAGCAGCTTCGCGTCTCTCGACGACGGGCGACGGCGCCGCTTGGGCTTTCGCCTCAGCGGCCTGACGGGCCAATACGCATTCCGCCAGCGCCATCTCCAGGGGCAACGACGATAAGGGGTCGGCGCGGACGTCGACCTGGCCAAAGGCGCGCAGGGCCTGCACCACCTGCTCTTTGATCACTCCTTCGAGCAGCTTCTTCATCTCCTTCGTCTGCTCTTTCGTCAGGCTCAGCGCGCTATCGGCGCCGGCGGCGACGAGCAGGAGCTGTCGCAGGTAGGAGACGACCTCTCGCTGGAACTGGCGCAGGTCGAGGCCGTCGTCGCGCACGGAGGCGATGAGCGCCAGGCCGCCGCCCAGGTCGCCCTGGAGAACGAGGCGCGCCAGGTCGCTGCTGCGGGCGTCGCCGGTGAGGCCGAGGCCACTCTGCACTGTCTCCACGGACAGCTCACGGCCGTGGTAGTCGACGACCTGCTCCAGCATGTTGATGGCGTCGCGCATGCTGCCGGTGGCGCTGCGCGCTATCAGCTCCAGCGCCTCGCGGGGGCATTCGATCTTCTCCTGCTCGCATACGTAGGCCAGCCGGTCGACGGCCGCCTCCAGGGGGATGCGCCGGAAGTCGAAGCGCTGGCAGCGGGAGCCGATCGTCGCCGGTATCTTGTGGGGCTCCGTCGTCGCCAGGACGAAGATGACGTGCGGCGGTGGTTCCTCCAGCGTCTTCAGCAGGGCGTTCGACGCCTCGGTCGTCAACATGTGCGCCTCGTCGAGGATGTAGACCTTGAACTCGGCGCTGCCGGGCGCGTAGCCGACCCGCTCCCGCAGGTCCTTGATGGCATCGATGCCGCGGTTGCTGGCGGCATCCAGCTCGACGAGGTCCATGGCCCGGCCTTGGGTGAAGGCGAGGCAGGAGTCGCACTTGTTGCAGGGCTCACCTTCCTGGGAGTCACGACAGTTTGCGGCCTTCGCCAGCAGGCGGCCGGTGCTTGTCTTGCCGGTGCCGCGCGGGCCGCTGAACAGGTACGCATGCGATACTTTGCGCGAGGCCACAGCGTTGCGCAGGGTGCGCATGATGGGCTCCTGACCCGCAACCTCGCTGAACTTCTGGGGACGGTACTTCCGGTAGAGGACCTCTGCAGCCATTATCTCACCGAGA
>DATLAX010000207.1:0-6099 GCA_035527215.1 Dehalococcoidia bacterium
CTAATAGGCACCAACGTGCGCTTCCTTGCTAACGAGGAACGCGTCTACACCTATTCCTTCGACCAGTACAATGCGCCGGCGCGCACCGGCATCGCCCGCAACGAACTGGTGCGGGGCGGCGGCGAGTTGCGCAGGTACTTCAACAACGACCAGAAGTTCCTCTCCGTACACGTCCAGCAGGGAGACCGCGAGATCTCGCTGTTCAACGAGCGGGAGACGCTGCACATGAAGGACGTGAAGGCCGTCTTCCAGTTCGTGAACCACCTCCAGGAGATTGCGCTCGTCTACATTATGACCTACGTGGTCGGCGTGTTCGTTTGGGCGCGCGAGCGGCCGCTGCAGAAGCTGGCGGTGCACTCGCTGAGCGGCGGCCTCCTGACGATTGGCATCATCGTCTCGCTGGGGCTTGTCGCGATCAGCGGCTTCGACCAGACGTTCGAGCAGTTCCATCACATCGCCTTCAGCAACGACCTGTGGCTGCTCGATCCGGCGACAGACCACCTGGTCCAGATGTTCCCCGAGGGGTTCTGGTTCGACGTGACGATGTTTCTAGGGATCCTGACACTCGCGGAGGCGACCCTGATCACCACTGCCTCAACCGTTCACCTGACGATTAGCCGGCGTGCCGCCAAGCACGCCCTCCTGCCGAGCCAACAGGGCGCCCACTAACAAAAGAAGAGCCCGACGGCTCCCCTTCCGTAGTCTCCCTTTCGAGCGCGCTCAGCCGATTCCGCAGCTACCGCAGTCGCCAGTCGAGCAACTGCTGCAACTGCTCGCCACCGAGGAAACCTCACCGTCGGCGCTCTTCGTCAGGGCAGAGAAGACCGATATGACGCGCTCAGCGCCTTCGTGTCCGCTGGGGCAAGCGGCCGGCTCATTGGACCGGCTCATCGACCGCAAAAGCTCGAACCTGCTATCGCAGACCGGGCAGTAGTATTCGTACAGTGGCATGGCTAACCCCCAGTGTCCTGCATCTATGGTAGGTCGAAGCCGGAACGAAGTCAATCCGGGTCACCACAGATAAGGGGCGCGCGGCCGCGCGCCTCTACGGCCGTCTGAGGACCGCGCCGGTGCTCGCCGAGGTCACGAGGGAGGCGTATCGCGCCAGATACGGCAGCAGGCTGTCCTGACTTGGCGGCGTCCACGCGGCGAGACGCCTCTCGATCTCCTCGGGCGGCAGACGCACGTTCAACGTCTTCGCCGGAATGTCGATCTCGATGACATCGCCCTCTTCGATGACGGCGAACGGGCCACCCTCCATGGCCTCCGGTGAGATGTGACCGATCGCAGCGCCCTTCGTCGCGCCGGAAAAGCGGCCGTCCGTAATCAGCGCCACCTCCGTGTCGAGCCCAGCGCTGACAATGGCCGAGGTGGCCCAGAGCATCTCGCGCATGCCGGGGCCGCCCCTGGGGCCCTCGTACTTGATGACGACCACGTCGCCCGGATGGATTGCGCCCACGCCTATGGCGTCGCGGGCGTCCTCCTCCGAGTTGAAGACGCGCGCCGGCCCCTGGTGTCGCATCATCCCGGGCACGACGGCGGACTGCTTGACGACGGCGCCCTCCCGCGCGATGTTGCCGTAGAGGAGCGCCAGGCCGCCTTCGGTGTAGTACGGGTCGTCGACGGGTCTGATCACGTCTCGGTCTGTTATCTTCGCCCCTTCGACGATCTCTCCGACAGTCAGGCCGCTGAGGGTCATTGCCTCCAGGTGGAGGAGGCCCTTGCCCGCCAGCTCCTTCATCACGCCCTGGATGCCGCCGGCCTCGTACAGGTCCTCGACGAAGTGGTTACCCGCCGGGCTGAGATTGCAGAGGCGCGGCGTGCTGCGACTGATCTTGTCGAACGTCGCGAGGTCTAGCTCGACACCGGCTTCGTGGGCAAGCGCCATGAGGTGCAGGATTGTGTTCGAGGAGCCGCCGATCGCCATGTCGACGCGGATGGCGTTTTCGAACGCCTCACGGGTGAGAATGGACCGCGGCGTCACGTTCGACTCGAAGAGCTCCATGACGCGCGTGCCCGCGTACTTGGCCAGTTCCCGTCGCTTGCCGTAGACGGCGGGGATGGTGCCGTTCCAGGGCAGCGCCAGGCCCAGCGCTTCCGCCATGCAGTTCATGCTGTTCGCCGTGAAGAGCCCTGCGCAGGAGCCACAGGTCGGCGCCGAGCGGTTGACGACTTCGAGGAAGTCCGACGGCGTGATCTCCCCCTTCTGCAACCTCGGTCCGAACTCCGCGATCTTGCTCACGTCGATCCGCTGGTCGCAGAACCTGCCCGGCAGCATGGGCCCGCCGCTGATGACGATAGAGGGCAGATCGAGGCGGGCCATCGCCATCATCATCGCCGGCGTGATCTTGTCACAGTTCGTGACGAGGACCATGGCGTCGAGAGCGTGCGCCATCATCATCGCTTCGATGGAGTCGGCGATGAGCTCGCGGCTGGGCAGCGGGTAGCACATTCCGGCGTGCCCTTCGGCCCAGCCGTCGCAGATTGCGATTGCCGGGAACTCGAAGGGCGTGCCACCGGCGGCGATGACGCCTTCGCGCGCCGCTCGCGCGACCTGGTCGAGGTGCTCATGGCCGGGCACGAGCTCGTTCTGGGAGTTGACGATGGCCACAAGCGGCTTCCGCATCTCCTGCGCGGTCCTGCCCATCGCCAGGAAAAGGGGCCTGCGGGACTTGACGACGTCGCTTCTCATTCCGGCCTCCTCGTCGGGTTTGCGATTCGATCTACGACACCAAGTCTAGCGAGATGGCACGCTTTCCGCCAGGCGACACGTAGCGCCGGAATAGATTACACTGCGTTACGTAATCTGGCGACGGCACACCATCGCTAAAGGGGCCTCGATCCATGCGCAAACTAGTACCGTTCGTCCTCGTCCTCGTGCTGTCGTCGGCCGTGTTGCAGGCCTGCTCGGGAGGCGGGACCGCCGGCGTCGCGCAGCCAACTTCGTCGACGGCGCAACAGCAGACGCCCACTGCTGGCAACATCGATCCGTCGGCGCCCGGACCCTACGCTGTCGGCGTTACCGAGATCACTTTCGAACGGCCTTCCACGACCAGCGCCGATCCGCGCGTCCTCGCCACGCACATCTGGTACCCGGCAGCGGAGAGCGCCAAGAACGCGACCCAAGACGAGATCCTTAAGGGCGTCACTGACGCTGAGCTGGCACGCGACAACCTGCCGCTGCCCATCATCATGTTCTCGCACGGCAGCGGCGGCACAACCTGGCAGTCCACCTTCTACACCACGCACCTCGCCAGCTACGGTTTCGTCGTCGTCGCGCCGCCGCATCCGGGAAACACCGCCGCTGATTGTCTGCCCTGCGTCAACGTCGAGGGGCTGGTCGATTCGTTCTTGAACCGCCCGCCCGACATGACTTTCGTGCTGGAGTCGATGCTGGATCTTAACGATGACCCTGCTTCGCCCTTCTACCAGGCGCTCGACGGCAGTCGCGTCGGGATCAGCGGCCACTCCTTCGGCGGGCTCGATGTAGTGCGAATGGCGGCAGAGGGGAGCAGCACCCCCTTCGCAGCGGCGCTGGCGATGGCACCGGCAGGTGGAGGAACGCTTCCCGCGATCGATGGCTCCGTCGACATTCCCCTCATGCTCATGGGCGGAGAGCGAGACACTGCCTGTCCGGTGGAAATACAGCGCGACTACTTCGAGACTCTTCAGGGGAACGAGCAGCGCTATCTCGTCATCTTCCCGCGCGGAGCCCATCTCGCCTACGCCGACCAGTGTATCTCGATACTCGGCGGCTGCGGTCCCGATGACATCAGCCAGGAGAAGGCGCACGAGCTCGTGGACTTCTACGCCACCGCCTTCTTCGAGACTTACGTTGCCGGGGACGCGACCTACGCCGCCTTCCTCGATCCACAGGCGAGCGCGGGAGAACCCGACGTCGAGTTCGAGGCGTCGACGCCGTAGGCATACGGCACGGCGGCGCGAGCCCTACACCTCGTACTCTACCGATCCTTAGGTGGCGGCCCAAAAAGCTCTTCCCGCAGCACCTTCTTCTGCACCTTCCCCGTCAGACTCGTCGGCAGGCTCTGCCGGAAGATGACCTCGTATGGCAGCTTGTAGTCGGCGAGGCGTTCCTTGCAGAACGCGATCACGTCTTCGGCGGTCGGCGCGGCGCCGGACGCGGGCACGACCACGGCGACCACCTGCTCGCCCCAGACGGCGTCTGTTCGGCCTATCACCGTTGCCTCCGCGATCTGGGGGTGCGTGTAGAGTACCTCTTCGATCTCGCGTGGATAGATGTTCTCGCCGCCGCGGATGATCATGTCCTTCTTGCGATCGACGATGAAGAAATAGCCGTCCTCGTCCACATACCCCATGTCGCCTGTGCGGAGCCAGCCGTGGACGATTGTCTCGGCCGTCGCTTCGGGATTCTTGTAGTAGCCCTGCATCACGTTCTGCCCCTTGACGACGATCTCGCCGTACTCTCCGGGAGGCACCTCGTTCATGGCGTCGTCCGCAATCATCATCGCCTGGCCACGGATCGGCATGCCTATCGAGCCCGGCTTGCGGACTCCCCAGAAGGGATTGAGGGCAGAGACGCAGGTGCCTTCCGTGAGCCCATAGCCCTCAAGGATGCGCAGGCCGAATGCCTGCTCGAACCGCTGCATTATCTCCACAGGGAGCGGCGCTGCACCCGATATGACGAATTCCAGACAGCGTATGTCCAGTCCTTCCTTGACAGGCGCCGTGAGCAGAATGGAAAGCATCGTCGGCACCGCAGAGAAGGTGCGTGGCTGGTAGCGGTCCACCGTCTCCCAGAAGTCGCTGGGACTGAACCGCTCCCACATGGCGACCGAGCCGCCGGTCAGGAACTGCGTCAGGCCCGTCACCTGGGCGTTCGCATGGAAGAGCGGCAGGATGAGTCCGAGGCGTCCCTCGCCCGGGGGAACGGGCACAAGCTCGGAGGCCGCCATCGTGTCCCAGACATAGTTCCAGTGCGAGAGCATGGCGCCCTTCGGCTTGCCGGTCGTGCCGGACGTGTAGACGATTGCCGCGAGGTCGTCACGCGCTATCTCCACAGGCGCCAGCTCGGCGGGATGCTCGAGCAGGTCGCCGTAGGCGGATGCGCCTTTCGTCGCCCCTTCGAGGCAGATAACGTGACGGAGCGCCGGGCAGGCCTCTCGCGCCGCGTTGATCGTGTCGATGAGGATCTCGCTGGTCACGACGGCGACGGCGCCGGAGTCGCTGAGCACGTGCCGCACCTCATCGCCCTTGAACAGGGCGTTTATCGGCCCGAAGACGGCGCCGAGTTTCAGTATCCCGAACCAGACGTAGTAGTAGTCCGGGCAGTTCGGCAGGTAGACGGACACGACTTCGCCCTTCTTGATGCCCAGCGCCTTCAGCCCGTTGGCGACGCGGTTGATGCGCTCGTTCAACTGCTGATAGGTGATCTCTTCGTCGCGCCAGAGGATACAGGGCTCGTCGGCACGCTCCTCCTGGTACATCTCGATTAGCTCGCGCAGGTTGTTGGGGACTGCCATGATCGTTCTCCTTGTCGCTACTCGGCGGAGTAGGGCAAGTGTACACCTGGCCTCTTTCCCCGTCCACAACGAACCGCTCGCTGCAAGCTGCACGCTCTGCTAGACTCCAGCGAGGGGACGGGACGTGGAGCAACAGCTACTCGGCATCGACGTCGGCACCACCGGCCTGAAGGCGGCGGTCATCGAGCCACGCGGCAAGCTCCTGGGCGAAGCGACCGCCCACTACGAGATCGCGCGCCCGCAGCCCGGCTGGACAGAGCAGCGCCCCGAGCTGTGGTGGGAGGCCTGCATCGAAGCGCTGTCGACACTTCGACAACAGGGGGCTTTGCGCGACGGCGCCGTCGCCGGCATCGGCCTCACCGGCCAGATGCACGGCTCCGTTTTCCTCACCGAAGCCGGCGAGGTCGTGCGACCGGCCATCATGTGGAACGACCAGCGCACGGCGGCCGAGTGCGGGCTGATCGAGGAGCGCATCGGCACGGCGCGGCTCATCGAGCTGACAGGCAATCGCGCCCTCACCGGCTTCACGGCGCCGAAGGTCCTCTGGCTGCGGCGTCATGAGGCCGACAGCTTTCGGCGTACGCGACGCCTCCTCCTG
>DATLAX010000208.1:0-8402 GCA_035527215.1 Dehalococcoidia bacterium
CTCGTCGTACCAGAACTCCTTCGTCTGCGCGACCACACCCGTATCCTCGTGCGCTACGTCGTCCACAGGCTGGCCGTCCTTCACGTCGACGTACTGGTCGGGTATCGGCATGCCCGCTTCCTTCTCCAGGTTAGTGAGGAAGAGTCCGACAGCGGACGAGAGGTCGCCCTCGGCCATCGCCCCGACGGTGATCTCGACGCTCTTCTCCATCAGCTCGCGTAGCTGTTCGGCGGTGAGCGGCGCCAGCCCTTCCGGCACCTCCATGCCCTCCTGCAACCGCAGCCGCATCAGCAGTTGGACAAGCTCCGGCTTGAAGTCGCCGCGGAAGTCGACGGGCTCCGGGCTCTCGTAGGCGTCCTCGGCGCCCTGCGGCAACTGGCGCCCCGGCTGCGATTCGCCGCCGCTCCTGGGCTTGATGTGCATCAGATCGAATAGCTCCTCGCCCAGCGGCTGCCAGTCCAGTCCCTCCAGCTCTTCAGCGGTGATGTTAGGAAGGGACACGGCGAGCTCATAGAGTCGCAGCGCTGCTTCGGCGGCGTCCTCGACCGTCGCCTGCGGCTGTTGCAGCGAGCGCAGCAGGCGCAGCGCGGCGACGAGAGTATCGCGCAGCTCCTGCGGCCAGACGATGGCGTAGAAGCCGTCGATGCTGGCGCGCACCAGGTTCTCCAGGAACGCCTCGCGCAGGGGCAGCCCCGGCACGCGCGGCCGTCGCTCCAGCTCGCGACCCTGGATGAGGCGCCAGGAGCGGCGGATGCCCGGATACTCGCGCTTCACAAGGTAGTCGACGCGGGCGTCCTCGCTGATTGTGAACAGGTCGGAGGCAAGCTGGCGGTCCGTGAAGAGGTCGAAGAAGCGCTCCATGTCCGTGAGGGGCACATCAGCCTTCGAGCGACCCCTCTCGCGGCGGCTCTTCATGCGCCGTCGACGCGACGTGAAGAGGCGACCACGACGCTTGAACGCGAAGAGGAAGCTGCCGAACTCCAGGTGACCCGCCTGATGGGTCGCGTAGACCTTGTAGACGGCGAAATTCCGCACCTTGTCGCTGAACTCCTCCGCAACCTCCGGCAGGTAGACGGCCGTTCCTTCCGTGGACGGCCGCTCCGCTTCGATCCAGCCGATGCCCTTCTCGGTCAGGGTGCTCGATGGATGTATGGACACATTTGCGCCGGTCAGGGCCTTGCAGTAGAGACGCAGGATCTCGCCGACCCGCGATAGCTCCACGCGCGGGGAGAGCTCCTCCAGCACCTGCTCGCCCTTGCCGGACTGCAGGCGGAAGTAGGCCTCGCCGCCCTCAGAGCTCTCGCGAAGGATGCGGTGCCCCGCTGCCTGCCATCGCTCGAGGTCACGCAACGAGATGCGAGACAGGACTTCCGGCGCGCTCTTCAGGAACTCCATCGCCGCCGCCGGCGAGCCGACGGCAAGCTCCTCCGCCAGTGATATCAGGTCGCGATGGCTGCCGCTGTCGACCTGTGCCAGCGCCGCTGCCGCTTCGGCGAACAGCGAATATGCCCGCGCGCCCACGCGTTCGGCGATGGCGGCCGACAGGCGCAGAAAACGCCCGCGCTGCGTCGCCTCTATCGGCTCAAGCAGATTGGGCCCGTGCTCGAAGTAGAAGCGCACGTCCGCCCAACTGGCGCCGCCTATCGCCTCCGCGAGGTCGAGCAGCGGGCCGCGGTCCTGGGGCTCGATGCGGGCAAACATCGCCGGGGCCGTCTCCAGGCAGTTGCCGGCAAGCTCATAGGAGCGCTCCGCCAGCCTCTCCGCAAGCACCTGCAGGCGGCAGAGTTCTGACAGGCCGATCAGCGGCAGCAAAGCAGGACTGACGGAGAAGAAGAGCGACGCCAGGGAGATGGACTTCCAGTTGCCCTGGTAGAGGCGCTGACCGGCCGCCGCCCAGCGCTTGAGCTCTTCAGGCGATAGCAGGCCGACGGTATCGGGGCTGACGCGAAAGTACGCCGCCGCGACGATCGACGACTGGTCGGCGATGTCGCGGCCCAGGTGCGCCCAGCGGAGCAGGCAGTCGAGCGGCAGGAGACGCGCGACCTGCGGACCGGCGCGGAAGTACTCGGACGCCGCCTCCCACGAGCGCAGCGACTGCCCGGCCAGGGCGACTCCCTCCTCTGCCCAGCGCTGGACGCCCTCTTCCGAAAGATGAGCGGCAACCTGTGGCGCGGCGTCGCGCAGGTCCTGGGGCAGATTCGAAGAAAGTGCAGCTAGACGGACCTCGTAGTCCGCGAGAGAGAACTCCCCCTGGCCCATCGTGTTGTCCTACTGCTCCTGGACTGTGATTTCCAGGATCTTGTCGCCGGGAGGCCCGTCGGCTGAGGGATCGCGCGGCGTAAGCGCCTTGACTACGTCAAGACCGCCGGTCACCTTGCCGAAGACGGTGTATTTGCCCTGCAGAGCGGCCTGCTGTTCTTCCGACATGTCGTAGCAGATGAAGAACTGGCTGCCGCCGCTGTTGGTGTTCGGGCCAGTGCTCGCCATTGCGAGTGTCCCCTCCGTGAACGAAAGGTCGCTGTATTCATCCGGGATAGTGTAGCCGGGTCCGCCGCGGCCCGTGCCCGTCGGGTCGCCGCCTTGCGCCACGAATCCCGGGACGACGCGATGGAACGTAACACCGTCGTAGAAGCCGCTGCACGCCAGAAAGACGAAGCTGTTGACGGTGAACGGCGCCGCCTGGGGGTCAAGCTCGACCTCTATGTCCCCCTTGTCGGTCGTAATGGTTGCCGTGTAGCCGCGGCTCGGGTCGATGACCGTCGCGGGCGCGGTGAACTGCTTCTCCGTGCTCTTCTTGCAGAGGCTGGCGAAATCGCCGCTCCTGGCCGGCAGGGACGAAGAAGCGGCCGGAGTGACGGTGCCCTCCCTTATGGTGATCTGACCGCTGCCGCTGGGTATGCTTGGAGTTGCCGCCGGCTCACTGCTGCCGCCGCCGCAGCCCGCCGCTGCGAGCAGGACAAGCGCCGGCACTGACAGAAACACAACCGACGTTTTCAGGATATCCGCCTTCATCTGGCTGCTCCTCATTCGAATATAGACGAGACCACCTCTTCAATGCTGCGCTGCAACTCCGGGTCGTCCGTGAGGGACCAGACGACGGCGGAACGGCAGGCGTCCCGCGGTGACACGCCCTTCACGATCAGCTTGCCCGCATAGATCAACAGTCGCGTGCTCACCCCTTCGGCGAGTCCGTGTTCCTTGAGATTGCGCACCTTCTCGCCCAGCTTCGCCAGCTCACCCGCGACCTCTTCCGACACCCCCGCCTCGCGCGCTACGATCTGCGTTTCCTGCTCGCGGTTCGGGTAGCCGAACTCCATGGCGATGAACCGCTGGCGGGTGCTGTGCTTCAGGTCCTTGAGGGCGCTCTGGTAGCCCGGATTGTAGGAGATGACCAGCAGAAAGCCCGACGCCGCCTCGACGATCTGGCCGCGCTTCTCGATGGGCAGAACGCGCCGGTGGTCCGTCAGCGGGTGGATGAGCACCGTCGTGTCCTTGCGCGCCTCCACGACCTCGTCGAGATAGCAGATGGCGCCGGCCTTGGCCGCGCGCGTCAGCGGTCCGTCGATCCAGCGCGTCGAATCGCCCTCCAGGAGATAGCGCCCTACGAGGTCGCTTGCCGTCAGGTCCTCGTGGCAGGCGACGGTGACCAGCGGCAGGCCGTGCGTCTTCTCGCTTTCGCCGTCCGTCGCGTCCTTGATGATCGTCAGCGGACGCCCCAGCTTCCAGGCCATGTACTCGATGAAGCGGGTCTTGCCGCAGCCTGTGGGCCCCTTCAGCAGCACCGGTATCTGCTGGGAGAAGGCGGCGGTGAAGAGGGCCACCTCGTCACCCACCGGCAGGTAGTAGGGCTCCTGCAGCGCGTAGTATTCCTCGACATCGTACTGCCGGTAATCGCCTTCGACCAGTCTGGCTCGTTTTGGCATTGTTATTTCACCCTAAGAACGGTCTAATCAGGCGCGCGTTTCAGCCCGCGCGCTGTACGATTCTTTCCTGAAGCTGTTCCCACAGCGATTGCACCCGCGCCTCAAGCTCCGCCTGCATCCCGTCGTTTTCGACGACGACGTCCGCCTGGTAGATGCGCTCCTCATTGCTGAGCTGGCTGCGAATGCGCGCCTCCGCGTGCTCTCGCTCCATGCCTGCCGCCTCTAGCCGGCGGACGGCCGTCTCCCGGCCGGCGACTACCACCCAGACCTCGTCCACGAGCCACTGCCAGCCGGCTTCGAGCAGTATCGCCGCCTCCAGGACGGTCACCCGCTGGCCCTTCTCGCGCAACTCGTCGAGGTCGCGCGCCATAATCTCCGCCATCGCCGGCCAGACGATGTCGTTCAGCCGGTGGCGGTCGTCCGGGTCGGCGAACACGCGCCTTCCCAGCTTCTGGCGGTCGATCTCGCCGTCCTCGCCGACGATCTCGCTTCCGAACGTCTCGATAAGCCGTTCGCAGGTAGGCGTGCCCTTCCGGTAGGAGCGGTGCCCTACCAGGTCGGCGTTCACAAAGGCGGCACCCTTTGCGACCAGCATCTGCGCGACGGTTGACTTGCCGCTACCGATGCCGCCGGTGAGGCCGATGATCCTCATTGGCCCCTCCAAGAAAGGCGCCCCGACACGTCGGGGCGAACCGACTGTACACACGTAAGCGATCTAATTCTACGGGCGTGCGTAATGCCCGGTCAAGCAAGCGGTTGACCGGGCGGTTGCGGGAGGCTAGAATATATCAATGGAGGGTGATATATTGCTCGACGCGACGACGAGAACGAGGAACGACTCCCGCCGCGACAGGTCCCCCGAGGCGGAACTGAGCGCATTCCTGCGGCTGCTCGGCGAGGAGAACCGCCTGCGTATCTTCTCCCTGCTCACAGAATCGGAGCGCTGCGTGTGCGAGATCGAGGACGCCACAGGCCTCTCGCAGTCGCTCGTCTCCAACCATCTGGCAGCCCTGCGACGCGCCGGTCTTGTCGAGAGCCGCCGCGACGACGAAGACGGCCGCTGGATTTTCTATCGCGCCAATCGAGAGGCGGCAGCGGCTCTCCGAGAACGCCTTGAGGCGCTGCTGGACGTACAGGTGTCACCCGCCGACCGGCGCCGGGCTGAAGAAGTGTGCCGGGTGCGTTAGCGCTGACGAGTCCTTTGCGGAGACCGTGTCAGCGCACATTGATGGATGCCCTTTCGTGTACGGAGACAGCTGATGGCAGAGGAACACATCGAGACCACCATCGACAAGTTCACCTTCCTCGTGAAGCGCGGTTGCTGGTACTCACCGGACGGCGTGTGGGTCCAGCTTGAGGAGGGCAGGGCACGTGTAGGCTTCACCGACTACCTTCAGCAGTCCAGCGGCGACATGGCGTTCGTAGAGGTCCGCCCACCAGGAACCGAACTGAAAGCGGGCGACGAACTGGCCAGCGTCGAGACGATGAAGGTGCAGATGGAGGTAGGTTCGCCGCTCAGCGGGACGGTGGTCGAGGTCAACGAACGCCTGGAACCTAACCCGGAACTGGTGAACGAAGAACCCTACGGCGAGGGCTGGCTTGCGGTCATAGAGCCCAGCGCGTGGGATGCGGAACGCGCTTCGCTCCTGAGCGACGAGCAGTATCTCGAAGCGATGCGCGGCAAGGCGCTGAAGGAGCTGGGTAAGCAATGAGCGATATACGAGTTCCCGAAGTCGTCATCGTGCCGTGCAGCGGCATCGGCAAGGCGTTCGGCAGCGTGGGACGCGAGGCGGCATACGTCGTCACTGAGGAGATGCGGGCGGGTTGCGCGAACACACTCTGCCTATCGCTGCTGACTCTAGGAGACGAGGCCGCCCGCCGCCGCGTCCGTGAGCACCCGACTATCACCATCGACGGCTGCCCTAAGGCCTGTGCCCGAGTCAACGTCGAAAAGTCCGGCGGCGAGCCTGCCGCCACCTTCCGCGTCTTCGATGTCTTCCGCCAGCACAAGGAGCTAAAGGCACGAGGGGTGTCCGACATCGGCGAGGCCGGTGAGAAGATGGCCCGCATCCTGGCCGAGGAGATCGCGCAGAAGGTCGACGAGCTCCGAAAAGAGGGAGAATCAGATGCCTGACCTGCCCCAGAAGAAAGTCGGAATCATTGCCTGTAGCGGCGAGGAGTTGCCGTGCGGCACGGCGACGCGTGAGGCGGCGCTGCTCGTCCTAGAGCGGCTGCGCCCGCTGGAGACGGTCACTCTCTGCCTCCCGCTCTTCCTCGCCGGTGAGGAGCGTGAGCGGGCCTTCGCGCGCTTCTTCCCAACGATAGCCGTCGACGGCTGCGACAAGCGCTGCGCCGCCCGGGCAACCGAAGAGTACAGCGCGCCGCCCGCGGCCAGTCTGGTCCTCGACGAGTTGATCTCGCAGTTGGGCCTCGAGGCCCCGCGAAACGTCCGCGGGCCCGAAGAGGCGCGAAGCACGCTCGCCGCTGCCGCCGCCGCTGCTATTGCCCAGGAAGTCGACCGGCTGCTGGGGAAGCACGGGATAGCGGTGACAGAAGAAAGCGCCTCGAGCGCCGACATCGCGAGCGAGGACGCAGCCGTGTGTAGTTGCACATCAGGCATTCCTGTGGAACGACTGCAGGTCAACGGCAAGACTGTGGAGTTGGTCGCTCTGCCGGCAATCTTCGAGCTCGTATCCCAGCAAGGCCACGACCCCGACGATGGCACGACGGCCGACGCCATCCTGGAACTGGCGCGCGTGTACAACAGTATCGCTTCTGAAGATGAGCAGCCTCTGCGGCCCGTGCTCGCGAAAGCCTATGCGGAGTACTTGTCCGATCGGAGCGAACGAGAGGGGCCGAGGTGAAGCGATGAAGACGGCCACCTATACCGCTGATGTCCGCTGGACGGGCGACCATCGCGGCGAGCTGCGGTGCGGCAACGGCCCCGTGCTGCCCTTCTCGGCGCCGCCGGATGCACACGGTGAGGCGGACATACTCACGCCCGAAGACGCCTTCGTTGGAGCAGTCAACACGTGCGTCATGCTGATGTTTCTGTGGACCTGCGAACGGCTGCGCATTCCGCTCGTGAGCTATGAGTGTGCGGGCGAGGGCACGAAGGTGATCACCCTCGACCGCACAGAGACGTTCGAGCGGGTCGTTCTCAGACCCCGAATCGTAGTCAAAGGTGCTGAGGCCGAGCGCACGCGGGTGGAGAGAGCGCTGGAGTCCGCCCGGAAGTACAGCCTGGTCGCGAACTCCATAACCAGCGAGCTCGTAATACGTCCGGACATAGTGACAGCGCCCTAGCGAAGCAGCTACGGAATGGGAGGAGCAAACATGGTAACGATCGAAGTGCTCGGCTCGGGCTGCGCGAACTGCCGGCGGCTGGAAACCCTAGCGCGTGAGGCCGTCGCGAAGCTCGGTATCGAAGCGGACGTTCAGCACGTCACCGACATCAAGGAGATCATGGCGCGTGGACTGTTGGCGACGCCAGGTCTTGCGATCGACGGCAAAGTTGTGCTTGCGGGGCGGGTTCCTAACGCCGCCGACGTCGAGGGGATCATCGCGGGCGCGGTGAGACGCTAGGCGGCAGATGGCGGCGATGGGAGAAGGCCTGGCCTGGCACGGCGCATCCAACCGTCGATGCAAGCCTGCGCATGGGCTGCGGCGAGCAAACGAGAGCTGCCCGTTTTTCCCGAATGCGGGAAGCGGCTTCATTTGAGCTTCCCGGACCCATCAAGGGCCGAGGTCTATCGGGAGGAGAAGCTCGCGGTTTTCCGGACCGTAAGGGGCGCAATAAGGGGTCGGATGATCTTCGATCCACTTAACGCTGAGGTGGTTCTTGAATATGAACAAGAAAACAATTATCGGAATAGCAGTCGGTATCGGAATTCTCGCACTTCTGGCGATCGTTAGTTTCGCAGGATCGCCCAAGTCGTCGGATTCGACGGCTAATACATCGAGCGGCCAACCGGCCGAGAAGATCGAGGTCGTCCACTTCCACGGCACCCGACAGTGCTGGTCGTGTGTCACTGTCGGCGAGTACGCCCTCAAGACCATCAAGGAGAGATTCCCGGAGGAATACAAGAACGGCACGATCGTTTTTCTCGATATCAACGGCGAATTGCCGATAAACGAGGATATCGTGATGAAATACCAGGCTCGCAGTTCCTCCCTCTTCGTTAACGCCATCACTGCCGGGAATGACAACATCCACGAGGACGCGACCGTCTGGCGACTCGTCAGCAATGAACAGCAATACATGGATTACTTCGAGGCCGAGCTCAAGAAGCTACTCCGCGAACGGTAGGAATATGGTCGACTTCATCAACACGTTAATAGACAACTACAACATCCCGGTCTTGTCGGCCTTTCTCTTGGGAGTCCTGACCTCCATAAGCCCATGCCCGTTGGCGACCAACATCACGGCGGTCGCCTATATTTCCAAAGATATCAAGACTCCCAAGCACACGATCCTGT
>DATLAX010000209.1:0-2089 GCA_035527215.1 Dehalococcoidia bacterium
GCAGCTCGCAGGCGACGAACAGGCGCAGGTTGTTTTCCCTGGCTGCCGGCGGGCGGGTCTTCTTCTCTCTCATGGGAGCCCCAGCAGGCGGCGGGCGTTCTCGCCCAGCACCAGTTGCCTCTCCTTGTCGTCCAGTGGCGCTCCCTCGACCTCTCGCAGGCAGCGCGACTGCGACAGCAGGGGGAAGTCGCTGCCGAAGAGGACGCGCTCGGCGCCGACGAGGTCGACGGCGTGGCGGAAGACCTCGCGACGGTAGAGGAATCGCGTGGCCGCCGTGTCGAAGTAGGTGTTCGCCAGCGTCCTGTGGCCCCGGCGCATCAGCGTGTAGAAGGGGAGGCCGCCGCCCCAGTGCGCGGCGACGACCTTTGCCGACGGCGTCTTCTCGATGAAGCGGTAGAGGGAGTCGAGCGGCTGGCCTTCCTTGCCCGGGTAGGCGTGCCCGACGGGCTCTGTCACGTGAAACAGCAGCGTCAGGTCGTGGGCGGCGGCTGCCTGCGCCAGCAGTCCGGCTTCGGGGCCGCCGTCGAGGTCGTAGCCCTGGCTTTGGGGACGCAGCTCGCCGAGGCCGCGCGCGCCGAGCCCGACGCAGCGTTCGATTTCGTCGCGGGCGTCGTCGTTGGGGGCGAAGAGGCAGAAGGGGACGAGGCGGCCGCCGCCGGCTGCCGCGGCTTCGAGGATGTAGTCGTTGGTCCTGCGGCAGAGGTCGCCATCCTGCCAGGCGAAGTTGAGGACGACGCTGACGTCGACGCCGGCCTCGTCCATGCTGCGGAGGAGGTCGTCGGCGGTGGCGAGCTTCGATTTGGGGTCGCCGTAGAGCATCGCGAAGGTGGGGTCGAGTCTCAGGCACTCATCGCGGTCGCCGCAGACGTCGGGCGGGAAGACGTGAGTGTGAAAATCGACGATCATGGCGTTCTCAGCACTCTGATCATGCCTGTCGATCGGTGGCCGTCGCGGCGGCGCGCGGGCCGTTGCGACCGGCGAGAAGTCGCTGATAGATGCCTTCGATTGCGTCGGCGACGTTATCCCAACCGAAGCCTGAGACCGATTTGGTCGCGGTCTTGCCGAAGCTGCGCCGCAGTTCCTCGTCGGCGAGCAGCATGGCGACGCGCTCCGCGAACGGCTGGGGGCAGGGCCGCGGTATGAGGTAGCCCGTTTCGCCGTCTTTGACGGTCACGTTCAGCCCACCTACCTGCGACGCCACGACAGGCGTGCCGCAGGCCATCGCCTCCAGGGCGACCAGGCAGAAGCTCTCGTAGTACGAGGGGACGACGCAGACGTCGGCGGCGTTGTAGTAGAGCGGCAGCGTATCGTGGCCGACGGGCCCCATGAAGTCGACGCGGTCCGCGATGCCGAGGTCAGCGCTCAGGTGCCGCAGATGCGACAGCTCGTCGCTGCCGTTCCCGTCGCCGCCGACAACAAGCACCCGGAAGGCGGGTTCGTCGTCGAGGTGGGCCGCGGCGCCGAGTAGGATGTCGAGGCCCTTCAGCGGCTCCATCCGGCCGACGAAGAGGATCATCCGTTCTCCGTTCAGGCCGAGCGACCTCCGCGCGGTCTCCTTGTCGAGGGGGCGGAAGCGGCCGAGGTCGACGCCGCAGGGCACGACGGCTATGCGGTCTTCGGGCGCGCCGTAGATGTCGACGAGGGCGCGTTTCTCGTGCTCGCTGGCGCACACGACGACGTCCGCCTCCCGCGCAACCCGGCGCTCGACTTCGATGCGACCGGCCGACTCGTTGCTGCCGCCGTTGGCGCGCCGCTTCAGCTCGCTGAGGGTGTGGAACATGTTGACCAGGGGTGTGCCCCAACGCTGCCGAAGACGCAAGCCCAACAGGCCGGAGAGCCAGTAGTGGCTGTGAATGATGTCGTACGAGATCCCCTCCGCCCGCTGGAAGGCCAGGAGGTCATCCTCGAAGTCGCGGAGATGGTTGTAGAGCTGCCGCCGTCCCTCAGCGCCGTCCGGGCCCGCCCGCAGGTGGACGACGCGTACGTTGGGGCCGGCGTGGACGACAGATGGGCTATCGGGCTCAATGCGCCGGGTGAAGACGTCGATCTGGTAGCCGCGATGTCCCATCTCGCGACTCAGCTCGCGCAC
>DATLAX010000210.1:0-3303 GCA_035527215.1 Dehalococcoidia bacterium
CGTCGAGTTGTCGCCTTCGGTGAAGGAGTTCACAGAGACACTCCCCGCACGCAGCCGGCGCGCGATACGGTGCGCCTTCTTCAGGTCGCGGGTGTAGAGCGAGGCGGCCAGACCGTAGGGCGAATCGTTGGCGACGGCGACCGCCTCCTCGTCGCTGTCCACCGGGATGACGGTGAGCACCGGGCCGAAGATCTCCTCGCGGGCGATCGTCATCTGGTTGCTGGCCTCGTCGAAGATAGTGACCTCGACGTAGTTGCCGCCCGTCTCCTCGAGCACACGCTCGCCGCCGAGCGCGACCTGAGCGCCCTCGCGCTTGCCGGATTCGATGTAGCCCAGCACCTTCTGCAGATGCTTCGGCTCGACCATGGGACCCATACGCGTCTCGGGGTCGAGCGGATCGCCCATCTTCCAAGTCCTGACGATGGCCTTGAGCTTCTCGACGAGCTCGTCTTTGATGCTGCGATGGATGACGAGGCGCGAGCCGCAGCTGCAGTTCTCGCCCATGTTCCAGAAGGCCGCCGAAGCCGCGTTCTCCGCCACCAAGTCGAGGTCGGGGGCGTCGGCCAGCACGACCTGCGGACTCTTGCCGCCGAGCTCGAGGACGACGCGCTTCAAGTTGGAGTCGGCCGAGTAGCGCAGCACTTGGCGGCCGACCTCCGTCGACCCCGTGAACGCCACCATGTCGACGTCGGGGTGCATCCCGAGCGCCCTTCCGGCCGTCGGGCCGTAGCCGGGGACGGCATTGAAGACGCCGGCCGGGACGCCCGCCTCGGAGGCGAGCTCGGCCATGCGCAGCGCGCTCAGCGAGGTCAGCTCGGCGGGCTTGAGAACGATGCTGTTGCCCGCCGCCAGCGCCGGGGCGATCTTCCATGCCGCCATCTGCGCGGGGAAGTTCCACGGCACGATCAGGCCGACCACGCCGATAGCCTCGCGCACGATCAGTGCGACGGTCTCCTGTCCCGTCGGCGCCACCTGCTCGTACAGCTTGTCGGTGAGCTCCGCGTGCCAGCGGATGCAGTCGATCGAGTCGGGGATGTCGAGCGTCGTCGTGTCGGCGATCGGCTTGCCCGCTTCGAGTGAATCGAGGAGGGCGAGTTCGAATGCATTGGCCTCAAGGAGCGCCGCGAAGTCGAGCAGGACGGCCTTGCGCTCGGCGGGCTTCAGCCCCGACCAGACGCCGCTCTCGAAGGCGGCGCGCGCCGCCTTGACTGCAGCCTCGACGTCGTCCGCGTCGCAGGCGGCGATGTCGGCGATCCTCTCGCCGTTGGCCGGATTGTACGAGGGGAGGGTGGCGCCACTCACCGACGGGCGAGACTCGCCGTCGATGAACGCCAGGGTGCGAAACCGCAGCTTCGCCACCGCGTCTTGCACGGCGGCGCGATCGAGTGTCAAGTCCATACGATCCCTCCGGTCAATTGCTTCATGTCGCCCACATCCACATGGTAGCAAAGCCGGCGAACGATCTATGACTGGCGGTACGGTGGACCTCGCCGCCCGATCGGCTGCGGCCAGCTGCGCGTCTCATTGTCCAGCGCAATCAAATCGACACTGCGGAAATGCGAGGGTGCCCACGTTGACAGCGGGGCATCCCGGATCAGGACGGGTGCTTTCCCAACGCGCTATCGCACCCAGCGCCAGAAGCGCTACGCCTGAGGCGCTGGTTCGTCCTCGATGATCACGCCGCGCATGATGGAGCAGTTCTCCGCGGCGGCGCACCACTGCGCGCAGCCGTTGTCGAAGCGCGGGTTTTCGACGCTCACGCCGCAACTCGGGCACTTGCGACGCTGGTCGTCCTTGAAGTACTCGATGGCCCCACCACACTGCGGGCAGCGCACGTCGAAGATATCGTCCGCTGTCCAGTTGATGCGGTCCTGACCGGGGCATCTGCCGACGTTCATGCCGCCTCCTTGAGCCTGCCGCTTGCGGGAACTGTCGCTACCGGCATTCCCGTGAGGGCGACGCCCAAACGCGGCGACAGTGAGGGGGTAGTGTAGCATCCGTAGCATGAGCGCCGTGCCAAGCCGCATCCGAGGAGCTGAACCCAGCGATCTCGTCGTCGTCGTCGATCTGCTGAACGCCTGCGACGCAGCTGAGATCGGCGGTCCCGACACGACGACGCAGGACATCGAGGGCGATTGGGCCCTGGACGGCTTCGATCTGAGCCGCGACGCATGGGTGGCGCTCGCCGCCGACGGGCACCTCGTGGGCTACGCCTACACGGGCGACCAACTTCGCACCGGCGACCTCGAAGCCGACTTCTGGGTGCACCCGGGGCGGGACGAACCTGCATTGGCAGGGCGCCTGCTCAGCTTCGTCGAGCGCCGTGCGGACGAGCTGGCGCGGGCACGCGGGTACCATCACGACGCCACGCTCAGCATCTTCTGCATCACCGTCAATGACGCCAAGCGCGAGTTGCTGCGGCAACGCGGCTTCCAGCTGGTGCGGACCGTCTACCGGATGGCGGCCGATCTGGAGACCCCAGCCGCCCTCGGGCCCGTGCCGGAGGGCATCACCATCAGAGACTTTCGCCCCGATGAGGACGAACGCGTCATGCACACCACCATGCAGGAAGCGTTCGCCGACGATTTCTGGCGCACCGACGAGCCCTTCGATGCATGGAAGACGCAGCTCAGGGGCCACAGTGACTTCGACCCCAGCCTCTGGTTCCTCGCCTGGGACGGCGATCAAGCCGCGGGCGGCCTCGTCGCCTACGACCACGGCGACGTCGGCTGGATCAAGGGGCTGGGCGTACGCCGGCCGTGGCGCTGCCGAGGCATCGGCAGCGCGCTTCTCGCGCACGCCTTCTCCGAGCTGGCGCGGCGTGGCCAGCGGCGCGCTGAGCTCGGCGTCGACGCCGAGGGCGCGGCGCAGCCGCTGCGGGTCTATGAGCGCGCCGGGATGCACGTGGCCTTCGCCTTCGAGTCCTACACGTTGCGACTCGGGGGGCCCGAGGTAGCATCGCCGTGACGAGATGACCGCGCCCTCCGACAAGCGCGACGCCCGCGAGATCCGCCTGGCGCGACCGGGACTCGACGCCGAGGTCACCGTTCCCGGGTCCAAGAGCATCACGAATCGGGCGTTGCTCCTCGCGGCGCTGGCGCGCGGAGAATCGACGCTCACGGGCGCCTTGGCCGCCGATGACACACGCGCCTTTGCGACCGCGCTGCGCAGCCTCGGCTTCTCAGTGGACAAGGGGGCGGAGGGCTGGCGCGTGCAGGGCGCCGCCGGCCGCATCCCGGCCCGGGAGGCTGACGTGTACTGCGCCGAGGCCGGCACCGCCGCACGCTTCCTGCTCGCCGCCTG
>DATLAX010000211.1:0-5389 GCA_035527215.1 Dehalococcoidia bacterium
TAAATCCAGCCCGCGCTGACCTGGGTGAAGGCGCCGGCGGGGGGCGCCGCCTGCCCCTCGACGTGCCTCCCCCAACAGGCCAGGATGCCGTCCGTCATCACGCCGCAGGTGTGATAACAGCCCGCGCTGACCTGGCTGAAGGTGCCGGCGGGGGGCGTCGCCTGTCCGTAATCGTTCCACCCCCAGCAGGCCAGGGTGCCGTCCGTCATCACGCCGCAGGTGTGATAATCGCCCGCGCTGACCTGTGTGAAGGTGCTGGCGGGGGGCGTCGCCTGCCCGTAGTCGTTCCACCCCCAGCAGGCCACGGTGCCGTCCGTCCTCACGCCGCAGGTGTGGCGACCGCCTGCGCTGATGGTGTGGGAGAGGAGAGTAGGGTCGTCCGACAGGGAACGATCGCCGCTGGGCGAGGCGGCCGAGGCAAAGGCGACGTAGCGGCCGTCGGCGCTGAGCGCGGGCTGGAGGGAGTCGCCGCTCGTGATCGCTGCACTGTTCCCACCGGGAACCGCTCCCTCTGCGGCGGCCGGCTCGCCGTAGCGCGGAATGCCTGGACCGCCGGCCGCGATCAGGGCGAGTACGGAGATGAAGGCAATTACTAGGGCAACGGCAAGGCCCACGGGGATAGCTGAGTCGCGTGTGCGCATCGAAAGAACCTCCGTAGTTTCCTGAGCAGTGCTCCCGGGGACGTGTTGCGAGGGTACATCGGTAAACGTGGAAGCGTCAACACGCATTCGCAGTCTGCCGGCCTCAATCCGTGCTGCGGGCCTATTCGGGGGCGAGCGAATGTCGCTTGAGCTCCTGGGCGGCGAGCTGGATGCCCTCCAGGACGCTCGCGAAGGGGGGCGCGTAAGTCAGGTCCAGGTTCAGGAGATCGGCGACGGTCATCTTCGCGTGTAGCGCAACACCGCAAAGGACGAAGGAGACGTGGGCCCCGCGTTCCCGGACGACGATCTCCATGTGGGGCCGCATGCGTCTTGCGCGCGGACCGTGCGCTCAGGCCGTCTCCTGCAGTCGAGCGCCTTCCTCGTACGGTGTGAGGCGGGACTCCGCGGCGTCGACAAGGTCGGCGGCCGACTGCGCGTCGTCGGGGCAGGTGGCGGCGGCGAGGAGGAGGACGGGCATCGGCGCCGTGGCGTCGGCCGGCAACCTCATCTTGGACAGACGGGCGGCGATGCGGAGCTGCGCGGCGACGGCCGCCGGCTTCTCCGTCTCCGGCATGAGGACGGCGATGCTGGCCTTGCCGTAACCTGCCAGCACGTCTGGGCTCCGTATCTGGTTGCGGACCACTGCGGCGACCCGGCGCAAGAACACCTCCGTCTGGTGTCTGCCGACGTTCCGCGTGATCTCGTCCAGGTTCTCGAACAGGAACAGCAGCAGCGTCAGCGGGTGGCCGTAGCGCTGGGCGCGGTCGACCTCCTCTTCGACGCGCAGCCGCAGCCACTCGCGGTCGAACAGCCAGTGCGACGGGTCGATGCCGCCGAAGCGGAAGTGCTGATCGAGCGCGCGCATGCGGACGAGGGCGAGGGCGACGTGCTCGGCAAGTCGGGGATAGAGATCGACACTCGTACGTCCCTGGTCGAAGAAGAGGACGATGCCCAGCTTCTCCTCCTCCCACTGCAAGGGCAGGAGAAGGATGCGCCGAGCCGGCAGGTCCGGTACCTGTTCCCCGACCAGGTCGACCAGACTGTCCAGCACGACGATCTCGCCTGTCTCGAAGACGTGAGAAAGCGGGCCGCTTTGCGTGACCGGCAGGCGGATACTCGCCACCCGTGACAGCGGCTGCTCTCCGCTCACGAAAGGAACGAGCGTGCCGCTGCCGTCGTCGAGGAAGGCGCAGACGGCGGCGTCCTCCTCAAGGGGATCGATGAGCGCGCCGATAGCCTCCGCGAGCGTGCGCTGGTCATTTGCGGCGTGCAGCGGCAGGAGCGCCGCTGCCACTTCAGTGGACGGGGGATCGCGCCGTCGCTCTGCAGCGGCCGCGTCGGCGTTGGCGTTGCTGGCGTTACCGGCCCTTGCCATAAGTCACACTCTCGTATGGATTATCGGAAGTGTGGGGCGTCAGGACAGTGGTCTTCCCCGATGATGAGACTCCAATTTGCCCGGATGTTGCATGGTGAGGCGTCGCACGCCCTGCATCTCGCGGAAGCCTGCGCCATTGCCGACCTGTCGCAGCACGAGCGGCGGGTCCGCGACGCGGGCGCCGGAGATGATGTCGACGCCGTATTCGAAGAGGACCGGCGAAAGCGGCGTCGTCGGGCCGAGGAGGATGACCAGCGCCTCCGGCCGGCAGTAGCCGAGGAGCGGCTCGATTGTGTGGTTCACGAAGGTGGTGCCCGTGATGGCGACGACCTCCGCTTCCGGGATTACGCGCTCCGCCTCCGCCGCCGGCAGGTCGCCCGCCCGCGGTCGCAGCTCCAGCACGGAGAGCCGCCCGGCGGCCGCTCGCAGCTCCGGCACAAACGGGAAGTGCCCGACGAGAACAACGTTCCGGCCGGTCGAGCGCTCCAGGAGGACGTCGCGACCGTTTCGCTCCTCGCATTGCGACTCGTCGACGTCAATCAGGGAGTTGAGGGCCGCCATGCCCAGTGCGGCATCCAGGGGGTCGTTCGAGAGACAAGAGCGGGCCAGCTCGCGCGCGCTCGTGCCGGTCAGGCTCTCGAAGTCGTTGCTGAGGATTGTGCCGCCGGTCTCGTCGTACTCCGACGCGGCGAACGTTGAGGCCAGGCCGCAGTAGCGGCTCCAGACGGCGATCCAGGTGGAGTTGCCGCGCGCGTCCTTTACCGCATCGTCCTGCTTGATGCTGTCCAGGATCTCTTCAAGCATGCTCAAGCTTCTCGGTCAGGCTCGCGGTGGCTCATATCGATCTTCCTTCAGCGGCACGCAGAGCCCGCAGAAAGCGGTCAGGCTCGTCATCAGGAGGATCAGCCCGACGATGGCCACGATGAGGCCGCCTTTGCCGCGGATTGCCCCGAGGCCGAGTCCAATGAGAAAGACGCCGACCAACAGGCGAATGACGCGATCAAGGCCGCCGACGTTTCTCTTCATGGCACACCTCCTTCGCTGTCTGCACAGGGCAATCTTACCACCTGGACATTGGTCAAGGCTCTTCCGTCGCGGCAGCCGGCGCTTCCGACAAGGACAGCGGCTTCGCCCGGCCATCGGCGTCGAAGAAGAAGCGGCGCGCCCAGAGCGCCACGTATACCAGCGCGATAAGCACCGGCACCTCGATCAGCGGCCCCACGACCGCCGCCAGCGCCTGCCCCGATTCGATGCCGAAGACGCCGATCGCCACCGCTATCGCCAGCTCAAAGTTGTTGCTCGCCGCCGTGAAGGATAGCGTCGCCGTCTCCGCGTAGCGAAAACGCAATCGCCAGGACACGAGGAACGACACACCGAACATGATGAGGAAGTAGAGCAGCAGCGGTGCCGCGATCCGCAGCACGTCGAATGGCACGTCGAGGATGTACTCGCCCTTGAGCGCAAACATCACGACGATGGTGAAGAGCAGGCCGATGATTGCCGTCGGGCCGAGACGCGGCATGAGCACGCCTTCGTACCAGTCGCGGCCCTTGCGCCTGATGCCGACGTAGCGCGTGATCATGCCGGCGACCAGCGGCACGCCGAGGAAGATGAGGACGCTTCTCGCCACCTCCCAGAAGCTGATGTGGACCTCCTGGCCGCCGCCGAACCAGGAGCTGGCGACGGTCACGAAGAAGTAGGCGTACAGGGAGTAGAAGAGCACCTGGAAGACGGAGTTCAGCGCCACCAGCACGGCTGCGTACTCGTTGTCGCCCTCCGCCAGCAGGTTCCAGATGAGCACCATGGCGATGCAGCGCGCCAGGCCGACGATGATCAGCCCCGTGCGGTACTCCGGCTGGTCGGGCAGGAGGAGCCAGGCGAGGGCGAACATGATGACAGGCCCGATGAGCCAGTTCTGGATGAGAGAGACGCTGAACATCTTCCAGGCGCCTCTCACCTTGCCCAGCTCCTCATAGCGGACCTTCGCCAGGACGGGGTACATCATCCACAGGAGGCCGATGGCGATGGGGATGGAGGTGGTGCCGATACTGGCGGAGTTGATGGCGTCGGCGACACTGGGAAATAGATTGCCGAGCGCCACTCCAAAGGCCATGGTGAGGATGATCCAGAGGGCGAGAAAGCGGTCGAGGATGGAAAGACGTTCGGCGACACGGGGCCGCCCGGCCTCAATGGCGGTCATGGAAAGTGGCCTCCTTTGGGTGGAACCGCTGCGATGAACTGCACTACGTGGGCCCTGATGCCGTCGCGGACCTGCCGAAAGACGGCGAGCCGCTCCTCGCGTGTGCCTCCGGCTGCTGAGGGGTCGGGGAAGCTCCAGTGCAACCTGTTGGCCGCGTTTGGGAAGAATGGGCAAGCTTCATTGGCGTCGTCGCAGACCGTGATGACGTAGTCGAATTGCTGCTGGACCAAGTCGTCGACGGACTTGGCGCGCTGCCCGCTGATGTCGATCCCCTCATCTGTCATCACCTCGACGGCCAGCGGGTGCAGCTCGCCCGGCTCGGTGCCGGCGCTCATGACCTCGAAGGCATCGCCGCCGTCGTGGCGCAGGAAACCCTCGGCCATCTGGCTGCGGGATGCGTTGTGGGTGCAGACGAAGAGGACGGTTGTGGGCTTCACGGTGCCTCCGGTTCACGCAGCCGACATAACTGCTGCGCACGCCGCCGATCTCGGGACGAAGACTGCACATCCAGGCCCATCGACGACTCAGCCCGGGTGATAGGTGTAGCAGCGGCCCCACGGACACTGTCAGCCGAACTCCGTGCCGCCGCCCCCGCGTGGGAGAGCCCCGATTCGTTTTCCTCGTTGTTCATGGCGCCTCAGAGACTGCTCAGATATTTAGCGAGATATTGGGTATAGTAAATTCCGGCCAAGACGAACACGGACGCTATTCCGTATCTGATCCACTTCTCCACTTTCTGTACCGCCTGGAATGCCTTGCCGACGGCCTGCATGCTGAAAGCGATAAGGACTGCGAATACTAATACCGGCAAGGCGGTGCCGACGGCGAAAAGCGGCGGCAGAGCCAAACCTCCCCTGGAATCGAGCACCAGCGGAATCAGTATGCCGAAAAACAGCGCGCCGCTGTACGGGCAGAAAGCGAAGGCAAACAACATACCCAATCCGACCGATCCCAGATGGCCCTTGTCCGCCAGCCAGAATCTCATTCTCTCGATCGTCTGGCTGTTGTTTCCTAGATTGATCGTTACAGCCCCGAACATAACAAGGCCGATCAGGATTAGCGCGGGACCCAAGACCTTGTCGCCCCAGCCCTGGAAAATCCGGGAGACCTCGAAAGACGAAAACCAGAAATAGATCACGATCGCGAGCAGAGTGTAGCTAATGCCTCTTCCCA
>DATLAX010000212.1:0-18406 GCA_035527215.1 Dehalococcoidia bacterium
AAGCTGGCCGAGGAGAGGAGAATCGTCGGCTTCGACCTCATGGAACTGGCGCCGGCCCTGGGCCCGCCGGCCTGCGCCTCCCTTGCCGCCCGCCTCGCCCAGCGACTCATCGGCCTCGCCCTCGGCCCGCCCCAAGAGACAACGTAGCCGAGACTTTCCAGTCTCGGCTCAATTCAAAACTGCCTCGCTTACCCGGCGGGCTGAAACCCGTCCGTCGACAACCTACGAAGTCACCTTATCCCGCGTCTCCCGCAACTGCTCCAGGTGCATCTCCGCGTGCTCCAGCGCTATCTCGCACGCCTTCGCGACCGTCATCTCCCCTTCCGACCAGTGCCTTCCCGTGCGCTCCCAGCCCTCCGCCGATAGACCCGACAGCAGTTCGATGGTCTGGCCCCGGACACGCCGGAACTCGTCCATCGTCTCTTCGATTGGCGCTTCCTGGTATCCACCTTCGCGCACGCCGGCCTCTGGATCGTAACGTTTCAAATACGCGTCAGCTTGCGTCGTCACCAGCGTGACGCGCTCCTGCCAGGTGCGCGCGTCCTCGACCAGGTGTCCGCACACCTCTTTCATCGACCACTCGCCTTCCGCCGGCCGCCGTCGCAGCGCCTCTTCACTCAGCCCCTCGATCAACTTCGCAACTCGGTCCGGCGCCGCCGCCAGCTTCTCGACGAGGTCTTCACGCTCACCCATCGTCATCGCTCCGTCACGCCCAGCCGCTCCAGCAGCCCGTCCAATTCCTCGTCGCTGAAGAAGTGAATCGTGATCCGCCCGCCGCGACGCCCCCTCGCCAGGCTCACCCGCGTCCCCAGCGCCACCCGTAGCCGCTCCTCCAGCGCCTCGATCTCCGCGTTGCGCGCCGTCTGCCTGCGCCCCCGCGGCTTCCGCCCCTCAAGCGGCCAGTCGCGCGCCATCTCCTCCGCCTGCCGCACCGACAGCCCCTTCTGCACCACTCGCTCCCACGCCTGTCGACGCACCTCCTCCGGCAGGCTCAGGATCGCGCGCGCATGCCCCTCGCTTATCTCATTACGGCCGAGACTGGCCCGCAGCTCATCGCTCAAGTTCAGAAGACGAAGCGCATTCGCCACCGCCGAGCGGCTCCGCCCTACCCGCGACGATACCTCCGCCTGGCTCAGCTCGAACTCCTCCACCAATCGACGGTACGCCTGCGCCTCCTCCAGCGGGTTCAGGTCCTGGCGCATCAGGTTCTCCACCAGCGCCAGCTCCAGCCCCTCCCGCCCCGTCGTCTCCTTGACCACCACCGGCACCTGCGTCAGACCCGCCAGCTTCGCCGCCTCCAGACGCCGCTCGCCCGCTATCACCCGGTACGTCGGCGCCCCAGGGCCGTCGGACTCCATTCGACTCACCAGCAGCGGCTGCAACACCCCGTGCCGACGGATGCTCTCCGCCAGCTCCTCCAGCGCCGCCGCCTCGATGCCGAACCGCGGCTGAAACGGGTTCGACACGATGAGATCCACGTCTACCGACTCCCGTGACGGCGCCGGGCCTGGTATCAGCGCCCCGAGACCTCTCCCCAGCCCCGTCTTTCCTCTTGCCATCTGCCTCTCTCCTTAGGCTTGTGCCATGCCCAATGCCGCCATCACCTCGTCGGCCAGCGCCTCGTACGCCTTGCCCGCCCTCGACGACCGGTCGTAGGCGCGCATCGGCAGCCCGTAGCTGGGCGCCTCGCTCACCCGCACGCTGCGCGGAATCACCGCCCGAAACGTGTTCGGAAAATGCCCGCGCACCTCCTCGACCACCTGCCGCGACAGGTTCGTCCGGCCGTCGTACATCGTCAGCAGCAGCCCCTGCAATCGAAGCTTGCGGTTCAAGTTCTGCCGCACCAACTCCAGCGTCTCCACGAGCCGTCCCAGCCCCTGCAGCGCCAGGTACTCGCACTGCACCGGCACTATTACCCGGTCGGCCGCCGTCAGCGCGTTCACCGTCAGCAACCCCAGCGACGGCGGGCAGTCGATCATCACCACGTCATACACGGACGCCACGCCCGCCAGCGCCTCTCGCAACCGGAACTCCCTCTCCGCCACCGGCACCAGCTCCACCTCAGCCCCCGCCAGGTCCGCCATCGATGGCAGAAGCCAGAGTCCCTCCTGGCACGTCTCGACCGTTGCACCGGCCACCGCTAGCCCGTCTACGAGCACTTCGTACAGGCTCGCTCCCGACCGCCCGTCCAGCCCCAGGCCGGCCGTCGCGTTCCCCTGCGGGTCGGCGTCCACCAGCAACACCCGCAGACCCCGATTCGCCAGGCACGCGCCCAGGTTTATCGCCGTCGTCGTCTTGCCGACGCCGCCCTTCTGGTTCGCAATCGCAACGATCACTCCAGCACTACCTCCGGGTGCCTCGCCAGCGCGGCCTCCACCTCCTCGCGTCTCGCCACCTTCGTCGTCCCCGCCCCCTCCACACTCACCCCTGCGGCGGCGGCCGCGAACCGCGCCGACCCGGCCACGTCCTTCGTCTCATCCAGAGCAATCATGAACGCCGCCGCGAACACGTCGCCCGCGCCCGTCGCGTCCACTTCCTCGTGCGGGAAAGCGCCGATCTTCCGCCAGCGGCCATTCACATAGATGCGGGCGCCCCCTCTTCCTCCCGTCACCACGACGATCGGCGACTCCCCCTGCCACTGCTCCAGCGCCCCGTCATCATCCTCGATGTCCTCCTCTGACACCACGACCACGCTCGCGCCCCGCAGACAAGCCGGCTTCGCCCACGGCCTTCGCACCACCAGCCCATCCGGCCGCACCTCTCGCAGCCACCCCTGCGGGCAAAAACCGATCATCGCCCCCCGGAAAAGCCTTGCCAGCCCTATCGGCACCTCGCCCAGCAGCGGCCCCAGCAGCACAATCCTCGCATCGCGACACTCCTGCGGCACGTGCTCCGCTCCAATCGGCGGCGCCTGCGCCCGAACGTACTGCACCCGGCGCCCTTCCGAATAGCGGTTCTCGAACGTAGTCGTCATCTCGGAAAGCACGCGGTGAACACACACGTCCGGCAGGTGCCGGGCCAGATCGACGTCCTCCGAAGCTCGCGTGATCACGCCCGTGCGCAGGCCCAGCCTCGACGCCTGCGTCGCGGCATAGGTCACCGTGCCGCCCGGGCGCCAGCCGCCCTCGACGACATCCTTCGCCACATGACCGATGATCAGGAAATCAGGGGCAGTCATAACAGTGTGAGGTTGCGACGGCCCGCCGTCGTTCGGGCCCCGTTCTATCAAGAACCGGCGCTCCTATCGCGCCGGCCGGATGACCACCTTGCGGTTCTCGCCCTCGCCGATGCTCTCCGTAATGACCGACGCATCCTGCGCCAGTGCCAGATGGACGATTCGGCGCTCGTTCGGCGGCATCGGCTCCAACGTCATAAGGTGGCCCGTGTCCCTTACCCGTTCCGCCATGTGCAGCGCCAGGCTCTTCAGCGACTCCTCCCGCCGCCGTCGGTACCCCGCCACATCCACGCCGAACCCCGCCTTCGCCTTCAGCTTCCGCCCTACGACCAGGTTCACAAGGTACTGCAGCGAGGCCAGGGTATCGCCCCGGCGCCCGATCAGGACCCCCAAATCGTCGCCGCTTATATCCAGTACCGCCTTCACGATCGCCGCGCCGTCGCCGGGAGTCTCCGGCTGCCGCACGCGCACTGTCGCATCCACTTCCATGAGCGACAGCAGCTTCTCCAGGACCTCAACCGCCAGCTCGATGTCTCCCTCGTCCCCTTCATCGTGCCCGACGCCTTCGACGCTCTCGACGCCTTCAACCGCCGCCGCCTCGCCCTTCGGCGTCACGATGACCCTCGCCTCTTCTCCGCCGATGCCCAGTATCCCCGAACGCCCCTCCTTGACTACCTCCACCTCCACCTGCGTCCGTTCCAGGCCCAGCTCCGCCAGTGCCTTCTCTATCGCTTCCTCGACTGTCTTACCGCTTGCGTCTACGCTTGCCACGACGGGACCTCTTCCTGTAGCGGCGCTCGTCGGCTATGCCTTCCGCCGCTTCCGTATCCTCGTCTTCTTCCTCCTCCGGCTCCGCCTTCTGCGCCTCAGGCGCCACCTTCGACGCCGCCGACTTCGAGGCAGGAACGGGCTGGAGCGAGAAGAGATTGCGCCACGTGAGCCCGCCCGCGCCCACGTACACGTATTGCAGCACAATGCTCACCACGCTCGACACGACCCAGTATAGGGCCAGCCCGCTGGGGAAGGAAATCGCAAAGTACGTGAACATCAACGGCATCATCCACAGCATGGTGCTGTTCATCGATGCCGACTTCTCGTCCATCGCCGGCGGCGTCGTCATCTTCTGCTGGACAAACATCGTCGCGCCGGTCAGAACCGCCAGAATCACATTCGGCTGCCCAAGGTTCAGGCCCACAAACTTGTTGCTCAGCGGCACCGCGTGCTGGATGAACGACCACGGGTACAGGTGCTGCGACAGACTGATCGTGCTCTCGGGCACGTCACCGACGGTGAGCCGCAACACACTGTACAGCGCGAACCAGATCGGCAACTGCGCGACCATCGGCAGCAGGCACCCCAACGGGTTCACGCCCGCCTCCCGGTAGATCTTCATCGTCTCCTCAGAGCGACGCTTCGGGTCCTTGTGCTTCTTCTGGATCTCCTGCAATCGCCCCGACATCGCCGACATCGCGCGCGAAGAGCGCAGTTGTCGCAGCGTCAGCGGGAAGGTGATCCCCCGCATAAACACCGTGAAGATGATGATCGCCAGCCCGAAGCTGCCGAACAATGCGTTATTGAGCAGCACAAGGGCATTGGCCATCGGATTGACCAATACCCAGTTCCAGAGGAGAGTGACTATATCCACGTCTTACCGACCTGATAGAGCCTGTGCTATTCCGGTACCTGCACGCTTGTGATCGTCCCGTCTGCCGCGTCCACCTTCTCCACGTCGCCGCTCTTCGTGCTGTAGTACACCATCTCGCCGTCGACCACCAGGTCCGACAGCACTCCCGATCCCGCCTGCTGCAACCACACCTGACTGCCCCCGCTGGCGTTCAGTCCGTATACGTTGCCCTTGTCGGTCGCCACCACAAGCGTCGAGCCAACCATCGCCGGACCGCCCCGGACCACGCCATCCCCCTGGAAGGGCTTCTCCCAGCGCAGTTGCCCGTTAGACGCATCCAGCGCATACACCTTGCCGCCGAGCGTCCCGAAGTAGACCGTGCCCCCGCTCACCAGCGCCCGATCCCAGATCCAATCGTCCGCCTTGAACCGCCAGCGCATCTCCCCGTTTGACGCGTCCAGAGCGTACATGTAGTTGTCCAGCCCGCCCACGTACACCGTTCCGCCGTCAACAACCAGCGTCGAGGCTATCGCCCCATCCGCCTTGAAAGGCTGAGGCCAGTGCGACTCACCACTCACGGCGTCGATTGCATATACCTTCTTGTCCATCGAGCCGAAGTAGACCACGCCGCTGCTCACCACCGGCGTCGACCATATCTTCGCGCCTGTGCAAATCCGGTCGAAGCGCTGATTTCCGCTGCCTACCGCGAAAGCGTACAGACAACTGTCCGCAGAGCCGACGTAAACGGTGCCCTCACCGGTAACCGGCCCGCCGATGATGTGCCCACCGGTGGCCTGCGACCACTTCTCGCTGCCGTCCGCCATGTCCAGCGCGTACAGCGTCCCGTTGTAGCCCCCGACGAACACGATCCCCTGCGATACCGCCGGCGTCGCGTACAGCGCCTGCAGCGATACGTCGGACTTGGGTGGTGGGAACTCCCAGTCCTTCGCGCCCGCCTCTAGATCGACGGCAATGAGCGCATCGTGGTTCAACGGCGCCAGAAGCATGTTGTCGGCAAACTGCGGGCTCGCCCAACCCCGAGGAGAGGCTATGCCTGAGCAGGCGGTCAATGCGAGGAGGAACGCCAGGGAGAGAAGACCCATTCCCAGGGCCTTCACGTCGCGCGATATCTGAATCTTACCCCTCCGGCAGTCGCCTGAGGCGACATGTTTCACGTGAAACATGGGGCTTCGGGCCCCACTATTCAGGAACGGGATCGTAGCCGCCCCTGTGGAATGGATGACAGCGACCCAATCGACGGACAGTCAGCCAGCCGCCTCTCATCACGCCGTGCCGCTCGATGGCCTCGTGCCCGTACTCCGAGCATGTCGGCTGAAAGCGGCAGGCCGGCGGCCGAAACGGCGACAGCGACCGCTGGTAGAATCGTATTGCGCCCAGCGCTAATCTCTTCACTTCTCTCCGGCCTTCTCCGCCGCCTCGTCTCCCGGTACCTCTGCCAGCAGCCCCGCCCGCTCCAGCAGCGCAGCCAGCGACTCCCGAATCTGTCCGTAAATCGCCTCCGCCGCGCTCCGGCGTCCTATCACAACCACGTCCCAACCGTTCACTAGAGAAAGCGACCGGACTGCCTCGCGAAGCCGTCGCCGCAGCCTGTTCCGCGTCACCGCCTTGCCGACGGCGCGCGACGTAACGAAGCCGTAGCGATTGTGGGGCAGACCGTTGGCCCGCGGCCGTATCACCAGAAACCTGCTGGAGAAGGACCGCCCTTCTCGATAGGCCGTGGCGAAATCGCTGCTCTTCCTGAGACGCTGTTCCCTTCGCATATGGCCCGGCCCAAGGTCTGGGCCGCGCTCTAGACCGTCAGCCGGTGGCGGCCCTTCGAACGGCGCGCTCGCAGCACGAGGCGCCCGGCGCGCGTGCTCATGCGGGCAAGAAATCCGTGGACTCGCTTCCGCGGAATGCGTTTTGGCTGGTAGGTGCGTTTTGGCACTTCACTTTCCTTCAGCTGTCTGTCCGAACACAATGATAGAGTAGCTGCTTGGGGGTGTCAATTGTCGAGGACTCCGGCCGTCCCCGCGACTACTGCGGCAGCGAGGGTCGTGGAGCGCCTTCGTATAGATAGCGATACATCGCCAGGTTCTCCATCACCAACCGCACGTACAGGTTCGCCTCGCCCACGTCAACCTGCTCCAGGAAAAGGTCCACGTCGTCGCCCGATGCCTCCCGCCATCTCTCGGCAGCGCCTGGCCCCGCGTTGTAGGCGGTGAGCGCGTAATAGAGGTTGCCATCGAAGGCGTCAAGCTGCTTCTGTAGATAGTGCGCGCCGAAGCGGACGCTCACGACCGGCCGTAGCAGGTCGGCGTTGGCGAAGTCGCTCACGCCGAGGTCGCCGGCTATCTCTCGTCCTGTCGGCGAAATCACCTGCGTCAGGCCCGTTGCCCCGGCGCCGGAGCCGGCCAGCGGGTCGAACCAGCTCTCCTGGCGCATCAACGCCAGCATCACGTGCGGCGACACTCCCTCCGACTCCTCCGCCGATTCAAGCAGCCCCATGTAGTCCCGCGGATAGGCCAGGCGCAACAGCGCCCGCGGCGCCTTCGTCCGCTCCTCCGGCGACAGCTTCTCGAGAATGAGCTGCGCGCTTCTCGACGACATCTCCGTCAGGCCAAGCCACCGGTACGACTGGGCCAGTGCCCACAACGCCATCGGGTCGCCGAAACGCGCCCACATGAGGTCGCGAAACTCCGCCGCCGCCGACCGCGGAAAGCCAACGCTCAGCAACTCCTGTCCTCGGGCCCAACGACCATCCAGCCAGACGCTCCACACCGGCACCGGCTGCCGCCCCGTCGCCGCGGCGAGCCAGGATTCGACGTCCGCGTCGTCGCTCCCAGGAGCCGGTGACGGCGTCGCCTTCCTGTCCATTTCCGACAGCAGGGCGACCGCCCGCAGCCCGTAATAGTCGAGAGGCCAGCCGCTCGCCAGCTCGCGCAGGTGCGCCTTCGCGATGCCTGTGTCGCCGTTCGCCAGCTCCGCCTTCGCCGCCCAGAAGAACGCGTGCGTCGCCGTCTTGTCATCCTCGCCAGACCCAAAGCTGCGCCAGGCGTTCGCGGCTTCCAGATACCTCTGCTGCTTGTAGAGCACCAGGCCGTGGCGGAAACCAGCGTCCTCCGCCCACTCAGACACGCGACTGAACAGCAGGATTCGCCCGTAGGCGTCGTCCGCTTCCTGCCACCGCGACTGCTTCTCCAGAATCAGGCCCCTCCACCAGAGGGCATTGTCCGCCAGGTCGCCCCACGCGTCTATCTCCAGCGATCTCGCGTACTCCTGAAGGGCAGCATCGTCGTCGCCCAGCCGTTCGTCGATGGCCGCGATGTAGTAGTGGGCTGCGGCCGCATGTTCCCCCGCGGGCTCGGCATCCAGGTAGCGCCGGAACGCCTGCAGGGCATCGTCGTTCTGGAAGTGGCGATAGTAGACGACCGCTTCGACGTAGGCGTCCACCTTCTCGCCCGCCTCCAGCAGCTCATCGAGCGCGTTCGAAGCGGCGCCGGTTATCGGGTAGCGCGCGATCACCGTCTGGAGGTCGTTCTGCCAGCCGGCAACTCCCGCCGACCGCTTCAGCGAACCCACTTTGTAGAGGGCAAGCGCTTTGTCGAACGCCGAATCGCTCCCCTCGAGCAGGCGCTGATACCAGCTCATCGCCGCGGTTGTCGCGCCCGCCGCCTCCAGGCCCTGTCCCGTCGACAGGATGACGCTCAGCCGCAGGCTCGCGGGCAGCCCGCCGAGCGCCGCCTCGGCCTCCTGCTGCGCCTCATCGATACGACCCATCGACAGCAGCAAGGACGCCATCTCCGCCCGCGCGTTCGCGGAAGCGACGCCTCCCTCGTCGACATAGCGCCCGTAGGTCTCGAGCGCCTGCTCGGCATCGCCCAGGCTCGCGAGCGCACGCGCCAGCAAGAAGTCCGCCTCAGTCCCGCCGCCGCCTGCACCCTGGAGGGGGGCAATCTGGTCGTAGGCTGACTGGAAGTCGCTCTCATTCAGATAGAGACGCGCCAGCGCCAGCCGCGCCCGCTGTTTGTCGGCGTCGCTGCCCTGCGTCACGACCGCCTGGTAGGCACCCTTCGCCTCTTCGTACTGGCCGTTTCGCTCGTAGCTGCTCGCCAGCGTCAGGTCGGCGGGGGACGGCGTCGGTGACGACTTTCCCTCTGTGACACCCGCCGTCGTGGTCGGTTCCGTCGCCGAGCCATCGCAGCCGCCGAAAGCGAGCGCCGCCAGGACAAGCACCAGCGTGAGGGCGCGCCAGGAGTAAAACGAGGGGCGCTTCTCTGGTATGATGGGCTTAGTCATAGCGCGGCCTTCTGAAAGACACGGGCGCCGCTGGGGAGCGGGTTCGTTGACGGCGATTACGGTCAATGTTACTATTCGCCGTCGGCGGCGTCAAAGCCGCAGCCGCAGCGAGATAGGAACGTTGGAGAGTCAAATCGAACAGGAATCAGCCTGGCTGGGACGGCCCGTCTGGGCGGATATCGATCTCGATGCCCTCGAGCACAACGTCCGCGCGCTGAAACGGCAGGCCCGCGGGGCGCTGCTGATGGCCGTCGTCAAGGCGAACGCCTACGGTCACGGCGCCACCGCTGTCGGCCGGGCCGCGCTGGCCGCGGGCGCCGACCGCCTGGGCGTCGTCTGCCTAGACGAAGGCGAAGAGCTGCGTCGAGCGGGCATAACCGCGCCGGTCCTGATCATGGGGCACACGCCCGTCTCCCAGGCGCAGCGTGTCGTCGCTCTCGGCGTCACGCCCACCGTCGGCTCGCACGATTTCGCGCAGGCGGTTGCCCACCACGCCGTGGACCAAGGCGTCACGCTTCCCGTTCACCTGAAGCTGGAGACCGGCCTCAACCGCTACGGCCTGCCGCCGGAGCAACTCCTGCCGCTCGCCGAATCGATTCGTCACCTGCCGGGCGTCGACGTCGAAGGTCTGTGGACCCACTTCGCGACCGGCGACGAGACCGACAAGAGCTACGTCCACCGTCAGTTCCGCGCCTTCAGCGCCGTCGCCGACCAGTTGCCCTGGGTCCGACTGCGGCACGTCGCCAACACCGGCACCGTCCTTGACATGCCGGAGCTCTCGCTGGGCATGGTGCGCGTCGGCATCGGGATCTACGGCTGCTACCCGTCGGAGGACGTCGACCGCGGCACGTCATTGCGACCGGTCCTGTCGCTGAAGAGCCGCGTCGCTCGATTGCGACCTCTTGAGCCGGGGGAAAGCGTCAGCTACGGCTGCACCTGGACGGCTTCGCGGCCGAGCGTCGTGGCGCTGGTGATGTGCGGCTACGGCGACGGTCTGCGACGGGCGCTTTCGAACAAGGGAACCGTGCTTATCCGGGGCTGCCGAGCGCCATTAGTGGGGCGGATCGCGATGGACATGTGCGTCGCAGACGTAACCGACATCCCGTACGTGGCGCTTGACGACGAGATCGTGATCATCGGCCCCCAGCGCGACGAGCAGATCACGGCTGAAGAGGTCGCCCGTCTATCGGATACGATCAACTACGAGACACTGACCGGCATCACCGCGCGGGTACCACGGCTGTACCGTCGCGGCGGGCGCATCGTCGCCGTCCAGACGCTGGTGGAGGCGCCGGCGGAGGAGTCGCCCATCAGCAGCATTGAGACGGCTTGACATAACACCTCGATGAACCTGGGATCGACGTGACTATGTTGGATACGAGGAATATGAATGCGGGGAATTGACGGCCAAAGCGCACTACCCGCGCCGGCGCTCGCGCTGGTCCCTCTCGCGGACGTCGTCGATGTGCAGTTGTGGGTGCTGGCGGCCGCCCTCGGCGCCGCCCTTGTCGGTCTTCTCGCCTACCTGCTGCGACGCGCCCTGGGTCTCGCGGAGGCGCCCCCTCCCGAAGAAGAGACGCCCCACTGAGGAACAGCCGGGGTCTTGTTGGAGTGCGGGGTCTGTCCGCGCTTAGCGTGACCGCGAGCCGGCCTTCGACTTCTTCGCCGCCGCCTTGCATGCGCCGAGCGCCGCGTCGATATCGGACAGCCAGCCCTGGAACGTCGCCAGCCTCTCCTCCAGGTGGGCCTGCATCTGGGCCAGGGCGTCCGCTTTCTGACGGATGAGGGCGTGCTGGCGCTCAGTCACCTCGATGGCGCGCAGGACGGCTTCCCGCTTCTCCCGCAGGCCCGCCTCGGGACGGTAACCGGCGCGAAGCTGCATCTTGACCTCTTCCGCCTCCACCATCTCCTTGATCTCGGCAAGTGAGAAGCCGAGGAGGTTCTGCAGGTCCTTGATGCGCTCGACGCGCCGCACGTCGTCGTCCGAATACAAACGAAAACCGCCCTCCATTCGCGTGGGCGGTTTCAGCAGGCCTTTCTCTTCGTAGAAGCGCAGCGTTCTCTCGGTCACGCCGATGCGCTCGGCTACTTCGCCGATGCGCAGGTAGGCCAATCCCGACGCTGCTGTCCCCTTCTGTTCGTTCGCCATCTGATCCAGCCGATCATAGGCGCGGATTGACCTCTACGTCAAGGTTACATTTTTCGACGGCTCTGGAAGGAGTCGCTAGTCGCCCTCGTCTTCGTCCTCTTCCTCCTCAGCCGCCATCTCGGCCGCCTGCGGCAGCAGCACCTCCAGCGCCGTCTCCCTGTGCCGGCGCGGTCCCCGCAGGGTGTCGATGGTCGATACGAGCGACGGCATCTCCGCCACCGTCTTATCGCTTCCATCGACGGCCACGACCGATACGCCGGCGTCGCGCAGACACTCCAGCTCGCCGCTTTCGATGGGCAGGCTCACGGGCAGCATCAGCGGCTTGCGCGTGAGGCCGGCGACACGTCGCAGCTCCAACTGCTTTCGCAGCGTGAGCGGGCCGGACCATCCGTCGAGAAGGATCGCGTCCAGCGCCACGGATTCGAGGACGCGCAGGTAGGTGTCGTCCTGCTCCTCCTTGAGCACGAGCACGTAGCCCAGCTTGTCCTCGAGGAGCGCCGTCGCGGGCGTCGACTCCGCCTGGAACACGAGGAAGTCGGCGCCGGCTTCGACGAGCGCCGCTACTCCCTTCGCGTCGACTTCCTCCGGCCAGAGGCCGAGGGGGACTTCGCCGGCAGCCTCCGCCGCTGCTTTGACGGCGTCCGGCGTGGCGCCGCGGAGTACGATTGCGCCGGCGCCCTTCTCGACCGCCCCGGCCACCTTCCCCTTGTCGGCCCCGTCGAGCAGCACCGTCACCAGCAGCGAGGGGTTCTTCGCCGGTCTCACCGTCCGGAAACCGATCGGCGCCGGCTCCGTGCGCATCGTCCTGCGTATCGTGTCGCCCAGTTTGCTCATGGTCGTCCCTTCCAGCCTTGAGGTACTAAACGGGATGATATCTGCGCGGTGAAACGTCTGTCAATTCGAGTATAGCAAATCGAGAATGCTTACTACGGCCCACAGGTTAAGGCGAAGACTGTCATCGGCCACGTCGCACGGCCCGCCTCCCGCAGGGCGGCTCGCGGCCTTCTTCTAGTTTGGGGGACACCCCCAAGAACCCCTGCCATGGGGCTTCGCCCCCTGGACCCCGTTTCCGGGCTTTCTGAGAGAGTCGTCAGGTGGGTGGAATACCACGCAATGGCAGCGGCCGCCCCTCGTTTTCAAGTCAGGCGGCCGCTGGATTGACGGTGGGACTGCTATGCCTTCAGCTTCCGGCAGGCCTCCACGAGCACCGGCAGCACCTTCTTGTAGTCGTCGACGATGCCAAAGCGGGAGGACTTGAAGACTATCGCCTCCGGGTCCTTGTTGATCGCCACGATGTTCTTTGCGCCGGAGCAGCCCGCCATGTGCTGGCTCGCCCCGGAGATGCCGACCGCGAAGTAGAGCGTCGGACCCACGATCTTGCCGGTGAGCCCGATCTGCTCCGAAACCGGCCGCCAGCCGTTGTCGCAGGCCGCGCGCGTCGCGCCGACGGCGCCGCCCAGCACCTTCGCCAGCTCTTCGAGCACGGAGAAGCCCTCAACACTGCCGACGCCGCGTCCGCCGGCGACTATGACCTCCGCGTCCTCCAGGCGGATGCCCTCTTCGGCAACTTCCTGGTGGCCGATGATCTTGTCGCGGATCGCCGAGGCGTCGATGCCTGCGTCGACCTTGGTCATCTGCCCCTGTCGCGCGTCATCACGGGCCAGCGGCTCTTGCGCCTTCGACCGAATCGAGATGACGGCGGGGGAAGCGCTGAAGGAGTAAGTCGCGCGGGCATTGCCGCCGTAGCAGGGCCGCTCCGCGATGATCTTGCCGCCTTCAGCAGTAACGTTCAGGCAGTCCATGGCCGCGCCGCTGCCCAGCCGGAAGGCCAGGCGGGGGCCCAGGTCGCGGCCCATGTCGCTCTGGCCCATCAGGATGGCGCTCGGGCTCGCCGCGGCGTTCACCTTCTCCATTGCCGCGACGAAGCCGTCGCAACTGTACTTCGCGAGGGCCGGCTCGTCGACCACGAGGACCTGGTCCGCGCCGTGGGCAATCAGTTCCTTCGCCAGTCCTTCAACGCCGGACCCGATGAGGGCCGCCTGCACGGGCTCGCCCTTCTGGTCAGCGAGACGGCGGGCCGCGCCCAGAACTTCCAGCGTGATCGACGCCACAGCGCCGCCGCTAACCTCAGCTGCCACCATTATTCCGTTCGCCATGTCAACGCTCCTTATCTGTTGTTGGACAGAGGCTAGATTATCTTCTGCTCGCGCAGGCGCTGCGCCAGTTTCGTTGCGGTCTCTTCGGGCGTTTCGCCCTCCATGATCTCGCACTCCACTTCGCTCACCGGCTGGAAGAGGCGCTCCAGGTTGAGGCGCACGGCGCCCGCCCCGACGCTCGAAGCGTCGAGACCGAGGTCTCCTGCTCCCCAAATGGTGACTTGCTTGCGCGCAGCCAACATGATCTGCTGCAGCTTCGGGTATCGGGGCTCGCCCAGCTCGTTGCTGACGGTTACGAGCGCTGGCAGCGGCGCCTCGATGGTGTCATAGCCCTCCATCAGCACGCGCTCCACGACGACCTTGCTGTCCTGGACCACGACCGACTTGGCAAGGCTGACGCTGGGAACACCCAGGATCTCGGCGATACCGTATCCGACTACACCCGCGTCCCAGTCGGTCGCCTGGCGGCCGCACACAACGAGGTTGTAGTCGCCGATCTTCTCGATCGCCTTCGATAGCGCCAACGCGGTCGTGTAGCTGTCTCCGTCGAAGGCGCTGTCTGTGAGGAGAACGCCCTCGTCGGCGCCCATCGCCAGGCTATGCTTGATGACGTCGCGGGCTCCTTCGGGGCCCAGACTTATCACCGTGATCTTCGTGTCGGCGGCGGCGTCTTTGACTCGCAGCGCCGCCTCGACTGCCAGTGCGTCGAACTGGCTGATCACCGGCGTCACTCCGGCCGCCGGAACGACCTTCTTCGCCGCCTCATCGACCCTGAACGAGGTCGCTGGGGCCTCCGGGTCTGGCACTTGTTTGACGCAAGCTATGATGTGCAAAGGCATCTTTCTGCTTCCTCCTTGCTCCGCAATTTGTGTATTGCCTGAACCTCAGTCCCGGCTGTGCCGTGGACAGAAAACTCAGAGATTCGCCGGCACCTCCTCGCCTTCACCGGCGGCGGCAGGCTTCGCCGGGGGCGGGGCGCCCGCGGACGCCTCCAGCAGCTCCGCGACGTCCAGCACGCGCATGCGCTTCTCCTCGTCGGGCTCCAGCGCCGGTATGCCGTCCTCGAACATCTGAATGCAGAATGGGCAGGCCGTGGCGACGATCCGGGCGCCGGTGCCCATCGCCTCTTCGGTGCGGGCGTGGTTGATGTGCCTTCCCTTGCTCTCCTCGACCCACATGTGCCCGCCGCCGGCGCCGCAGCAGAACGTCGTCTTGCGCGACCGCTCCATCTCCGCGATGCGCGCCTGGGGAATGCTCTCCAGGATGCGCCTCGGCGCCTGGTCTATCTCGTTGTGACGCGCCAGGTAGCAGGAGTCGTGGTAGACGATTGTCTCCGCAAGCGCCTGCTTCGGCTGGAGCTTGCCTTCTCTCACGAGCCTGTCGAGCAACTCGGTGTGATGCTCGACCTCGAACTTGCCTTCGAACTGCGGGTACTCGTTGCGCATGGTGTTGTAGCCGTGCGGGCAGGCGGTGACGATCTTCTTCACGCCCTTTGCCTTCATGATCTCGATTGCCTGCTGGGCCTGCATCTGGAAGAGGTACTCGTTGCCCAGGCGACGCGCCGGGTCGCCGCAACACGGCTCCTCCTCGCCCAGCACGCCGAAGCTGACGCCCGCCTGCAGGAGCAGCCTGGCCAGCGCCTGCGTGATGGGCACGTTCCGCTCGGAAAGCGAGCCGGAGCAGCCGACCCACAGCAGGTATTCCTGCGAACCATCGAACAGCGGCACGTCGAGGTCCTGCATCCAATCAGTGCGGGAGAACTGCGTCCCCCGCCAGGGGTGGCCGCGCTGCTCGATCTGCATCAACGTCGCCTGCGCGGTCTCCGGCATGCGCGCCTCGTCCATGACGAGATAGCGCCGGACGTCCATGATCTCCGGCACGTGCTCGATGGTGACGGGACACCAGTACATGCAGGAGCCGCAGGTCACGCAGTCCCAGATGGACTCGAACCCCATCGTCTCAACAAGATTGAGCGGCTCTCCATGCGGCGAGGGTTTACCCTTCAGCAGAGAGACGATCGTCGGCGTGACGGCCAGCAACGACATGCGGCCGTGGTGCTCTATCTGCTTCGGCGAAAGCTCCTTGTCCGTAAGATAGGCCGGACAGTTCGCCTGGCAGCGGCCGCACTCGGTGCAGGTCAAGAAGTCGAGGAGCGACTTCCAACTGAAGTCGGTCACTTTGCCGACGCCGAAGGTTGCGCCCTCTTCCGCGTTCTCCATCATCGCCTCGATGTTGATGGGCTGGAGGACGCCGGAGCGTTCGCGGCTGCGGAAGAAGACGTTGAAGGCGACAGTAAGCACGTGCGAGTGCTTGGAGTAGGGCAGGTAACAGAGGAATGCGAACAGGGCCGCCAGGTGGGCGTACCAGAAGGTGGCGTGGAGCAGGCCGGTCGCGTTGTGCGACAGGTCCACACCGGACCAGATACCCGATACGCCGTAGGCAACGAAGGCATAGGCTTCCTTCTCGCCCTTCTCCAAGTTCAGCTCGAAGCTGTTGCCCAGGATGTCCGTCACCATAAGGAAGAAGATGAGGCCCAGGATCATCCACGCGTCGCGGTTCAGAGTCATCCGCGGCGGCTTGACGAAGATGCGCTGGTAGGCGGCCAGCCCGATGCCGACCATCACGAGGACGTTGAACAGGTCCATCACCGGCTTGAAGCCGTCGAACACGTGGAACGGAAGATGCTCCATGCTGAGCGGGTCCGCCACGCCGCTGAGCAGCAGGTTCAGGCTTCGGACCAGGAGAACGAGGAATCCCCAGAAGATCAGCGGGTGCAGGATGCCCGAGTACCAGTACTGGCGGCGAAAGAACTTCCACTGCCCCACCATGATGAGCAGGAAATCGCCGATGCGGGCCGGCAGGTGATCCAGGCGCGGTGCGCCTTTCGCCTGGAAAAAGGGAATGAGCCGAGCCACGATCGTCAGCAGGAAGAAAGCGGAGAAGCCTGCGATTATGAGATAGAAGAAGATGTTGCCTGGCAATTCATTCGAAGGTGCCACTATATGCCTCCTCTAAGCCGTAGCACCCCAGTGACATGATGTCGCCGCTGGGCAGCAGTGTGCACTCGCCTTCACAATCGAGCCCATCATAACCCCACCCTCAAAATGGAAGCAACGCCCCGTCGCTCTGCGCGACGCGGTGGTGCTGGAGGGGGCGGGAGGACTGAAATCCCCCTACATTCTTTGTCTCTCACACGGGTCGCTATCGTTTCGCGGGCGCCCCGTAGACCTTGCGCAACTCCGTCTTCAGCACCTTCCCCAGCGGGTTGCGCGGCAGCTCTTCGACGAAGGCGACCTCCTCCGGCGCTTTGAAGCTGGCCAGGCGGCCCTTGCAGTGCTGGACGACCTCGTCCTTCGTCATGGCCTCTCCCGGCCGCAGCACGATGAGCGCCATCACCTTCTCGCCCCATTCGACGTCGGGCACGCCGATGACGGCCGCCTCGGCGATCTTCGGGTGGTCCTCCAGCGCGCTCTCGATCTCGCCCGGCGATATATTCTCGCCGCCGCGGATGATCAGGTCCTTCGTGCGACCGGTGATGAACAGGTAGCTGTCTTCGTCCAGATAGCCGACATCGCCGGTGTGCAGCCAGCCGTCCTTCACCGCCGCCTCTGTCGCCTCTTTCTGGCCGTGGTACTCGCGCATGATGCGACTGCCCGAGACGCAGATCTCGCCCTCTTTGCCCGCCGGCAGGACGTTGCCGTCGCGGTCCATGATCGCGACCTCGATGTCGTCCATCGGCCGCCCGACGGAGCGCAGGCGTTGCAGCTTCTTCGCCTTCTCCTCCTCGTTGCCCTCGATCTGGTGGTCTTCCGGCCCCAGGTACGTCATCGTCGAGGTGCTCTCGGTCTGGCCATAGGCGTTCATGAGGCCGCACTTGAAGACGCCGACCGCCTTGCGCACGACCTCGTAGGGCATGGGCGCGGCGCCGTAGGTGATGAGCTGGAGGGAGCTGAGGTCGTACTTGTCGAAGTCAGGCTGGTCCATGATCCGCTTCAGCATCGTCGGCACGACGAAGCTGTGGGTGACGCGCTCGTTCTGGACGGAGTCCAGCCAGAGCTGCGGCTCGAACTGCGGCAGGATGACCAGCTTCCGGCCGCCCCAGATCGACGACATTATCGCCGTCAGCCCCGCGACGTGGTACACGGGCACGGACAGCAGCGTGACCTCCGGTGTCTCTTCCGGGTTCGCCGGACTCATGGTGTTGACGACGTAGACGGAGAGCGTGAGGTAGGTGAGGATGACGCCCTTGGGGAGCGCCGTCGTGCCGCTGGTGTACATGAGCACCGTCGCGTCCTGCTCATCGATCTCGACGTAGACCTCGTCGTCGCTGCCGGACGCGAGCAGGTCGTCGTAGCCGGGCATGCCGTCCGCCGGCCCGTCGATGCAAACGAAGTCTTTGACCAGCGGCAGCTCCGGCTTCAGCGACTCGATCAGTTCCAGGTAGCGCGTGCCGACGAACAGCAGCGACGCGCCGGAGTCGTTGAGCATGTGGACGATCTCTTCCCGTTTCGCCCTGTAGTTCAGGGGCACGAACACGGCGCCGGTCTTGGCGCAGGCGTAGTACGTCTCGACGTACTGCGGGCTGCTCATCGCCATGACCGCGACCTTCGTCCCCCGCTCGACGCCGCGCGACTGCAGGGCGTTCGCCAGGCGGTTCACGCGCTGCGCCATCTCCATGTAGGTGACGCGCCGGTCGCCGCACACGAGCGCGTCGCGGTCGGGAACGACCGCCGAGCTGATCTGTAGGAATTCCGCAGTATTCACTCTTCAGTCCCTCACATTCAATCTTGCTTCAACCCTAGACGTCAGCCGCGAACGGCTGACGGTCATGACATCAAACGGGCGAGCCTTCGCTCCATCGCCAGTCCCTCGTCCAGCGACACTTCCAGCCCGCGCGTCACCGCCTCTTTCGCGCAGCGCAGGACGGCCGGCGAACGCGCCATCAGTTCCCGCGCCCAGGCCTCCGCCTCGGCGTACAGCCGCTCGCGGGCGACGACCTTGTG
>DATLAX010000213.1:0-2287 GCA_035527215.1 Dehalococcoidia bacterium
GGGCCTGCTCGGCCTCGCGCAGTTCGGTGACATCCGTCGCCGAGAGCGCCCAGAGGTCGCCTCCCACCGGGTACACAGAGAGCAGTTCGTAGGAGTTCCCGGTCCGCAGACACACCTCGCAACGGGCGGACCGGCTCGAGGCGCTGGCGCCGGCGATGACGTCGAAGTAGGAGGAGAGCGCCCCGTCACTCCCGTCGCGCTCGCTCAAGCGCCTGCCGACGAGCCGCTCGCGGGGCTGCTGCATCCGTGCCACCTGCGTCGGATTCAGGTCGACGACGACGACGTCCTCGACATCGCCACCGGCACCGGACTCGACGCGGAAGATGATGAGGCCCTCCGTCGCGTTGTCGAAGAGATGCCGGTAGCGGTCCTCGCTCTCCGTGAGCTGCACGTGCTTCTGCTCCCGCTGCAGCGAGGTCTGGCCCATCTCGCCGAGGATGCCGACGAAGTCGGCGAGGAAGCTGATCGACTTCTTCAGGCGCTCATGGGAGATGACCGGCACGCGCTCGAGCGCTTTCAGATAAACATCCTCGTCGAAGCCCAGCCGCCGCGCTCGCTCGGCAAAGACGGCGGGATCGATGTCGTCGTCGGCGAAGAAGAACTGCCCCGTGAAGATGTTGGCGACGTGCTCGCCGCCGATGACCAGGGGAAAGGCCACGTCCCAGAGCCCGTTGCTGCACCGGTAGGCGTAGTGCTCCGACGGGCCCAGACCCTCGACCAGCCGCTGGTTGATGCGCTGGTCGCTCTCCAGGCAGCCGCGCAGCGTCTCGGCGTTCTCGCGGTGGAAGCGCGTGCAGATCTCCTGCCAGCCGGTGGCGACGAGGACCGTGCCGTCCGTGTCGAGCACCGCGAGGGCGATGTCGAAGGCGGCGGAGAGACTGTCACAGAGGCGCTGCACGCGGTCGAGATCGATGAGACTGGCAAGCTCGTACCCACTGGATCCCATGCCGCTATTCCCTCATCGGCGCCCGCATGCCGCCGGCGCTGCCCCGCCCGGCGCCCCCCGGGCTGCATCCGTATCTGTGTTCGATACCCGCGGCGCGTGGCCTGCGAACCGTGGTGGCCACCGGCGACAGGCGGCGACTACCCCAAGATCCGTTGTCTGGGACGGCACCGGGGAGGGCGACCGCATCCTAGATGTCGAACCGAGCCTCGACGACGCCGGCGTCCACCGCCTCGCGGAGCGCCTCGTAGTCCCGCAGATTCTGCTCGGCGTACGCCGCGGCGAAGTCGGCGATGGCGCGGTCGAAGACGTCGCCGGCGCCCAGGTATGCGGCGATGGCGATGCGGTCGCCGCTGCGCGCGTGCGCCCGCGCGAGGACCCAGGCGCACATCTGGGCGTAGCCGTACCACGCGCTCTCCGCCATGACATCGATGCGGACCGATCCCTTGCCGTCCCACAGCTGCCGAACGTAGAAGTCGTAGTGGTGCCCGTCGAACCCGGTCACGTCGTACCAGCCCAGGAGGACGTCGCTCACCGCCTGCATGAGCCGCTGGCCCTCGACGACGCGCCTGCCTGCGCGACGATACCGGCTGCGGCCGACGAAGCGCTCCAGCACGGACGCCTGCGCCTGCTTGGCCTGCAGGAACAGGGGGTCGCCGGCGTCGCGACCGAAGAACAGCAAGACCCAGGCGCGCGTGCCTACGCTCCCCACCCCGACGACCTTGCGGGCGATGTCCTTGAAGCGGTAGAGGTCGTACATCGACTGCCGGTCGGTGGGCAGGCTCGAGCGGTAGCCGTGGAGAGCCTCCTCCACCGCGTGCGAGAAGCGCGCCCGCTCGTCGCCGACGAGCAGCTCCTCGGCGGGGACGAGCAACGGTGGCGCGCTCCGGAGCCGGGTCCGCCCGTCCACCTCCCATGTGAGCCGCCGCAGCGCGCGCAGGTCGTCCTTGGTCGCCGCGCGCGACAGGTCCTTGGACATTCGCCGCGCGTCCTTCTCCTTCAGCGTCAGCGCCACGTCGTGCGCCTCGATCAGGTCGGCGTCGAGCCGCGTGTACCAGAGGTCGATGGCGCGCTTCTCGGCCATCTCCAGCATCGCCTCGCGGTACACGCGCACGCAGGCAAGGACGATCGCCCGCCGCGTCGCCGCGTCGAAGCCGCGGTCCAGCCCGGCCGCCTCGAAGCTGGCGGCAAGGCGCTTGACGTCCCACTCCCACGGTCCCGGCAGCGTCTCGTCGAAGTCGTTGATATCGAAGACGAGGCGCCGCTCCGGCGACTGGTACAGGCCGAAGTTCATCAGGTGGGCGTCGCCGCAGAGCTGCGCCCTCAGCCCGGAGTCGGGCGTAC
>DATLAX010000214.1:0-11812 GCA_035527215.1 Dehalococcoidia bacterium
GAGGACCCGCGCCACTTCGAAGTTGACGCCGTTCGGGAAGAGCGGATGGAAGGCGACTGCGGGGCCGATCTGCGCGAGTGGGAAGTCGGCGACGGGTTGTTGAACGAAGTGCACCGCGTGCGGATTGCCCATCGAGACAGCGGTCACCGGCAGCACTTGTCGCGAGGCGCCGTCGACGAGCTCCAGCGGGATGTTGACGAGTGGCGGGTCGGCGTTCACCAGCACGGGTATCTCCCCGGCGGCAAGGCGCGGCCTGCCCATGCCGACGCGCACCTTGTCGACTTTGCGGCCGTCGCCGAACACCTGCAGCGTGAGAACGCCGGCGGCCGTCTCGACGTCGAAGCGGTCGCTCTCGGGCCGGACGAGGCCCCGGTCGACGGCGTACTTCGCCAGGCAGCGGATGCCGTTTCCGCACATCTCGGGCTCGCTGCCGTCGGCGTTGAGGACGCGCATGCGTATCGCCGCCTTATCCGAGGGCAGGGCCAGCAAGATGCCGTCGGCGCCGACGCCGAAGTGGCGGTCGCACATAGCCGCGGCCAGTCGGGCCCAGTCACGCTCGTCGCCCTCCGCTTCGATGAGGACGAAGTCGTTGCCGGTGCCATGCATCTTTACGAAGCGCATCTCACGTTTCCTTGAGGGCCAGGTCGCGGGTGATCTGTAGCTGGCCGAGGTGGAGAGCCGCATGCTCGACGACATGTACAAGCGCGTCTCGGACCGATATCTCGCTGGGTTCGCCCTCGCCCCAGAGAACCGGGGACGGCACGAGACGCTGGTCGAGGTCCGACGGCGGCAGGGTGGAGAGCGCAGCGTCGATTTCCCGGGAAAGGCGCGCGCCGTCGGCGAGCAGCGCGGCGGCATCGCGTCCGGAGGCACGGAACTCCGCCGGCCGGTCCCGTTCGACGGGCAGGCCGCAGGCGATGCCCAGTACCCAGGCACGGGCGTTGCCCAGAGTGTGGGCGGCGATGGCGTAGGCGCTGTTGGCGCCGGGAATGGGCGGGCGCCAGTTGAGCTGGGCGTCGCTCAGTCCGTCCAGGCTGCCGCACACGCGGTCCAGAATCGACCGGACCCGACGGCCCAGCGTGTCTATCTCGCCATCCATGTCTCATGTCTCCTTCCCGCGAAGGAACGCCTCGATGATGCCGGCCGCCTCATCGTATGGGTCTCCCGCCGATGCGTCGACCCAGTGGATGCGCGGGTCGTCCCGACGGAACCACGTGTACTGCATCCGCGCCAGGCGGTGCGACTCCGTCTTCATCTTCGCCGCGACCTCCGCGAGCGTCATCTCGCCGCGAAGGTGGGCGCACGCCTGCCGGTAGCCGATGCCGGACATCGGCGGCAGGTCCGCGCCGTAACCGCGTTCCAGAAGCGAGCGGACTTCGTCGACCAGGCCCGATTCGAGCATCCTGTCGACGCGCTCGTCGATTCGCCGGTAGAGCTCGTCGCGTGGCCGGTCAATTGCCAGGATAAGGGGCTCGAACTCCGGCTGCAACTTGGCGGCGCGTGACGATGTAGCCCCGCCGGTCAGATGGCGGACCTCCAGCGCCCGCACGACGCGACGCACGTTCCGCGGATCGATGCGCGCGGCCGCGGCCCCGTCGATGGCAACCAGCTCGCGATAGAGGGCGCCGGCGCCCTCGCGCTCCGCCCGCTCTTCCAGCGAGCGCCGCAGCTCGTGGTCGGGCGGGACACGCGGCACCTGCCAGCCTTCGATGAGCGCCCAGACGTACTGACCGGTGCCGCCGACGAGGAAGGGAGTCCTGCCGCGCCGCCAGATGCCGTCCAGCGCCTCTCGCGCCAGGTCGAGGTACTGCGCCAGGCCGAATTCGCCGTCGGGGTCGATGACGTCGATCAGCCGGTGCGGGACGAGGGCGCGCTGCTCCGACGTGGGCTTCGCTGTGCCGGCGTCCATGTGGCGGTAGACCTGTCGCGAATCGGCGCTAACGATTTCGCCGTCGAATGCGGACGCCAGCCTGAGCGCCAGCTCGCTCTTGCCGCTCGCCGTCGGTCCGGCGACAGCGATCAGATGCTTGCTGGGAGTCACACCCATGGCTTACTTGCCGGCGGATATGCGCGCACTCTGCTCGACGATGCCGGCGAAAGAGCCGGCTTTGAGGCAGGCGCCGCCGACGAGCGCACCGTCGATATCCGGCTCGCGCATGAACTCGGCGATGTTGTCGGGCGTGACGCTGCCGCCGTAGAGAATGCGCAGCGAGTCGCCACGGGCACTGTCGAACAGGGCGGTCACCTGCGAGCGAATGAGGGCGATTGCATCGTTCGCCATGGCGCCGGTGGCGGCCTTGCCTGTGCCGATGGCCCAGATGGGCTCGTAGGCGATGGCGAAGCCGGCCGGCATGTCGACTTCCTTCAGGGCGCCGCGCGTCTGCCGGACGAGCACCTCGTCGGTCTTGCCTTCTTCGCGCTCGCGCTCAGTCTCGCCGACGCAGAGTATGGGGCGCAGGCCGGCGGCAAGGGCGGCCTTCACCTTCTTGTTCACCGTCTCGTCGGTCTCGCAGAAGTAGGCGCGGCGCTCGGAGTGGCCGATGATGACGAACTCGACAACGCCCTGGAGCATCGGCGCGCTCACTTCGCCCGTGTAAGCGCCCTGGGGCTCCCAGTGCAGGTTCTGCGCGCCGACCCTGATGGAGCTGCCTTTCAAGGCGTCCGCGACAAGCGAGAGAAAGGGGAAAGGCGGGCAGGCCACCTTCTCCACGCCCGCGATGTTGTCAGTGCGCTCCCGGATGCCTTGCGCAAGGTCAAGCGCGGTCTCGGTGGTGGTGTGCATCTTCCAGTTGCCGGCGATGATGGGTGTTCGTTTCACTTCGCTATGCTCCATACTTCGTCAGGCGTTGGGCGTTCGCGAGCGCCAGCGGCAGCGCCGACGTCGCAGGAAAGGTGCCGAGGCCGCCCGAACGACAGCTATTCTCATCGAGGGTCTCGCTACGGTCCGTGCGGCACCAGCGCGACCAGATGACGAAGGGAACCGGGTGCCAGCTATGGCCCGCCAGCAGCGACGGCGTGGAGTGGTCTCCAGCGACCATAAGCACGTCGGGGGCGAGGTCACGGATGCCGGGAATGACGCTGTCGATCTCTTCCAGGGCCGCGACCTTCGCAGCGAAATCGCCGTCCTCACCGCGCGAGTCCGTTGTCTTGTAGTGGATGAAGAAAAAGTCGAAGTCCTGCCAGCGCTCGCGCAAGGTCGCCAGCTCGTCCTGGATCGTTGTGCCGGTTGGGAGCACCGTCATGCCGACGAGCTTCGCGAGGCCACGGTACATGGGATAGACGGCGACCGCCGCCGCGTTGAGGCCGAACACGTCGCCCATGTGCGGCAGCTCCGGCCATTTGGAGACGCCGCGCAGGAGGAGCATGTTCGCGGGATGCCTGCCGGCGAGACGCTCGCGGGCCTGGGCGACGAACTCGTTCAGCAGACGCGCCGATGCCGCCGCTTCCGGCTTCTCCGCCTGCGCCGGCAGCGGCGGCACGCCCAGGCGCTGGGGGTCGGTGTCGGCGATGCCCTCGGCGAGGCCGTCGCCGCGCAGCACGAGGAGGAATCGATGCTCCCGCACCGGCTGGACGAAGACCTGGACTCCCGGCAGCGAGATGTCACCCAGGTCTTCGCAGAGGGCAGCGCAGGTCTCGGTGCTGATGCGCCCGGCGCGTCTGTCCGTGATGAGGCCCTGCGAGTCGACGGTGCAGAAGTTGCCGCGGGCCGCCAGGTCCTCCTTGCGCAGGTCGAAGTCGATGCCCAGCGCCTCCAGCACGCCGCGGCCGACGCGATACTTCAGCGGGTCGTAGCCGAAGAGGGCGAGGTGCCCGGGCCCGCTGCCCGGCGTGATGCCGAGGCCGACGGGGATGGTCATGCCACAGAGCCCATCGGCGGCGAGTTTGTCGAGATTGATGGTGTTCGCTTCTTCCAGCTCCGTGCGGCCGGTTTCCGGTCGGGGCAGCCCGCCGAGGCCGTCGATGACGAGCAGGACGATCTTGCTGTCGTTCTTGACCACGAGCTCGCGGATGACTTCCAGGTCCATGGCGTCTCCTACTTCTTGTCCATCAGGGCGGCGACGCCGGGGAGCGTCTTGCCCTCCAGGTACTCAAGCGACGCGCCGCCTCCCGTCGAGACGTGTGTGAACTTGTCCTCGAGGCCGGCTTCGTGCAGCAGCGCAACGGTCTCGCCGCCGCCGACGATCGTCGTTGCCTTTAGGGCGGCCAGCGCCTCCGCCATGCCCAGCGACCCCTTGGCGAAGGCGGGGTACTCCGCGACGCCGAGAGGGCCGTTCCAGATGATTGTCTTGCACTCCTCAACCGCTTCGCGGAAGCTCGCCACCGTGTCCGGCCCGACATCGACGATGCGCATATCCTGCGGTATGTCCTCGACTGACACGACTTCGGAGAGCGCATCCTCGGCGATTCGGTCGGCAACGACGACGTCCTCCGGCAGGAACAGGGGTATGCCCTTGTCGTCCGCCTGCTGCATCAGGTCGCGCGCCGTGCCCAGTTGGTCTTCCTCCACCAGTGACTCACCGACTTCGATGCCGTTTGCCTTCAAGAGCGTCGACGCCATTCCTCCACCGACGATCAGGCAGTCGATCCGCGACAAGAGGCTGCGCAGGACGCCGATCTTCGTGCTGATCTTGGCGCCGCCGATAATCGCCGCGAAGGGACGCGCCGGGTTCGTCAGCGCCTTGTCGAGGTAGTCGATTTCCTTTTCCATGAGAAAGCCTGCCACGGCGGGCAGGTGGGAAGCGATCCCGACCGTCGAGGCATGCGCGCGATGGGCCGTGCCGAAGGCGTCGTTCACGTAGACGTCGGCGAGTTCCGCCAGCGCGTGCGACATCTTGGGGTCGTTCGCCTCCTCCTCGGGAAAGAAGCGGACGTTCTCCAACAGGATGACCTCGCCGGGCTTCAGCGCTTGCGTCGCTTCGACGGCCTTTGGCCCGATGACGTGGTAGAGGGTGTGCACCGGCGCGCCCAGCAGCTCGCTCAGGCGGTCGCCGACGCCGACGCGGGACATGCGCAGCTCCTCGACGACCTTGCCCTTCGGTCTGGCGAGGTGCGAGCAGAGGACGACGCGGGCGCCGTGCTCGCGAAGGTACTGGATTGTCGGCAGAGCGGCGCGCAGCCGGCTGTCGTCGAGAATGCGGCCGGTCTCCATGTCGAAGGGAACGTTGAAGTCGACGCGGACGAGGACGCGCTTGCCCTGTACGTCGACGTCACGGTTTGTCATCTTGTTCATCGGTTGCCTCCGTCAAGCCGATCATGCCTCGCGGTTGACGAAATAGTCCGCCAGGAGCTCCAGGTCGCGGCGCCTCTCCGGCACGAGGTCGATGCCCGCGAGGCACCGTAGGGCTTCCTCGGCATAGCCTGAAGCGGTCTCCTGGCTACGCACTCGCGCTCCGGCGCTCTCCAGCAGCGTCGATGCGGTTGCGACGTCCTTTTCGTTGAGTCTCTCCTTGCCGTAGATCGCGCGCAACTCCTCGCGGTCGCGCCCGGTCGCGCTTTCCATCGCGCAGACGACGGGGAACGACTTTTTCCGGGCGCGGATGTCCTCGCCCGTCGGCTTGCCGGTGTCCCGGCTCTCACCCCATATGCCGAGGACGTCGTCACGGATCTGGAAGGCGAAGCCAAGCTTCTCGCCGAACTGCTCGAAGGCGCTGACCGCGCCCGGAGGCGCTTCGCCGACGAGGGCGCCGCTTCCGGCCGCGGCCGCCATTAGCGCCGCCGTCTTGCCGCTGACCATTGTCAAGTAGTCGGCGCAGGACACGTCGAGGCGCTGCTCGAAGGCGAGGTCGAGGTACTGGCCCTCGCAGAGTCGCAGGGAAGCCCTGTCGAGGAGGCGGGACGCGGCGAGCACCGGCTGGGAATCGACGCCGACCCGGGAGAGCCGCTCCAGTACGACGTGGGCCAGCGCGAACATGCCGTCGCCGGCGTTCAGCGCCTGCGCGATGCCCCAGACCTTCCATACGGCGTCCCGACCGTGACGCTGCGGGCTACGGTCCTCTATATCGTCGTGGATCAGGCTGAAGTTGTGCAGCAACTCGACGGCCGTGGCCAGCGGAAATGCCATCTCCGCATCGCCGCCGACAGACTCGCAGCTCGCGACACAGAGCAACGGTCGCAGCAGCTTGCCGTGTCGGGCTTCGTCGGGGCGGCCGTCGCGATCCTCCCAGCCGAGATGGTAGCGCATGAGGCTGTAGTGGACGAGGTCGCGGCCTTCGAAGGCGCGCCGCAACTCCGCCTCGATGCGCTGTCCGTAACGGTCGAGGAGCGGTTGGAGCGCGGCATCCCTGTCTGTGGCTCTCACGGCGGTACTATGCGTCCTCCCAGTTGGCTTCGAGTGCCTGGAGCTTCTCCAGGCACCTGAGGTGGCGCCCTCCCTCGAACTCGCCGGCGAGGAATGCATCGAGGACCTCGCGGGCGACTCCCTCGCCGATGCACCAGGAGCCGAGGCAGAGGACGTTCGCATTCGTGTGTTCGCGGGCGCGGCGCGACGAGAACGCGTCGTGGCAGAGGGCGCCGCGTATGCCCTTGACCTTGTTTGCGCAGACCGTCATGCCGACGCCGTTGCTGCATACCAGCACGCCGATGTCCTGTTCTCCGCGGGCTACGGCCCGTGACAGCGGGATAGCGACGTCGGTGAAGTCAACGGAGTTCTCGTCGTGGCAGCCGAAGTCGACGACAACGTGTCCGGCCGCCGACATGTGTTGCGTCAGCGACTGCTTCAGGCGGAATCCCCGGTGGTCGCTGCCAACGGCTACGCGCACATTACTTCTCCGCCACTTCGAGGGGGAAGCCGAACACTCCCTCCAGTTCCTCTCGCGAGACCGCGCCCTCGCGCAACAGGCGAGGGGTCTTCCCTCTTAAGTCTACCACTGTCGACTCGACGCCGAGCGGGCAGGGCCCACCGTCGATGACGATGTCAACCTCATCTTCGAGTTGACGGACGACGTCGGTTGCCGTGCGTGGCGCCACCTGCCCAGATCTATTCGCGCTTGTGCCCGTGATCGCCCGACCGAGACCGTGAATGACAGCCAGCGCGATGGCATGGTCCGGCACCCGGAGTGCCACGCTGTCGCCGCCGGCCAGGGCGAGCGAGTGGCAGCCAGGTGATCGTTCGAGAACCATCGTCAGCGGCCCCGGCCAATACATATTACCTAACTTTAACGCCAAGACGGGCATGGACTTCGCTACAGCCCGCGCCTCCTGGATGCCGGAGATTAGAATCGGGATGGGGGCATCTGGCGGCCGTCTTTTGGCTTGGAATAGCCGTGTTACCGCGCTGTCATTGGCGATGTCGGCTCCGAGGCCATACAGGGTATCGGTTGGAAATGCGACGAGTCCCCCCTGGCGCAGGCACTCGGTGGCCGCAGCTATAGCTTCGCTCTGGTGCTGTGCCCAAATGAGAATGCGCATAGACAAAAAGATAAAAGGGGAGGCCCCTTCTTGACGCCAGTATAGCACGCTGCTATTCTGATGTCGACATGAGAACGCGAGGCCTGGGCCGGTGCCTGGGCTTTCGTGCTTCCGCCAATCTCCCTGACATCAGGACCCGATCATGACTCAACCGGACGGCGGTCATCGCGTACCCACAAGCGATGACATCGAGGTGTCCACATACCTGGAGATCGCGCGCGAGAAGAGCGGCGAGCAGCCCGTCCTGAGCGAAGCGCCGTCCGGCGCCGGGCCGGAGACAGTCGTCGTCATCGACTTCGGCTCCCAGTACAGCATGCTGATAGCCCGTCGCATCCGCGAGTGCAACGTCTACTGCGAGATCGTGCCCGCGACCGCCCCGTGGCAGGACGTGGCCCGCCTCAACCTCAAGGGCTTCGTCCTCTCCGGCGGTCCTTCGAGCGTATACGGCGAGAATGCCGCACTGGCGCCGTCCTACATCTTCGAGAAAGGGTATCCGGTGCTCGGCATCTGCTACGGGATGCAGCTCCTGGCGCACCAGCTCGGCGGCCGCGTCTCGCCCGGCGAGAAGCATGAGTACGGCCACACCGTCATCCACCAGTCGGAGCAGTCGGAGCTGTTCGCCGACCTGCCGCCGGCTATCCCCGTCTGGATGAGCCACGGCGATCGCATCACGCAGATGCCGTCCGGCTTCCGCTCGCTCGCCTACTCCGACAACTCGCCCGTCGCCGTGATGGGCAACGACCACGGCATGCTCGGCCTCCAGTTCCATCCGGAGGTCGTGCACACGCCGCAGGGCAAGCAGATCATCCGAAACTTCCTCTACCGCGTCTGCGGCTGCCGCGGCGACTGGACGCCGTCGAACTTCGTCGCCGAGAGCATCGAACGGACGCGCGAGCAGGTGGGCGAAGGGCGCGTCATCTGCGCCCTGTCAGGCGGTGTCGACTCCGCGGTGGCGGCGACGCTCGTGCATCGCGCCGTCGGCGACCAGCTAACGTGCATCTTCGTCAACAACGGCCTGCTGCGACGCGAGGAGCCGGAGCGTGTCCTGGACACGTTCCGTCGCAATCTCAAGATGAACCTGACGTACGTCGACGCCACGGAGCGCTTCCTGCGCGTGCTGGCCGGCGTCGTCGACCCCGAGACGAAGCGCCACCTCGTCGGCGAGGAGTTTATCCGCGTCTTCGAAGAGGAGGCGGGCAAGCTGGGGCGCGTGGACTTCATGGTGCAGGGCACGACGTACCCCGACGTTATCGAGAGCGCGTCCTCGCCCACGGGCGACGGCGCGGCGGCGAAGATCAAGACGCACCACAACGTCGGCGGGCTGCCCAGCCACATGACGCTGAGGCTCATCGAGCCGCTGCGTTACCTGTTCAAGGACGAAGTGCGCCAGGTCGGCCTAGCCGTCAGTCTACCGGAGGAGATGGTCTTCCGGCAGCCGTTCCCGGGCCCGGGGCTATCGATCCGCATCATCGGCGACGTGACGCCGGAGAAGCTGGAGACGCTGCGGGCCTGCGACTGGATAGTGATGAACGAGATCAAGAAGGCGAAGCTCTACCGCGACCTCTGGCAGGCCTTCGCCGTGCTCACGGACAGTCGCAGCGTGGGCGTGATGGGCGACCTCCGCACCTACGGGCACGTGGTGGCGCTGCGGCTGGTGACGGCGGAGGACGCGATGACGGCGGACTGGGCGCGATTGCCGTACGACCTGCTGGCGCGCATCGCGAATCGCATAGTGAACGAGGTCCCCACGGTGAATCGGGTGGTGTACGACATCACGTCGAAGCCGCCCGGCACGATTGAGTGGGAATAGAGGGATAGTCCAGGGGGACACCCCCTAAACCCCCGGCAGCGGGAGCCCCCTCTGCACTCCCCCTTCACCACCAACCTCCAGAGATCGAAGGCGGGAGATGGTATTGCCCATCGAGTGAAGAGCCGCTACCATCATGATGGCGGGCAGCCGCCACACCCCACAAGCGTAGAGGAAGCGTTTGCGAGTTCTTATCGTCGGCTCGGGGGCGCGTGAACATGCCCTCGCCTGGAAGCTGCGCCAGTCGCCGCGACTTGACGCCCTCTACGTTTCCCCCGGTAACGCCGGCACAGCCGAACTAGCCGACAATCTCCCGATCAAGGCGAACGACGTCGAGGGCGTTCTGCGCACGGCGCGGGAGCAGCGCATCGACCTCGTAGTCGTCGGGCCGGAGGAGCCTCTGACGCTGGGCCTCGTCGACCGCCTGGACGCAGCCGGAATCGCCGCGTTCGGCCCCAGCAAGGCCGCCGCCGAGATCGAGGCGAGCAAGGTCTTCGCCAAGGACCTGATGGTGCGGCACGGCATCCCGACCGCAAAGCACCGCAGCTTCGACTCGATGCTTGAGGCAGGCATGTACATCGCCGAGCACCCGGAGCCGCTGGTCATCAAGGCGGACGGCCTGGCCGCCGGCAAGGGCGCGATCCTGACGCGCGACGCCGCCGAGGCGTTCGAGGTCGCCGACGCGCTGCTGTGCGACCGCGTCTTCGGCGAGGCAGGCGCGCGCATCGTCGTCGAGGAGCGGCTGAGCGGCCGCGAGACGTCGGCGCAGGCGTTCACGGACGGTCGCACGGTCGTGTCGATGCCGCTCTCCTGCGACCACAAGCCCGTCTTCGACTACGACGAAGGCCCGAACACAGGCGGCATGGGCGCCTACAGCCCGCCCGGGTGGCTGTCGCCGGAGACGGTAGATTGGATACACGAGCACGTCACGCTGGCCACCGTACGCGCGATGGCGGAAGAGGGCCGGCCGTATCGCGGCGTCATCTATCCGGGGCTGCTGGTCACCGCAGAGGGGCCGAACGTCCTGGAGTACAACTGCCGCTTCGGTGACCCCGAGACGCAGGCGATACTGCCGCGCCTGAAAAGCGACCTCCTGGAGATACTGTGGGCGGTCGCGAACGAGCGCCTGCACGAGGTGAGCGTCGAATGGCGCGACGAGGCGTGCGTCGCCGTGGTCATGGCGTCGGGCGGCTACCCGGGCAAGTATGAGACGGGCCTTCCTATCGAGGGGCTGGACGATATCGACGGCGATGTTATGCTCTTCCACGCCGGCACGAAGAAGGACGCCGGCGGGCGCGTCGTGACGAACGGGGGCCGCGTGCTGACCGTGTCGGCGCTGGGCGCGACGCTGGAGGAGGCGCGGCGCAAGGCGTACGCGAACGTGGAGCGCATCCGCTGGCCGGGCACCCACTACCGGACGGACGTCGGCGGGCGGCGGTACCGTCCGCGGCCGGAGTGGCTGGAGATGCCATGAGCGAACCGATTGTTGCCGTCGTCATGGGGTCGAAGTCGGACGCGCCGACGATGCAGGAGTGCCTCGACACGCTGGACAAGCTGGGCATCGCTCACGAGACGCAGGTCATATCGGCGCACCGCACACCGGATAAGGTGCGGCAGTTCGCGCAGTCAGCCGCTGAGCGGGGCATACGCGTGATAATAGCCGGCGCGGGCGGCTCCGCGGCACTGCCAGGAGTCATCAAGGCCTACACGTCGCTGCCGGTGATCGGCGTGCCCATCGCTTCGAGCGACCTCAAGGGCGTCGACGCCCTGATGGCGATCGCGCAGATGCCGCCGGGCGTGCCGGTCGCGACCGTCGCCATCGGCACGTGGGGCGCGCGCAACGCCGCCCTCCTGGCCGCCGAGATCCTCGCCCTGAGCAACGAGACAGTCCGCAAAGCCTACGAGGGCTACCGCCAGGGTCTGGCGTCGGGGTAAACTTGAGACGGCCCCGCTGTCCTAGCGACGCCGAGACTGGAAAGTCTCGGCTACGGGGTATGAATGACTCCTCGTGGATGCGCAACATGTTTAGTCCAAACAGCGAAGCCACGCCCGTCGAGATGCTGCCCGGTGTCGTACGGCGCACGCTGAGCTGCGGCGATCACATGCTGCTGTGCGAGATCACGCTCGCGAAGGGCGCCGTCGTGCCGGAGCACGACCATCCACACGAGCAGACCGGCTACGTCGTGCGCGGGCGATTGATCTTCCGCATCGCCGACGAGGAGCGGGAGGTCGTCGCCGGCGACGGCTACGTCATCCCGGGCAACGTCTCGCACGCCGTGACGGCGCTGGAGGAGAGTATCGCCATCGACATCTTTTCGCCGGTGCGGGAGGAGTACCTATGATACCAAAGTACTCGCGACCCGACATGGCCGCCATCTGGGCCGACAAGGGCAAGTACGACCGGTGGCTCCAGGTCGAGATCGCCGTCTGCGACGCCTGGGCCGAGCGCGGCGACATCCCGAAGGAGGCGGCGGAGAAGATCCGCAAGGCGCGCTATAACCTCGACGACTTCGAGCGCTACTTGAAGGAGATCCACCACGACGTCATCTCCTTCCTGCGCTCCGTCGCCGACAGCCTGGGCGAGGAGTCGCGATTCGT
>DATLAX010000215.1:0-2636 GCA_035527215.1 Dehalococcoidia bacterium
ATAGACAGTAGAGGAGCCAGAGCGGATCGTCGTGCGCCGTACCGTACTTTCTCTGAAAAGGCTGCTCCCCCTCAACGAGTGCCCGATGCTTAGTCTTCAGCCCGTCAATCCGAAGCTTGATGCCGGGCATGAGATCGCCGCTAACCGGATCGCGGAACTTATCCCTGTTATCGAAGATGGGGAACTCCCGCTTGTTATGGACGACCTCGCCGTTCTCTTCCGTGAGGCAGCAGATGAGATGGTCGAGTGCCGACCGGAATTGATACAAGGCCTCGCCGATGTAGATGCTGCACAGTGGCGACGGCGCGCGGAGCATACGGGCCTTCACGACAAGGTGGCCAAGATCGGAGTCGATATCTTGGATAACTCGGCAGTCTTTACCCTCGACGAGTTGCCTGATTTCTTCCCTGAGAGCATCCAAGTGCTGTACTGCCCGATTGAGCTTGAGCGTTATCCGTTTACGGGAACTGACCATGAGGTATACTCACATTATGAGCGAGAAAGATCAGCCGAAACAGAAAACCCCGAAGGGTCAGGACATCCCCATCCCCAAGCGGGGAGACTTCATGTGCGATCTAAAGAAGGCTGCCAAGCCCTCAACTCGGACGCGTCCCCCGAAGAAGTAGCTCCTCAAACTGAGCACGGCCATTCTCTGCTCTACCAGCGCAACTCGATGCGCTCTGAGTCAAACGTCCGTGGCTTTGGCGCCGCGGGTGACGATGACGCGGTGAGGGAACGGTATCTCGATCCCTTCTTCGTCGAACGCCTTCTTCAGTCGCTTGCGCAGCTCGCCCATGACGTCCCACTGGCGGATGGGTATTGTCTCGCCCAGGACCTTGATCTCGATGCCCGACTCGCCGAGCTTGTCGACCCGCAGCACCTGCGGCGGCGTGATGATGAGAGGGGCGAAGTCGACGTCTTCGGCCAGGGCGTTGCCGACGCGGTTGATGACGTCGATGACCTTGTCGAGGTCTTCGCCGTAGGCCACGGTCACGTTCATGTTCACCCGCGACCATTCGCGCGTCAGGTTGCTGGCGACGCGTATCTCGCCGTTGGGGATGCTGTGCACCGTGCCGTCGAGGTCGCGCAGGACGGTGCGGCGGAGGTTCACTTCCTGCACCTGGCCGCTGATGCCGGCGACCGTGACGACGTCGTCGATGCCGAACTGGTTCTCGATGAGGATGAAGAAGCCGCTGACGAGGTCGCGGACGAGGGACTGGGCGCCGAAGCCGATGGCGAGGCCCATGATGCCTACGCCCGCCAGCAGGGCGCCGATGTTGACGCCGAGCTCCGGGAGGATTGTGAGGAGCGCGGCGAGGAAGAGGACGACCTCGGCGGTGCGGACGAAGACGTTGACGAGCGTCTTGGCGCGCTTGGCCGTCTCCACCTCCGGGCGGCCGGCCATCTGGCGTCGCACCGTCGCCTCGATGACGTGCGGCACGGCGGTGCGGAAGACGGCGAAGAGGATGGCGACGACGATGATGACGACGATGATCGTCAGGCCGTCGGTGATCAGCCAGTCGGTGACGCGGTCGGTGGTGATGCGGGCGAATAGGAGTGGAATTGAAGTCATCGTATTCTCCTGTGCCGTTTTGCCATTGTAGAGGAGGACTCAGTCCTTCACAAGGCTTCCGAAGGGGGAGGCGTGATTCTTGGAAGAGATCGACGTGGAAGGCTGAAGCCTTCTTCTACATTCGGAACACGGACCGCGTTCTGTGCGATCACGATTCGATCTTCTCAAGGGGCGCGTAGGAGAGCAGCAGCTTCTTGATGCCCGCCTCGCCCTTGAACGCCACTGTCACCTTCTGGTCGGAGCCCTCGATCTCGCAGCTCACGACGATGCCCTCGCCGAAGCGGGCGTGGCGGACGTGGTCGCCGGGGGCGAACGCGGGCTCCGACGGCGTCGGCGGCAGCGGCTCGCTGTCCGGCGACGGGGGTCGATAGAGCGTCCGCACGTGCGTCCTCGACCCGACGGCCGCTTGCGCGCGGCCCGCCGTCTCCGGCACTTCGACCAGCTCGGGCGGTATGTCCTTCAGGAACCGCGACGCCGGGTTGTGCGTGGCCATGCCCATGTGGTGGCGACGGAACGCTCGAACGAGGTACAGGCGCTCCTTCGCCCGTGTGATGCCGACGTAGGCCAGCCGGCGCTCCTCCTCCATCTGCGCGGGTTCGTCGAAGGAGCGGATGTGCGGCAGCAGTCCTTCCTCCAGCCCGACGATGAACACGACCGGGAACTCCAGTCCCTTGGCGGCGTGGAGCGTAATCAGCGTGATGGCGTCCGCCTTCTCGTCGTACTCGTCGGTGTCGGTCATGAGGGCGGCCTCTTCGAGGAAGGTGGGCAGCGCCGCTTCGGGGGCGAGCTCGTCGTACTGGGCGGCGACGTTGCGCAGCTCCTGGACGTTGTCCCAGCGGTCCTCGCCGTCCTCGAACACCGACAGCAGGTACTGCCGGTAGTCGATGCTTTCGAGCAGCCGGCTCAGCAGGTCGGACACCGTCAGCGACGGCGTCTCCGCGATGAGATCGTTCAGCAGCTGGAGGAACGCCAGCAGCACCTTGACCGTCCGCGACGCGAAAGGATGCGTTCGCTCGCCGCTCTCCTGCTTCTCCTCGTCGGCGACGAGCTGAAGCGTGGCGTA
>DATLAX010000216.1:0-15624 GCA_035527215.1 Dehalococcoidia bacterium
GGAGTTGGGAAGACCATCGTGACGTTGACGCCGTTCATGTTCAGCGCGGCGGCAATCTCTGAGCCGATGAAGCCTCCTCCGACGACGAGCGCAGACTTGCCCTCGGTTGCCTCAGTCCTCACGCGGACGTAGTCATCGAGATTGCGGTAGTAGGAGATGCCCTCCAGGTCGCTTCCCGGCACGGGCAGGGACCGCGGAATCGCACCGGTGGCGAGCAGCAGCTTCTCGTAGTGATAGCCCCGGCCGCTGCTGTCGACGACCAGCTTCTGTTTCTCGTCGAGAGCGACCGCACGGTCGCCCAGCGCGAGGTCGACGCCGTTGTTCAGATAATACTGCCCGTCATGCACGAATACCTGCTCGACGGTCTTCTTTCCGGACCACAGCTTCTTCGTGAGGTCGGGGCGATTGTACGGCAGGTGCCTCTCGTCTCCGATGAGGAGTATCGGTCCGTCACTGTCCATCTCCCGTATTCCTTCGACGGCCGCTCCGCCCGTCAGTCCGGCGCCGACAATGACGTACCGATAAGTGTGTTCTGCCATCAGCTTCGCCTCTTTCTCGCCGTGTTCACAGGCGCTGAGCATAGCCAGCCAACAATACACGTTAGTCGCCGGAAGTGCAGCATCTGTGAGTGCGCAGCGCCGCGGCATGGAAGAAAGGTGAAAGATCGGTGTCTGCGCCGCGTACGGTGGCGGTCGACCCGGCGTGGCTCTAACGAGTGCCGAACTCCTGCACGAAGAACGAGCCGTAAGCGCTGCCCGCGTTCCAGGCGCAGCCGACGCCCGTCTCCGTGAAGCCCGGATTCATGATGTTGTCGCGGTGGGCCGGGCTTGCCAGCCACGCCGTCAGCGCCTCGTCGAACGTCGTGTAGCCGCCGGCCAGGTTCTCGCCCAGCGCGACCCACGTCGTATAGCCCGCCGCCTCCGCGCGTTTGTCGAGCGTCCGGCCGTCCGCCGTGTGGTTCAAGACGTCGTGAGCGGCGATGAACTCGGCGTAGCGCTGAGCGGCGACGCCGAGTTGTGGATGGTACACGAGCGAGGAAAGCCCGCTCTCTTCTCGCACCTGGTTGACCAGCGCGATTATCTGCTCGCAACCGCCTGTCGATGGAAGGCTGGGAACAGGCGTCGGCGTTGGCGCGATGGCAGGCCGCACCGGGACGAGCACCGGTTGGACCGACAGCGGAGCCGGAGGCGCCACAGCGCGTTGGACCGGGGCAGGTGTCATCGTCGGCAGTGACACGGTCTGCTGGATCGGCGTCGGCAGCGTCGCGGGCGGCACGTAGGCCGGCGCGGCGACGGGCATCGACGGTGTGGACGGCACGGTCGCCGGCGGGGTCGGAGTCCAGTTAGTGGCCGGGGGACGCGAAGCGGCGGAGAGAACTTCAGACGAGAAAGGCGCGTTTTCCCGAACCCATCCGTAGTCCTCGGGTCCAACCGGCCGTGCCGCTGAGGCGGCCGGTCCGCTGATGAGAGCGGCCAGCAGCACCTGACACAACAGCGCGACAGGCGCCCAACGATGCGCCGGAACGGAGAAGGAACGCAATCGGCACCCCAGCGATAAGTGCCACACTAGAGTTCGCGTCGCCCGCGTCGGCAGCGGGCCTTCTCCATTCTTGTCACCGGGGTGGAGGATGGGCTGCTCGGAGAACCCCCTATGGGCCTCCAGGAAATCCCCTAAACCAATGGACAGATGGTTTGGCCGGCGGCCTTCACGCTTCCTGCACAGATCGCCCGCCGGATTTCATGATCGGCGCATGAATCGCATGTATCCTTACATGTTGGTTGGGGAGCAGTTGAGGAGGAGAACAATGACCAGGCAGGAAGTCTACAAAGACATCGAGGGGACGCTGGGGTCAGTGCCCGGCTTTCTGAAGACGCTGCCCGATTCGTCGCTGGAGCTGGAGTGGAGACTGATGAAGGCAGCGCAGATGGAGCCGGGGGCGGTCCCCAACAAGTACCGCGAGTTGATCGGGATCGGCGTCGCGGCCGCTACGAAGTGCCGCTACTGCATCTTCTTCCACCGGGAGATGGCCAAGCTGGAAGGCGCAACAGACGACGAGATCGAAGACGCCATTCACTTCGCGAAATCGGTCTCGGGCTGGAGCACCTACATCCAGGGGCTGGACTACGACTACGACGAGTTCAGGAAGGATGTGCGCCACGCCGCGGAGCACATGCGCAGGATGCAGAAGAAGGCAGCCTAGCGGCAGACGCCGCAGATATATCGGCGACTGGCGGGGCCCAAAGCCCCGTCAGTCCGATCTTCGAGGAGCGCTTCTAGGCAGAGGTGTAGCGGTCTAGCAGGTCTTTCGTGCCGGGCATACGCAACTGCTCGAAGAGGAAGGCAAAACGCTCCTCGAGCTGCTGACGGAGGGCCCCGCGTATCTCTTCGGGAAGGTCCCACATCTGGCGCTTGAACGGCCCGGTGCCGCGCTTGCGTGTGCTGTAGATGAACTGGGCCTCCGTTTGCCCTTCTTTCCGTTCGTCGGCGTGCTTCTCCTTGAGGTAGGCGTAGACCTCCTGTCGCAGCGACTTTGGGAAGAGGGGACTGTCGTACACCATGCTCTGGTAGTTGGTTGCCAGGTGGATCTCCGCCGTCCCCACTTCGACGAAACGGTGGAACAGCTCGTCCGGCAACGTCGAGGCCCCATGCTGCACCGCTCCCGCCATCCCGTACTCCTGGCGCGCCACCCGCGACATCTCCTCCAGCGTCTCGAAGGCGATAGCGACCTTCGCGATCGTGCCGTCCGGCAGGACGACACCGCCGTGGCTGCTGCCCGTTTGCACGCTTATCTTGCTCGGGCCCTTGTAGCTCCCTGCCAGCGTCTCATGAAGCCCATCCATGAACGCCCGCAACTCCTGCGGCGTGCTGTTCTTCTTCCCCACCTCACCAATTTCAACTCCGATGGAGACGTCGATGCCTTTCGGCTGGATCTCGCGGATGAACCGGATCATGTCCGCCGCGACCTCGAAGTTCGGCCGCTGCTGCTCCTTGGCGTTCGGCCGGCTCAAGTCGACAATCGTGGAGCTGTCGACGTCGATGTTCAGGAACTGGGCCTCGATAGCCTCCTTCGTCAGATCGCGGAGTGCTTTCATCTCCGCCGCTGCGTCGGCCTGATAATTTGATGCGTTGACCTGGAAGTGGTCGCCCTGGATGAAGACGGGACCTTCGTGCCCCTCCTTGATCGCCGCCGCCAGAATGTTCGCCGCGTACTCGGCGGGGCGCATCAGCGTATAGCCGATCTCGGAGCGGGCGATCTCGAATATCACGGGGCCGGCGTCGAGCCTGTGGGTGGCGCGGAAGGCCGCGCGGGCCGAATCGTAAGCGAGCGCGCGCAGGTTGTTCGCGGGCACGGTGAAGCCGGAGACCTCGCCGCGGCCCATCGCCTCGTAGAGAGACTGGATCGAAGAGGGACGGATACCCAACTGTAGCGCGCTCTCGCGGATGACGCCCCGAGCGTGAGCGCGCAGCTCATTGGTCTCACCGAATACTGCCGTGTAGATCAGGCTGTCGATGCCCTCACTTCGCAAGCGCGACGCGTCGATTACTCTCTCAACGCGGCCGTCGCTGGATTCGAGCACCCCTTCGAGGTCATGGTGAAGCTGTTGCACAGACTGGTAGAGCATCTTAGTCCCCCGTGAAGAGCTTGTGGCTGGAGCTAGCGTGTGAGGCGGCGTGAGAGCTCCAAGAGCGACTGGTCTGCGTGTCTGCGTTCGTCGAATGCCTGCTCCAGAGGGACGAGGCAGGTCTTCCCGTTGAGCTCGCCCACCATGAACCCGCTCTTTCCCTCCGCCGGCGTGTCGACCGCCAGAGCTCCAAACTTGCCCCCGTGATCCTGTCACGCGCTGAAGGGGCGCCGCCTCGCTGGATATGCCCGAGAACGCAGACCCGGTAATCGCGGCGAAGGCGCTTCCATACCTGGTGGGCGATTGCGAAGGCGCCACCGCTCTCGCCGTTCTCCGCGACTACAATTATGCTGCTTCGGCGGCCGTGGTGGAAGCCCTTCTCGGGGTGGTCACAGAGGAAGTCGATGTCGGTGGTCACTTCCGGCACAAGCACGTCATCGGCGCCGCCCGCCACGTCCACCTCCAGCGCAATGGCGCCGCAGACGTTGCCCATGACCTCGACAAAGAAGATGCGCTCGTGACGAGATGCTACGACACGCTATGCTACGCGTTCGAAGATGCAGGTGATGCCCTGGCCGCCGCCGATGCACAGGCTGACGAGGCCGTAGCGCCCCCGGCTCCGCTCCAGCTCGTACATCAGCTTCACGGCGAGGATCGCGCCCGTTCCCCCGACCGGATGCCCCAGGGCGACGGCGCCGCCGTTCGGGTTCGTCTTCGCGATGTCCAGCCCCAACTCCTTGATGCAGGTGCAGGCGACTGCGGCAAACGCCTCGTTGAGCTCGATCACGTCCATCTGGTCGGCGGTCAGGCCGGCGCGTTCCAGCGCCTTCCGCGTGGCCGGAATGGGGCCGTAACCCATCAGCGAGGGCTCGACGCCCGCTTCCGCTCGAGCAACCATCCGCAGGCGCGGACGGATGCCGAGCTCGTCGGCCTTGCGCCGGCTCATGACGACGACCGCCGCGGCGCCGTCGTTGATGCTGCTGGAATTGCCGGCCGTGACGCTGCCGCCTTCCTTGAAGGCAGGCTTCAGCTTCGCCAGAGCGTCCATGTTCGTGTCGGCGCGCGGGCCCTCGTCGGTGTCGAATGCCCTGGTCTCGCGGCCGGCCTTCACCTCGACGGGCACGATCTGCTCCTTGAAGCGACCCGCCTCTATCGCGGCAACGGCGTTCCTCTGGCTGCGCAGCGATAGCTCGTCCTGGTCCTGACGCGTAATGCCGTACTTGTCGGCGAGTTTCTCCGCCGTGATGCCCATGTGGGCGTGACTGAACGGGTCGCTGAGGAGCGAGAGGATGCCGTCCTCCAGCACGCCGTCGCCGAGGCGGTAGCCGTAACGTCCGTGGCGGACGTAGAACGGCAGCATGGTCATGTTCTCGGTGCCGCCGGCGAGCACGATCTCGGCGTCGCCGCACTCGATCCAGCGGGCCGCGGTGTGGATCGCCTCCAGGCCGGTGCCGCACAGGCGCGACACATTGTAGGACGGCACTTCGATGGGGACACCCGCCTTGATTGCCGCGTGGCGGCCTATGTAGGCGTCCTCCATCACCTGGCCGGCGCAGCCCAGGATCACCTGGTCGATCTGATCGGGACGGACGCCCGCGCGGTCCATCGCCGCCTTGAAGACGACGGCCGCGAGATCGACTGCGGGCGTATTCTGGAAGGCGCCGCCCATGCGCCCGATAGCCGTGCGCGCGCCGCTGACGAGAACAATCTCCTCCATGTGGTGACACTCCTCACTAGGGTTTGGACGTTGCTTGACTAGAGTCTATCCCAGGCCCCTCTTCGCGGCAATCGACCGTTGCCTCCTGGGTTTGTATGGGGCACAATATAGAGGCGCGCGGTCTTACGTCCCACCACGTGATCCGGCGCGCGGCCGTACACGTATCTCGACTTGACAACCGCCCGCCAGCGATACACGATGGTTGAAGCCGGTAGCCCTCACCAGCGAGACGGGAACCATTGACACTGCTTGACCGCATCGACGACCCTGCGGCGCTCAAAGGCCTGACGCAGCCGGAGCTGGAGCAGCTTGCCGCCGAGGTCCGTGATGTTCTGCTGACCACCATCTCGGAGAACGGCGGCCATCTCGCGTCCAACCTCGGCGTCGTCGAGTTGACGATCGCCCTTCACCGCGTATTCGATAGCCCGAGAGACAAGCTGATCTGGGACGTCAGCCACCAGTCCTACGTCCACAAGCTCCTTACCGGCCGGCGCGACCGCTTCTCGACTCTGCGGCAGTACGGCGGCCTCTCCGGCTTCGTCTCGCGCAGCGAAAGCCCGCACGATGCCTTCGACACGGGCCATGCCAGCACGTCGATATCAGTTGCCCTCGGCATGGCGCTGGCCCGCGATCTCGCTCACGAGAGGCACCACGTCCTGGCCGTCATCGGCGACGGCGCGCTGACCGGCGGCATGGCGCTGGAAGCGATGAACCACGCCAGCCATCTCAACACGAAGATAATCGTCGTGCTCAACGACAATGGCATGGCGATCTCGCCAAACATCGGCGCCGTGGCGAAGCTGCTCACGCTGCTGACGCGCTCGCCGCGATACGAGCACGTGAAGGCGGATACAAAACGGACGTTGACCCACCTCCCGTTGGGCGACCGCCTCCTGCGGCTCGTTAGCTGGGCGAAAACGCGAATCAAGGGCGCCCTGATACCCGGCGCCTTCTGGGAGAAGCTGGGCTTCGCCTACGTAGGGCCCGTCGATGGCCACAACCTGCGCGACCTCGAGGTCGCCCTCCTCAAGGCGCGTGACGCCAAGACAAAGACGACCATCGTCCACGTGATCACGGAGAAAGGCAAGGGCTATCCACCCGCCGAGAAGGACTCCGCCCGCTTCCATGGTCTCGCGCCGAACGGGCACGCCCGCGACAACACCCCTGCCTCCTACAGCGAGGTCTTCGGATCGACTGTGCTGCGTCTCATGAAGCAGGACGAGCGTCTCGTCGCCATCACCGCCGCGATGTGCGAGGCGACCGGCCTCGACCCGGCGGCGCGGGCCTTTCCCGATCGCGTCTTCGACGTCGGCATCTGCGAAGAGCACGCCGTCACACTTGCCGCGGGCATGTCCGCGAGGGGCCTCGTGCCCATCGTCGCCATCTACTCAACCTTCCTCCAGCGGGCCTTCGACCAGATCATCCACGACGTGTGCATCCAGAACCTGCCCGTCGTCTTCGCCATCGACCGCGCGGGAATCGTGGGGGAGGACGGCCGCACGCACCAGGGGGCCTTTGACCTCTCCTACCTGCGTTGCCTGCCCAATCTCACCGTCGCTGCCCCGAAGGACGAGGACGAGCTCCGCCACCTGTTGTTCACGGCAACGAAGCTCGGTGGGCCGATGGCCATCCGCTACCCGCGTGGCCGTGGCGTCGGCGCGCCGCTCAGCGACGGCCTGGAGCTGCTACCCGTCGGCGTGAGTGAACTACTCCGCAGCGGCGACGAGGTGACGATCGCCGCCGCCGGGCCGGCGGCCTGGGCCGCGCTAGCCGCCGCTCAAGAACTGGCAGCCTCGGGCGTCGAGTGCAACGTCGTCAACGCCCGCTTCGTCAAGCCTCTGGACAGCGAGATGCTGCTCGGGCTCGCCTCGCGGACCGGGCGCCTCGTGACCGTCGAGGAGAATGTGCTGGCCGGCGGCTTCGGTAGCGCCGTGCTGGAGGCCATCGAATCAGCAGGGATGGAGGGAGTCCGCGTGGAGCGAATCGGCCTGCCGGACCGCTTCATCGAGCACGGGCCGCAGGAGATCTTCCGCTCCATGTTCGACCTCGACAGTGAGGGCATAGTCCGGCGCGTGCGGGCCGCCTTTCCGGAGCTCGGCGCGGGAATACCTGCCTCACTGACGGAAACCGTCGGCGGCTCCTCCTGAACCCCAACCACGCCCGTCCCGATCAGTCGATGAGTCCGTGTTGACTCACTATGTCGCAGGACTCCCCTGGCTATTGCCCAGCAACTCCGGTGGAATCTCGCCCCCCTTTGCCATGATGTCGTAGACTTCCTCGAGCTTCTCGAGGCCTTTCTGCATGTGCGACATCCCGGCGCCGATGCTGTACGCGCCATCCACGACTAGCACGGCTCCCGAGGTGAAGTCGCTTGCCGGCGACGCCAAGTACAGAGCCGCGCCCACGATGTCCTCGACCTCGCCGACGCGTCGTAGCGGCGTCGCCTGCGCCGTTTGCTCGACTGTGTCGCCGCCGACAGCGGTGGATATCTGCCAGGCGGTGTCCATCAGCCGCGTCCGTACAGTGCCCGGCGCTATGGCGTTTGCCTGGATGCCGTAGGGGCCGAGCTCGACGGCCAGGTACTTGGTGAACATGATGATTGCCGCTTTAATGGCCCCGTAAACGCCCATGCCGGGGAAGGGGACCATCCCCGCCGCAGACGCGACGTTGATGATCTTGCCATGGCCCCGTTCGCGCATGATCGGGACCACCTCTTTGCAGAGGAAGACGTAGCCCTTGAGGTTCGTCTGGAACGTCTTGTCCCACACGGCCTCGTCGGCGGTAACCACGGGCCCGAAGTGGATGGACGTGCCCGCGTTGTTCACGGCGATGTCGACGGCGCCGAACTCGTCCACCGCCGCTGCGACGAGCTTCGCGACTTCGTCTGGATGGCCCGCGTGAGCGGCAACGGCGATGGCGTGACCGCCGCCCGCGTTGATCTTCTCCGCCACCGGCCCGACGTTCTCCATCTTGCGGCTGGAAAGGACGAGGTTCGCGCCCGCCTGCGAAAAGGCCATCGCAACCGCCTCGCCGATTCCGCGGGAGGCGCCGGTAACGATCGCCACCTTGCCGTTCAGGCTGAGACTCTCCATATCGTCCTCCATTCGAAACTCGAAGGTACCGGGTGGGAACCGTGGACAGGTATCGTGCTGAACTTACGGGAGGCGCAAGGCGCCGGTCAACTCTTGCAGGGGAAAGCGAAAAGCGTCTAGGGCGAGTCGCCTGGGCTCGCGGTCACGCCGCCCTCAGGCGGCGACTCGCCGGGCGCGCGCCCGAGTCTGATGACGAGGAAAGCGTAGGACGCCACGCCGAGCAAACCCGCGGGCAGCGAGTTCGTGACCCGGTAGAGGATCGCCACCGCCGTCGCGGAGCCGAACGTCGCGCCCGCGCTCTCCAGCAGCGCCGTCAGAGTCCAGTCGAGCGCGCCCAGCCCAAGAGGCAGGAACGACGCTATTCCAGCCGCCACCGAAGCGCCGAGGGAAAGGGACGCCTCGCCGGCCGACAGGCGGACCGAGAGCGAGTCGGCAATCAGCCAGACCTGGCAGACCATCGTCGCGAAGATGGCGATCGTGAGAACGGCGAACGTGAGCGAGAGCCGCGGGTCCTTCATGAGCTTCGCCAGCGCCTGGACCCAACGCCCCTCCCCCACGTTCAGAGCATGCACGAGCGGCCTGAGCGCCCAGGGATCTTTCGACGGCCTGTTGCCGGCCCACGCGCTCAGCGTCACCAAGGGCACGGCCGCTACCGCGGGCACCGCCAGGATGCCCAACCCGATGACGGGAATGGCGATCCTCGCGGCAATCGGTGCGACGTTCCAGATCGCTACCAGCGCCGTCGACAAGCAGAGAATGCAGAACGAGAACGACCGCTCGTAAATAATGGTCGCGAAGCTATCGGAGTATGAGACCGCGTGGTGCCCCTTCAGGAAAGGCGCCCTGATGACGTCTCCTGTCGCTCCCGGCGTCACGACCGCGGCGACGTTGCCGACGGCCGAGATGGGCGCAAGGGCCAGCGGCGACGCGTCATAGCCGAGCCTGCGCAGCACGAAGTGCGTGCGAACGGCAAGAAGGGCGATCGCCGGCAAGTTGAGCAGCACGACTAGGAGCGCCACCAGCGGATTGAAGTCGGCCAGGGTGTCGCCCAGCTCCCAGACGCGCGCCCGCCACATCAGCAGCCCGACGAGGGCGACGCCTACCGCCACTTGTAGCCACCACTTATTCACGCCAGTCCTCACTTATCGGCGGCGAACGGCGATCTGGCCGGGGCTTACGGGCAACCACGAACAGGTTGCTGCCCTCCGAGCTTTCCCCCTCCACCACGCGGGCCAAACGCGATTCAAAAAAGCTCACAAAAGGTGCGGGTTTAACGAGACGATGCCCGGTGACGATCCGCCACAACCGCTCCGGCAGCGCGAACGCCAGCCCCAGGTCCCAAATAAGGGTTACCCTTGGCGAGACTATCTCCCGACAGCATTCGATATGGAAGCCAATCCCCTCGGCACAAGCCCGCCATTCTTCGGCGCTCCAGAGGTTCACATGACTTAGCAGGGAGTTTACCACCCTGGCATATGCCCGGCCGAGGGAGGCAACGTGCAGCGCCGACAGCAATCTTGGCACGGCAAGGGTCCGGGAGAACTGGGCCGAAGGGACGGTGAACAAGAACATGCCGTCCCGTCGCAGCACACGGAAAGCCTCTGCCAGAACGTCCTCGACGCGCGGGATGTGCTCGAGGGTGCTCACGCTGATGATTGTGGCAAAGCTGTCGCTCGAAAAGGGCAGACGGCGAGCATCGGCCTGGCCCAACGAGCGATACGCGCCCTTCCTCACGGCTCTTTCGAGGTCCTTTCTGTTCACGTCGATGCCGACATCGGCTGGCTTCTCGAAGAAGAGGGAACCGAACTCTCCAAACCCGCAGCCCAAATCGAGCAATGGCCACTCCAGCGGGACCTGCGCCAGGTGACCCGCTTCCACCGCTCGATGGATCGCGATCGACACCGGTGCGACCCGCAGATAAGCGCGAAGGTAGCGTCGGAAAGGCGACTCCGCGACAGTTCTACTCGTCAAGGTGCCCACTTGTCTGTCCGTCCGGCGCCATCGCGCGGCAACACACCGTCATCGACGAGGCGACGGGTTGATCGCTCCTGCGTCCAGGCGACGCTATAGGTGCCTCTTGCCCAGCTCACAAAGCCGCGCAGAAACATCCACTCGTTGAATGCGGCGACCACAAGACCCTGCCGGACCGTGGGCGAGCGCATCAGCGGTCGTAGACCCGCCATCGCCACCGCGCCCGCGATAGCGGCTGAAGGCGATGCCCGCTTCTTCGTCATACGTCGCATGATCGCCCCGCCCACGAAGGCAAGCGCCAACGGACGGAGCGGCAGGTAATAGAACAGGTCGGAAGGCAGGATCAGCATGCCGAACCAGCCGTACTCTCGCTTGAACATCATGCTTCGGAAACGGACCAGCTCCTGAATGCCGCCCACGGCCCGGCGCGACTTCGAAGCGTTCAGCTCTTGAAAGCTGGCGGACCGCGGCTCTGAGAAGCTGGCGACGGGGTCGACGACCGTCCGGTACCCGGCCCGGCGAAGGCGCAGGCTGATGTTCATATCGTCAGCCATCGAATCCTCGTCGACACCGTCGAGCAGACTGCGCCGGAAGCAGCACATCTCGCCGGACAGGAACGGCGTCGAGTCCAGGTCCGCTTCGAGGCGGCGCAGGCGGTTACGGAGCGCCCAGAACAGCCCTTCCTCGCGCTGCGACGCCGTCGACTGATTGGGAACGCGGAAATCGCCGGTAACCGCGCCGACGGAGGGGTCGGCGAAGTTAGCGACCAGTCTGCGGACAGCCTCACGGTCGAAGAGGGTGGGCGCGTCGGTGATGATCATGATGTCGCCGCTCGCCCGCGCCAGAGCCAGGTTGTCGGCTGCCGCCTTGCCCCGCCTCGCCTCTTCCCTGATCACAACGAGGTTTGGCAGAAGACCGTCCCGTCGCGCCGCCTCCACCACGTCGACGGTCCCGTCGCTCGAGCCCGAATCCACGACGATGACCTCGATCTTGTTGGGGTCGTAGTCGTACCCGGTGACGTCCTCCAGCCGGCGACGGATGAGCGTCGCTTCATTATGCGTCGGAATGACGATCGTGACCGGCGGCTCATACCCCGCCTGCGTCTGTACCCTCTTTCCGAATCGCCGCGATAGGACCGCCAGCGTCAGGGGATAGAGGACGGTCGGCCAGAGCAGTGTGAACAGGGAAAGCGTCCACGCCAGAGCGCTGAGCCCCGACAGCACGGCGTTGCGATTGCCCTGCGGGCTGCGGCTATTCGGCTTCGAGGACACCAGCGAGCACCCCAACGAGCAAGAGATTGGCGCCGATCACTATCAGGCTCTGCGCGACGGCCGCGATGTCGACCCAGTTGGACGGATCGCTTCCGGCGGACGAACTGATCATCAGGAAAAGGTCGACGCCGAAGCCGCAGACCATGAGGAACAGACCGAACAGGAACAAGCCCTCCAGGCCGAGGTATCTGCGGTAGAGGCGCAGCAGCCAGTCTTCTTTCGTGTCGCCGCGGGCCGTCGTGTAAATGCGCGAGGCCAGTCCAAGCAACACCGCGTTCATCCCGACAACGAGGAAGATCGTGCCGCCGAAGATCGGCTGCCACCGCAGCGGCCCGATGTCGATGCCGTGCGACGACGGTAGAGCCAGGCCCAACGTCAGTATCCCGACGAGTATCAGGAAGACGCCGGGCACGGTATACAGATAGCTTGGGCTTGCCAGAATAAGGAAGCGGAGGTGCCGCCAGCCGTCGCGGAAGGTGTTGAGCTTACTCTCCGCCACCCGCGGATGATAGGGGATGGGCACCTCGGCCATCTTCAGTCCCCTTCGCGCGCTCTTAAGGATCATCTCCGACGCCAGTTCCATCCCTGTCGACTTCAAAGCCATGCGCTCATACGCCTCCCTTGTGAACGCGCGCAGCCCGCATTGGCTATCCCCAAGACGAGAGCCCGAGAACAGGCCGAGGAGCGTTGTCAGGGCCGGTGTGCCGATGAATCGGTGGCTCCACGTCATCGCGCCCGGGGAAAGCGTCTTCAGTCGGTTGCCCACCACCATGTCGTATCCCTGGCTCAAGGGCTCCACGAGCGGGCCCAGGTCGCTGAGGTCGTATGTGTCGTCGGCGTCCGCCATGATGATGATGTCGCCTCGCGCCTCGGCGAAGCCGCGTCGATGCGCCGCGCCGTATCCGCGCTGCGACTCATCGACGACGCGCGCCCCCGCGGCTAGGGCTTCCTCACGTGAGCGGTCCGTCGAGCCGTTGTCAACGACAATCACCTCGCCGCGCAGTCGCGCCGACTCGAACCAGCTTCGCGCCTTGCTCACGCAACTCGCGACGGTCTGCTCTTCATTCAAGCAGGGAAGGACGACGGACACGTCGACGGGCTTGTCCGAAAGCACCGTCGCCGTTCCGCCGTCGGTCGGGCCGGCCTGAGTGGCAGGCGTGTCTGGCGACTCGCTCTGTTCCGGGCTCATCTGACCCCTCTTCTCGATACGCTGATCATATTGTCGTCACTATTCAGGGAAGGGCCGCATCTCCACGACGCCTTCCGCCAGCGGGCCGGTTGACGTGCCGACGAGCAGCGTCGCGCCCGTCCATTGACTCGTTTCGTCGCCGCTCAATTGTATTTCAATGAAGTGGTCTCCGCGGCCCATTGGCGCCTGCGCCGTGCACTCCCCCCCGCGGTTGGCCGGCGCCTCGCACTCCCCTACCACCGTGCCGTCGACTGATATCGCCGCCCTTCCACTGCCGTAGGTGAGCGTGAACACGACCGTTATCGGCTCATCCACCGACCAGCGCGACGAATAGGACTCCCGGACCATCTTCGCATCTCTTACCTCGGGATTGCTGCTGAGTGCCGCCTCAACGACGTTCCTGGCGCTCATCTCCGGGTGGTCTTCAATGCGCTGCCGCACCGCCTCGTCGCCGCTGGCGAATTCGAACGTGCGTGTGTGCCGCCAGCCGCTCAAGTCCTGGAGAGCGAAGAAGTCGTGCTCCGCGACAATGCGGCTGGCTCCGTCCGGTGACAGCCACTGCAGCGAGAAGCTCCCCCCCGGCGTCTCCTTCTGAAGCGTGATCTCCACCGTGTGCCAGCCGGCCCGCAGCAGCCGTGCCGACCCGAGATCGTCGTCGTGGGCTGCGTACGGCGGTGCTCCGTCCAGGCTGATCCACGTCGGGTCGCCGCTGTTCGCTTCCAGAGACCAATGACCTTCGTCGGCAAGATAGACGAGACCACGCCAGAAGACGGTGAAGGGCGGCGCCGGCAACCCATCCGATGCCGCCCACGAGAGACTGTACACCTTGTCCACGCGTTGCGCGACGGCTTGGGACGCGCCGGCGCCGAAGTACTCGCCGTAGAGCCCCTGGCGGCTGCGTACGTCCTCGTCCGTCAGCGAATAGCCGAGCAAGGAGTACACTCCCGCCGGCCCTTCGGGGACGTCGTCAGGGGTCAGGCCGGGGTAGCCTCGTTGCACTGCCGCCTTGACTGCATCCACCGCGTCAGGGCGGACGAGAAAAGCCAGCGTCAGCTTGTCCGAGGGCACGGCTCGCAGCGGCCACGCCTCCTGCGGGCTGGAGAGTGAAGCGCCCTGGAGGTCGTGGCAGACGAAGACCCAGTCGCCCCAGCCGCCCATCTGCTGCCTCAGCGTATCTCGCTGCCTCCAGAAACCGAAGCTTGTGTCACCGCTATGGAAGGCGTAGCTGAAGTTGTCGTGCCCCTGGCTCCGAAGGTAGTCGCACATAGCGTACCACTGCCCCTGCGTCCGACCGTACTCGTTCAGGAGCCTCTGGTTGTTCGCGGCCCGGCCGAACAACGTATCGGCGTTCCAGGAGCAGACGTAGGCCATGACGCCTAGCGCCAGGACAGGCAGGACAACCGGCGAGACGCTCAGTTTTGGCCTGAGTCTCAGCCATAGTGAATAAAGATCGTTGACAAGGAAGGCAGCGAGCACGAAGCCGACCGGCAGGAGTCCGTAGAACTTCCAGGGCTCCCATCTGGACAGCAGCAATGCCCCGCCGGCAAGTGTGGCAACAAACCAGCCCAGGAAGAAGAGCCGGTGCGGTCGCAGAAACGTGAAAGCGCCGTAGACGACGCCCGCGGCCAGCAGGATGCCGGAGATCGGGTCCAGCACCGGTATGTCCGGCAGGTTGAGAGGCAGTCGCGCTCTCGGCGGGCCCGGACTCAGAGGGCGAAAGAGCTGCACCGACCATCTGACCTGCTGTTCCCAGTTGGGCGCGAACAGGCCCGGCGTGCCCAGGTTGCGCCGGTCGGCTTCTTGTCGATGCAACGAGCCCAGGTAGGGGTCCTTTCCGAGATGCGTCCCCACGATCAGCGGTCCGGCGACGATCCCGCCCGCAATCGCGAAGGCCAGCGCCGGTCGCCAGGCCTTGCGCAGAATCGAAGCCGTCGCGTCGCGGGCCGGACGCCATCCTTTGAGAGCAGCGTCGCCGATCTGCCAGACGGCAATCGCGCCCAGAAAGCCGAGCACGTAGAAGGGCACCGGCTTGATATCCTCGTACTCGTACGAGATGAGGCCGGCAAGGAAGCCGACGCCGAGGAACATCAGAGCGCTGTGATTGCGCAGCCCCCTGATCAGGAGATAGGCCAGCAGCATGGTGAAGAAAGTCGTCGCCGATGTCTCGCGGTTGACAAGCGACGGCCAGTAGGCGGCGGCGAGCAGCGCTGTGCCGAAGAGAGCCACCGGCACCCGCACGAGCTGTCGCAGCAGCAGGTAGAAGACCGGCACGGTCGCGATGCTCATGGCGATGCCGAAGAAACGCAGCCCGAACGTCGTGTCGCCGAAGAGCCACAGGCCGACCGCATCCAGGTAGCGCACTGGGTAGAACAACGGCCGTTCGCCGTGCAGGATGCGGTACGCCATGCTGCCGTTGATGGTCTCTTCGAAGGCCAGGGCGTCCTTCGGCGGAAACACGCCCAGCTTGTAGGCCCGCATGAAGACGGCGAACCCCAGGATGACGGCGAAGACGATGATCTCGATCCAGTGGCTCGACCAGAAAGAAGCGAAGGAGCGGCGCCATCCGTCCCTGGGAAGCGACGGCTTGACGTCCCAGGCAAATACGGTGAGCGCGAGCAGGGCAAAGCCGTACCAGACCAGCGCCTCGTCGAAGCGGCGCATCGACGGCTCGTTGATGATGAGGGAACCGTGGATGCCCATCACCACGGCGGCGGCGAGTGCGGCCGTTTGAACGAGCGCGCGGGAGTGTCGACGCAGGCCG
>DATLAX010000217.1:0-5893 GCA_035527215.1 Dehalococcoidia bacterium
GTGCGCGACCAGCGGCAGGTCGATGGCCAGCGGCGGCAGCGCCGTCGAGGGCACCGGTGGCTTCTCGCCGCGTTGGAGCGCCTTCAGTTCTTCGACGGCGTCCGCCAGCAGCCGCGTGTACAGGTCGAAGCCGACGGCGCCGATGTGGCCGCTTTGCTCCGCGCCCAACAGGTTGCCGGCGCCGCGTATCTCCAGGTCGCGAAGGGCGATCTGGAAGCCCGCGCCCAGCTCCGTCGCCTCGAAGATCGCCTGCAGCCGTTTCTGCGCCGGCTCCGTGAGAGAGCGATGGCGGTCGTAGAAGAGGTAGGCGTAGGCGCGGCTGGCTCCCCGTCCGACGCGGCCGCGAAGCTGGTAGAGCTGCGCCAGCCCCAGCCGGTCCGCCTGGTTGATGATGATCGTGTTGACGTTCGGAATGTCCAGGCCCGACTCGATGATCGTCGTGCACACCAGCACGTCGATGGCGCCGCGCGCGAAGTCGAGCATCACGCGCTCGAGCTGGTCCTCCGGCATCTGGCCGTGCGCCACCGCGATCTCAGCCTCCGGGACCAGGCGTCGCACGCGCTCCGCGACCGCTTCGATGTTGTAGACGCGGTTGTGGACGAAATAGACCTGCCCCTTTCGCTCCAGCTCCCGCAGGATAGCCTCGCGGGCGATGTGCTCGTCGAACTCCAGGACGTAGGTCTTGATCGGCAGGCGGTCCTCCGGCGGCGTGTCCATCACCGACATGTCGCGGATGCCGCCGAGCGCCATGTGCAGCGTGCGCGGGATCGGCGTCGCCGACAGCGTGAGCACATCGACCTGCTGCCGCATCTGCTTCAGCCGCTCCTTGTGGGCGACGCCGAAGCGCTGCTCCTCGTCGATGACCACGAGGCCGAGGTTGCGCAGACTGACGTCTCGCTGGAGGAGACGGTGCGTGCCGATCACGATGTCGACGGAGCCGGCCGCGAGGTCGCGCACGACGGCGTGCTGCTCTTTGTCCGAGCGGAAGCGCGATAGCATCTCGACGTGCACGGGGAATCCGGCGAGCCGCTCGCAGAACGTCTGATAGTGCTGTTGCGCCAGCACCGTCGTCGGCACCAGCATCGCGACCTGCGCGCCGTCCGTCACCGCCTTGAACGCGGCCCGAATGGCTATCTCCGTCTTGCCGTAGCCGACGTCGCCGCAGACCAGCCGGTCCATAGGGCGCGCGCTCGCCATGTCCGCCTTCACCTCCTGCATCGCCGCCGCCTGGTCCGGAGTCTCCACGTAGGGAAACGAAGCATCGAGCTCCTGCTGCCAAGGCGTGTCCGGCGGGAACGCGTGTCCCTCCAGGACCTGCCGCGCCGCGTAGAGCGCCAGCAGCTCCCGCGCCAGGTGCCTCACCGCCCGCTGCACGCGCTCCCTGGCGCGACGCCACTCCTGCGTGCCCAACCGCGTAAGCGATGGTCGCCGGTCGCCCGGACCGACGTAGCGGCTGACGCGGTCGACCTGGTCCGTCGGGACGAACAGGCGGTCGCCCTCCGCGTAACGCAACTCCATGTACTCGCGGTCCTGACCGTCCGATTGAAGGTGTGTCAGGCCCGTGAACTGGGCGATGCCGTGCTCGATGTGGACGACAAAGTCGCCGGGACTCAGATCGGCGAGGAAGTCGACACGCCGGCCCGCGCGCGGACGGGCGAAGCGACGCTGCTTGACGAAGCCGAACAGCTCGCTGTCGGTCAGCAGAGTCAGTGAGCCGTCGTCACGGCGAATGGTCCAGCCCTCCGGCAGCGAGCCGTGAACGACTGCCAGAGCGCCCGCCGGCAGCGGCGATTCGACGCTGGAATGCGGCGTCGCGAAGACGTCGCGCTCGCTGAGCACCTCCGCGATCCTTGCCGCCTGCTGCGAGACGACAACCGTCGTCTGGCGACGGGCCGGCGCGCCCGCGAGGTCGTTCGTCAGGTCGAGGAGGCGGCCACCGTATGCGGCAGCGGCGCCAAACGGCAGTCGAATCGAGCCCTCGCCCTCTTCGCCGCTGGCCCAGCGTGAGAGGTCGACCAGCGGACGGCGCGCCGTCAGCGCCTCGCGCAGCTCGGCCCACGGCTTCTGCGGGAAGGGCAGGCCGCTCGGAAGCTCGCCGCGGGCCGTCATCTCGTCGCGGATCTCGATGACCTGCAGATCGTGCTCCTCCTCGGCAGTGGCGATGTCCGCCAACTCGTCGAGGACCAGCAGGGTATTGTCGGAGAGAGAGTCGAGCAGCGTGCAGCAGGCCAGGAAGGGCACGTAGAAGATGTCGTCGGGGAAGCTCTCGCCCTTCGCGAGCAGGGCCATCTCGTCGCGATAGCGCGCGGCGACCTCCGGCTTGCAGGCGTCGAAGTCGAGCTTGGCCAGCAGGTCGACGGCGCCCGGCTGCGGCAAGAGCATCTCGCGCGCCGGCCCGATAACCGCGGATTCGACGAGCCGCACCGTGCGCTGCGTGTCCGGGTCGAACAGGCGCAGGCTCTCGATGCGTTCGCCGAGCAGTTCGATGCGCACCGGCAGGTCGTTCTCCGGCGGGAAGACATCGATGATGCCGCCGCGACGGCCGGCCTGCCCGGGGGTGTCGACGAGCGGCGAGAACTGGTAGCCGCGCTCCGACAGCCGCCTCAGGAACGGCTGCGGCGCCAGCCAGCCACCCGCGCTCAGCGTCTCGATGGCGGACGTCATCTCCTCCGGCGAGAGCGTCGCCTCAGCGAGCGCCTGGACGGGCGCGACGATGACCGGCGGCACGTCGTAGCGGCCCGAGAGGAGCGCCAGGACGCGCCAGCGGTCGCGGACGGCTTCGGCGTCGGGAGGTATGCGCTCGTAGGGGAGCGCGGCGCGTCGCGGGAACAGGTGCAGACGCTCGTCGCTGCCGAGCCACGCCGCCAGCTCTTCGACGAGGGCGAGGGCGCGGTTCGAGTGCGACGTGACGACGACCAGCGGGGCGTCGGTGCGCTGCGCGAGGAGGGCGATGAGCGCGGCCTTGGCGCCGTCGGGCACGCCGATAGTCAGGGGCCCGGACGGCTCGCGAAGCAGCCGCGACACGCGCTCCTCGTCGAGCTCCTCTTCGATTAGCGGCAGAAGGCCACTGAGGTTCATGACATAACACCGAAAAGGGCTGGCCCTCGGGAACCAGCCCCAGCATATTCTAGCAGCCCGCGCCTCGAACCGGCAATCAGGGTTAGCCCTCTGGCGCCTCCTCCGCGCTCTCGGCGACGAAGCTCAGGTACAGCAGCAGCAACGATGGTATCAGTATCACCGCGCCACACAATAGCCCGACCAGCGCCGAGCGGATCATCGTGTCGCTCGACGCCACGTCGAAGATCTTCTCGCCCGGCAGGATGAAGTACGGGTACTGGATGACGCCCCATGCCGCGACCAGCAGCGCCATCGCGCCGCCCGTGGCCGCCGGCGCCAGCGCGTACCAGCGACGCCAGAGCACGACCAGCGACCCCAGCCCTGCGAGCAGCGCGACACCCGACATCGCCAGCGGAGCGGGCCGCTGCCAGAGGTCCCAGAAGTCGCGCGCGTCCCAATAGGACACGGCGAGCGTTATCACCGCCAGCAGGCCGACGGCGACGCCCGCCAGCAGGCCGCGCACCTGGAAGTCGTCGCGCAGTTCGCCGGCGGAACGCGTCGTCATGTAGCTCATCGTCAGGTAGGCGCAGACGGCGACCGCGGTGACGCCGAAGAGGATGGGCAGGGCGCGCAGCCAGGGCGCCCAGAGCCCGGACGTCACGGCGCCGTTGTCGAGCTTGATCTCGCCGCCGGCCGTCGCGCCCAGCGCCACGCCGAACGCGAACGGCGCGATGACGCTGGCTATCGAGAAGACGATGCCCTGCACCGGCGCCTCGCCCGCTCCCGATTCGCGCGCGAAGTTGCGAAAGGCGAAGGCGGCGCCGCGGAAGACGACGCCGATCAGTCCCACGGACAGCGGCACGAGCAGCGCCGTGAACAGGTCGGCCATTGCGCCCGGGAACGCCATCAACAATACGACGATGACGAGGACCAGCCAGACGTTGTTCGTCTCCCACACCGGGCCTATCGCCTTGTAGAGGGCGTTTCGCTGCTGACCCGCGCGCGGCCCCCTCGCCAGCGCCGACCAGATGCCGCTGCCGAAGTCGGCGCCACCGAAGATCGCGTAGGCTATGACGCCTGTCAGCGCAAGGATCGCCGCTATCTCCTGGAGGGCCAATCGCGTCTCCTATCCAGCCCGCGGCGTCTTCGTGCGACCGCGCTGCTGCAACAGCAGGACCCCCGCCATCCCGGCGGTCAGCGCCATGTAGACGAAGCCGAACACGATGAGCAGCACCCAGATGCCCTCGCGTGAGGTGGCGCCGCCGGACGTCTTCATTATCTGGTAGATCGCCCACGGCTGCCGTCCGAACTCGGTCACGAACCAGCCCGCCTCGATGGCGACGAATCCGAGCGCGCCCATCAGGACGAGGACGGCGAGCAGCAGCCGCGGCGGGTCGATCCTCTTCTTCCACCAGGCATGCCCCCAGAACAGGGCCGACACGCCGACAAACGCGAAGCCGAGCGCGACCATTATCTGGAACGGGAAGTGCGTCAGGAAGACGTTCGGTATCTCGTCCTGCGGGAAGCTGTCGAGGCCCTTCACCTCGGCGTCGAAGTCCTCGAAGGCCATGAAGCTGGCCAGCTTGGGGATCTCGATGGCGAACCGCGTCTCGTGGTCGTTCGGGAAGGGTATGCCGCCGATGCGCAGCGGCGCGCCCTTCTCCGTGGCGTACTGTGCCTCCATGGCGGCGAACTTCTCCGGCTGGTGGCGCGCCAGGTGGCGGGCGCTGAGGTCGCCGGTGACGACCTGCAGCGGCGCGAACACGGCGGCCAGCCCCAGCCCGAGCATCAGCGCCTTCTTGTTGTAGTCGGAGCGGTCGCCGCGCAGCATCGCGAGGGCGTAGACGCCGGCGACGGCCAGCCCGATGGCGACGTAGGCGGCGAGGGCGCCGTGCGTGAACTCGTAGGGGAAGGCGCGGTTCGTCAGCATGGCGGCCGTCGGGTTGACGTTGGTCACGACGCCGTCGACGATGTCGAAGCCTGTCGGCTGGTTCATCCAGCCGTTGACGCTGATGATGAAGAACGCCGAGCCCAGCGCGGCGAGGGTGATGGGGATGGTGCAGAGCCAGTGCGCCCTGGGCGAGAGCCTGTCCCAGCTATAGAGGTACATTCCGAGGAAGATCGCTTCGATGAAGAAGGCGAAGCCCTCCAGGAAGAACGGGAGGCCGATGATGCCGCCGGCGAACTCCGTCCAGCTCGGCCAGAGGAGCCCGAAGGAGAACGAGAGGATGGTGCCGGAGACGGCGCCGACGGCGAAGAGCACGGCTGTGGCGACGGCCCATCGCTGGGCCATCAGGCGGTACATCTCCTTGCCGGTGCGCAGGTAGAGCCCCTCGGCGGCGAAGAGGAGCGGCGGCAGTCCGATGCCGATGGTGGCGAAGACGATGTGGAATCCGAGGGCCATGCCCATGAGGGCGCGGGCCGAGGTTACGGTGTCGAACACGTCCCTGTGCTCCGCAGGGGCGCCCGTCGTGGGCGCCCCCGTGTCCTGTTATCCGGCTCAGGCTGCAACCCCGCCACCAGCAGCCGGCCGTAACCTCAATATACCATATTCGGCGGGCATCGGCGCGGCGGCCCGACTGCGCCCCCACCTCCCGCTGCCGCTGCTGCGAGAATGCGCGCTCTCTCCCCACCCGGCCCGCCCGCAAACGTTTTTCGGGAATCAGGGGGACACCCCCTGTAACCTCCGGCAGGGAGTCGCATTTGACTTGTCGCCATTGTGGTGTTAAACTTAAACTTGTAAATGACCTAACACCTAAATTCTGGAGGTTACACAGTGTCCAACTCAGCCCCCGATGGAGACCCTCTGCGGGAATTGCTCGTTGATGCAGTCAAA
>DATLAX010000218.1:0-7386 GCA_035527215.1 Dehalococcoidia bacterium
TGCGCGAGCGACCAGCCGCGGGAGGGAATAGATTTCTTTCCCCTGACCATCGACTACGAGGAGCGTCTCTACGCCGCGGGCAAGATCCCCGGCAGCTTCTTCCGCAGGGAGGGCCGTCCGACAACCGAGGCGGTGCTGGCCGCCCGTCTCACCGACCGGCCGCTGCGCCCGCTCTTCCCGAAGGGCTTCCGCAACGACGTCCAGATCGTCGTCACCGTCCTCTCCGCCGACCAGGAGAACTCGCCGGACGTCCTGGGCACCATCGGCGCCTCGACTGCCGTCTGCATGTCGAGCATCCCCTTCGGCGGGCCCGTCAGCGCCATCCACGTCGGCTACATCGATGGCGAGTACGTGATCATGCCCACATTCTCGCAGCTTAAGGACAGCGAGATCGAGCTCACAGTCTCCAGCACCGGCGAAGCAGTGATGATGGTAGAGGCCGGGGCAACCGGCGTCTCCGAAGAGCTCATCCTGGGCGGCATACGCGTCGGTCACGAGGCGAACCAGGAGATAATCGCCCTCCAGAACGAGATCATCCGCGACGTCGGCAAAGAGAAGACGCCGGTCACGCCGCGGGAGGTTGGCGAGGACGTCCGCAAGGAAGTGGCAAAGTTCCTCGAAGGAAAGCTGGAGGAGATAGTAGCGGGGGTGAACCGCGAAGAGCGCGAGCGCGCCCTCGGCGAACGCCGCGAGGAGCTCATGGAGCGCCTCGGCGAGACCTACGCCGCTGAGCAGCTACTCGCCGCCTTTGACGAGCGGGTGAAGCAGCAGGTGCGGGGCAACATCCTCGAAAAGGGCGTCCGCCCCGACGGCCGCGGCCTGAAGGAGATACGGCCCCTCAGCGCCGAGGTAGGCATACTGCCGCGAACGCACGGCTCCGGCCTGTTCACGCGCGGCCAGACGCAGGCGCTCACTATCGCCACCCTCGGCTCGGCGAGTGAGGAGCAGCGCCTGGACACGCTTTCGCCGGAAGACACGAAGCGCTTTCTCCACCACTACAACTTCCCGGCCTTCTCCGTCGGCGAGGTCAGGCGCATGGGCTCGCCCAGCCGGCGTGACATCGGGCACGGCTCCCTCGCGGAGCGGGCCATCGAACCGGTCATTCCCGGCGAGGAAGAGTTCCCTTACACCATCCGCCTCGTCACCGAGGTGCTTTCGAGCAACGGCAGCACTTCGATGGCAAGTGTCTGCGGCAGCACACTGGCCCTGATGGACGCCGGTGTGCCGATCAAGGCGCCGGTCGCCGGCATTGCGATGGGCCTGATCAAGGGCGAGGACGGCGGCTACAAGATCCTGACCGACATCGCCGGAATCGAAGACGCGATGGGCGATATGGACTTCAAGGTCGCCGGCATGGCGGGCGGCATCACCGCCCTCCAGATGGACATCAAGGTCAAAGGCATCACGCCGGAGATCATGGGCGAGGCGCTGGAGCAGGCCAAGGAAGCCCGCCTGGAGATACTCGACAAGATACGCGAGACGATCCCCGAAAGCCGCCAGGAGCTGTCGCGCTACGCGCCGCGCATGTACCGGATCAAGATACCTCAGGCGAAGATCGGGACGGTGATCGGCCCGGGTGGCCGCGTTATCCGATCGATCATCGAAGAAACGAAGTGCAGCGTCGACGTTGAGGACGACGGCACGGTGTTCATCGGCTCCACCAGCGAAGAGGCCGCCAACCGTGCCATGGAGATAATCCAGGGCCTGACGAAGGAAGTCGAGGTCGGCCAGATCTACACCGGCAAGGTGACCCGCATCACGAACTTCGGCGCCTTCGTTGAGCTGACCCCCGGCGGCAAAGAGGGACTGGTCCGAATCTCTGAGCTCGCCGATTACCGCGTTCCCAGCGTGGAGGACGTCGTCAAGCTGGGCGACGAGATCATGGTCCAGGTCATCGAGATCGACAGTATGGGCCGCGTCAACCTTTCTCGGCGGGCCGTGCTGGAAGGTGGAACCGAGGGCGAACCGCCGCAGCCGCCGCCTGTGCCGACGGAGCGCATGCCCGTCGGTGGGCCCATGAGCGGCGGTCGCTCGCGACGGCCGGGAGGGTACGTTCCCGAGGGGCGCTCCGAGCAGCGGCCGCCGCGACGTCCGAGCAGCCGCCCCGGTGAAAGACAGCCGTACGGCCCCTCAGAAGGCGGGACCCCCCGTCCGCGACGCCGTCCTTACGGTCAGCAAGGACAAGGACGCAGGCAGGAGCCGCGACAGGGCGGGCCGGGAGGGCCCGGCGCCGGTCCGGCGCCCCGGCCTCCGTTCGGCAGACGCTGGTAGGAGCCGGATAGTCGCGCCTGTCAGAGGAGGGATCGATGCCTCAGATTCGTGTAGTCGTCAGCGGCACCGGCAAGATGGGGAAGGAGATACTCTCCGCGGTCTGCGGCGACACCGATCTGGAGCCGGTCGGCGTCCTCGAGAAGTTCTCCGCCGAGGAGTACGCCTCTTTACCTGACGGCTCCGGCCTGGTCCACCTCGATAAGGACCCGGGCGCCCTCTTCTCGCGGGCGCGCCCGGACGTCGTCATCGACTTCACGAACGCGGAGTGGACGCCGCACGTCGTCAAGGCGGCGCTGGAGAGCGGCGTGCGGATGGTGATCGGCACGACGGGTCTTTCCGAAGACGTGCTGTCGGACCTCGATCGGGGCTGCAAGGAGAGCGGGCTGGGCGCGGTTGCGGCGTCGAATTTCGCGATCGGCGCGGTGTTGATGATGCACCTGGCGAAGATCGCTTCGAAGCATCTCGATCATGCGGAGATCATCGAGCTGCACCATAATCAGAAGGTCGATGCTCCATCGGGCACGGCTATTGCCACGGCGAAGGCGATGCTGGCCAGTCGCGGGCGCCCGTTCGTGAAGGCGCCGACGGAGAAAGAGATGATCGGCGGGACGCGCGGCGGCTCGCTGGACGGGATAGCGATCCACAGCGTGCGGCTGCCCGGGCTCGTCGCCCATCAAGAGGTCATCTTCGGCGGCGCCGGACAGACGTTGACCATCCGCCATGACTCCACCGGCCGCGACTCCTTCATGCCCGGCGTTCTCCTGGCGACGAAGGAAGTGATGAGCCGCAGCGAGCTAATCCGCGGCCTGGACAAGCTCATCGGCCTCTAGCGCGCCGGCGGGGCAACGCGGTTGCCCGATCCCCCCTTCTGCATTATTATGGTGACTCACCGTGCGATGGAGTCGGACGGCGTGTAGCGTGTCGTCTCCTTTCAAGCTGAGGCAAAGCGCTGCGGCGCCGGCCCGCTTCTTGGTGAATTGAACTAGCAGGAAGTTGAGCATCTATGGCTGACAAGCAGTACAACATCGCCGTCGTCGGAGCCACCGGCATGGTGGGACGCGAGTTCCTGGGGATACTCATCGACCGCAAGTTCCCCGTCGGCGAGCTTCGCCTGCTCGCCACCTCCCGCTCCGCCGGCCGCAAGGTCATCGTCGGCGACCGCGAGATCACGGTCGAAGAGACGACGAACGACTCCTTCGCCGGCGCCGACTTCGTCTTCGTGTCCGCCAGCGGCCAGGCGTCGCGCGACTACTGCCCGATCGCGGCCAAGGTGGGCGCCATCGCTATCGACGACAGCTCCGCCTGGCGCATGGACCCCAAAGTGCCGCTCGTCGTGCCCGAGGTCAACGCCGACGACGTCGAGAAGCACCAGGGAATCATCGCGATCCCCAACTGCTCGACGACGCCGGTCGTCATGTGCCTCTGGCCGATCCACAAAGTGAACCCGGTCAAGCGCGTCATTGCCGACACCTATCAGTCCGTGTCCGGCACCGGCAAGGCGGCGGTCGACGAGCTGGTCACGCAGTCGAAGCAGGTGCTGGAGGGAAAGGACGCGGCGCCGCACGTGTACCCGCACCAGATTGCGTTCAATCTCCTGCCGCAGATCGACGTCTTCATGGACAGCGGCTACACCAAAGAAGAGTGGAAGATGATCAACGAGACACGCAAGATCATGCACGACGAGACCATCGCTATGTCGGCGACGTGCGTGCGCGTGCCTGTCATGATCTCCCATAGCTGCGCCGTCCACGTCGAGCTGACGCATCCGATGGACCCGGACGAGGCGCGCGACATCCTCGCCGAGGCGCCGGGCGTGACCGTCCAGGATGACCCGTCGATCAGTCTCTACCCGCTGCCCTGGCTCGCCGCCGGCGAGGACGACGTCTTCGTCGGGCGCATCCGGCAGGACGCTTCGCATCCCAACTCCCTCGCCATGTGGATCTCGTCGGATAATCTGCGCAAGGGCGCCGCTCTCAACGCCATCCAGATAGCCGAAGAGCTGGTCAAGCGAGACCTCGTCTAGCACGCAAGGGGAAGGACTCATGGCAGAGATAGGCCGTCTCCTGACGGCGATGGTGACGCCGTTCAACGACTCGGGCGCCGTAGGCTATGAGCAGGCGCAGCAACTGGCGCTCGCCCTCCTGCGCTCCGGCTCAGACGGCGTCGTCGTCGCCGGGACGACGGGCGAAGTGCCGACGCTCAGCCACGACGAGAAGGTGGGCCTCTTCAAGGCCGTGAAGCAGGCCGTCGGCGGTGCGGGCGTGGTCATCGCCGGCACCGGCAACTACAACACCGCCGAGAGCGAGAAGCTGGGCCGCGAAGCCGAAGCCGCGGGCGTCGACGGCCTCCTCCTGACGGTGCCCTATTACAACAAGCCTACACAGGAGGGCCTCTTCCGCCACTTCGAGGTGCTGGCGAAGGGCACAAGCCTGCCCTGCATCATGTACAATATTCCCGGCCGGACCGGCGTCAACATGACCGCGGAGACGACGGCCCGCCTGTCGCGCATCCCCAACATCGCCGGCGTCAAGGAGGCCAGCGGCAACCTGGAGCAGATAGGCCAGATAATGAACCTCTCCCGCGACGGCTTCCGCGTCTGGAGCGGCAACGACTCCGACACGCTGCCCATCCTGTCGATAGGCGGCTACGGCGTCATCTGCGTCGTCTCGCATCTCGTCGGGCTGCAGATGCGGGAGATCATCGACGAGTACCTCTACGGCAAGGTCGAGGCCGCCGCCGGCATCCACCGCCGCCTGCTGCCGCTGATGATGACGCTGATGACGGCGGCCAGCAACCCGATACCCATCAAGTACGCCCTGCGACAGCTCGGCTGGAAGGTGGGCGGCCTGCGCCTGCCGCTCGTCGACCCGGACGAAGCCGCCGCCGAGAAGATCATGGCCGAAGTGCGACGCCACCGCATCGGCCTCGTGGTGCCGGCGTGACGACACAGGAGGTGTCAGCATGACGACGTCAGAGGGGGACTCCTTCCGCAGGTTCGCAAGCCTGCCGTTGTACACCGCCGTCAACCGCCGCCTCGTCGAGATGTGCGGCCTGCGACCCTCCCAGACGGTCGTCGACCTCGGCGCCGGCACGGGCGCGGTCACGACGCTGATCCTGGAGACGATGCACCCGGAAGGGGGCGAAGTCGTCGCCGTCGAGCCGTCGGAATCCGCCCTCGAGATCGCCCGGCGCGACCTCCAGGAGCGCTGGGGCGTCGTCGTCAGATTCGCCCAGGGGCAGGCGGAGAACCTTTCACGCTTGGTCCAGCGCACCGCCGACGCCGTCGTCTTCTGCAACGCCATCCATCTCGTCGAGGACAAGCGGCGCATGATGCACGAGGTGTCTGAGGCGCTGCGCGAGCGCGGCCTGTTCGCCTTCAACAGCACCTTCTTCGACGGCGCGCAGCCGCCGGACACGATGCCTTTCTACGTGATGTGGGTGCGCCGCGCCATGCGCATCTTCCGCGAGGAGAACCCGGAGATGCGCCGCAACAAGGAAGAGAGGGTCCAGGCGCGCATCCAGCTCAGCGCCGACGAGTACCGCCGGCTCCTTGCCGAAGGCGGCTTTGATGTGCAGCGCATGGAGCTATGCCCCGTGGAGATGCCGCTGGAGGGCCTTGAGGCCATAAGCGAGTACGAGCTTTTTGCCAAGGGGGCGCTGCCCGGCGTCCCGCTGGCTATGGCGGTGGACTGCTTGAAGCGCGGCGTAGCGGACACGTTCCGCGAGCAGAAGCTGACCTCGGTGCCGCGCAACTGGCTCCAGGTCGTCGCCGTCAAAGCCTAATGCTCATGTTCAACCGAACGTAGGGGAGGACTTCAGTCCTCCCGCCCCCGCGACACTACCCGCCGCCTTCTCGCCCACCATCCCGCTGCTGCCAGTGCCGCAATCGCCCCTGCGCCTAAGATGGCAAGCGCGCTGACGGGGGCGTTCGACGAGCCGTGAGTAGAGCCCGACATGTCGGGCGGCGCCGCGACACCGCCGACCGCGGGCAGGGGGTCCGATATCACGGTGACCGTGTCGTCGTCGTGATTCGCGACGTAGATTCGGTTGGTGACGGGATTGGCGCCGACACCCTTCGGCGACGCGCCGACCGTCACGTGGCCGATGACCGTGTCCGTCCGTCCGTCAAGCACCGAGGCTACGTCGGATGAAGTCCAAGTCGCAAAGTAGATGTGGTTCGTTGTTGGGTTGGCGGCCACGCCGCCGGTGACTATGTCCGTGATGGTCGCGGCAACACTGCCGGTGGAGCCGTCGATGACGTAGAGTCTGGAATAGAAGTAAGGGAAGTCGGAATTGGCGTGCGCGTAGATGCGGTTGGTCGAGGGATTGACAGCCATGAAACGCGGCCAGTAGCCCATGGGCACGCTGTCGATGACCTCGTTGCTCGCTCCATCGATTATTGCGACTCCCGAACCGCTGACGCGGCCAACGTAGATGCGATTGGTGACGGGGTTCACCACCGTGGTGCCGGGATAGATGTCGCTGAGCGGGATGCTCGTTGTCACGGTATTCATGGCCCCATCGATCACCCAGATCTTCGTGAAGGAATCTACATAAACGAGATTGGTGGCGGGATTAACGGCTACGCCGCCGGGTCCTTGACTTGTAGGAATAGACGTAATCACCGTGTTGGTTAGTCCATCGAGCACGGATACAGAGTTGTCGTTCCTGTTGGCGACGAAGATTCGATTGGTATCAGGGTTGACGGCAATGCCCATCGGAGACTGGCCCACAGCGACGCTGTCAACCACCGCATTGGTGGCGCCATCGATGACGGATACGGTGTTCGCCCCCGGATTCGAGAGGTAGACGCGATTGGTTACAGGATTCACGGCCACGCCCCACGGGCCGGAGCCCAGCGGCAACTGGATGGTGGCAATAACCGCCGTGTCCCAGGGCGAGGGAGTGGGTGTTAGCATGGGCTCCGCGTCGAGAGCGAAATCGATGTCAGCGGTGTTCTCCCCGTCCGTGACGGCGACCGGGTCGGCGTCCTCCGCCGCGAGCACGTCGTCGTAGTACTCGGAGACGTAGCCTGAGCAAAGGACTTCGATTGCATAATCGCCCGTAGCCAGATAATTGACGGTGTACAGACCGCTGACGCCCGTGTAGGCGTTG
>DATLAX010000219.1:0-3276 GCA_035527215.1 Dehalococcoidia bacterium
GGACGGTCTTCTTCGCGTCGTGCAATCTGGCCTGCGTGTATTGCCAGAACTGGCAGATCTCGCAGGCGCGCGAGGGCGACGAAACGACGCCGGAACAACTGGCGCGGATGATGCTCTGGCTGCAGGAGCGCGGCTGCCACAACATCAACTTCGTCAGTCCGAGCATCTACGGGCCGCAGATACTGGCGTCGCTGCCCCATGCCATCGACGCCGGGCTGCGCGTGCCGCTGGTCTACAACACGAGCGGCTACGACTCGCCGGCGATGCTGCGCCTGCTCGACGGCGTCTTCGACGTCTACATGCCGGACATCAAGTACGCCGACGACCGCATGGCGGCGCGCTACTCGCTGGCCAAGGGCTACGTTGGGACGGCGAAGGCGGCGCTGTGGGAGATGCACCGTCAGGTGGGCGATCTTGTGATCGAAGACGGTGTGGCAGTGCGAGGCATGATCATACGCCACCTGGTGTTGCCCGACGGGATAGCCGGCACGTCGGAGTCGATGCGATTCATAGCGGAAGAGCTGTCGCCGGACTCTTATGTCAACGTGATGGAGCAGTACCGCCCGGCGCACAAGGCCTTCAGCTATCCGCAACTGAGCCGTCGCGTGACGCCGGACGAGTACCGGGATGCCCTGCAGGCGGCGACGCGAGCAGGGCTGCACCGGTTTGCGGGAGTCCTGCCCGCGATGTAGGGAATCACCGAAGTTGCCGACCCATCGGAGTCGGACTACAATAGCCTCAACCTAGGCTCTCCCTCTGCAGATAGGAGTCGCTTCGCGGATGACGGACCTGCCGATCAAGCTCAAGGGGCTGATCCTCAGCGGCGGCCAGGGCAGCCGTCTGCGGCCGTTTACCTACACCGGCGCCAAGCAGCTAGTGCCCATCGCCAACAAGCCGATCCTCTTCTACGCCATCGAGAACCTCGTCGAGTGCGGCGTGCGTGAGATCGGCATCGTCGTCGGCGACACGAAGGAGCAGGTCATGGCGGCGGTCGGCGACGGCAGCCGCTTCGGCGTGAGCGTGACGTACATCGAGCAGGACGCGCCGCGGGGAATCGCCCACGCCGTCAAGATCGCGCAGGGGTTTCTGGGCGAAGACCCGTTCGTCCTCTTCCTGGGCGACAACTTCCTGCGCGAGGGCATTCGCCCGTTCGTCGACCAGTTCTGCCGCCAGAACCCGCGGCCGGCAAGCCAGATCCTCCTCTACCCCGTGAAGAACCCGCAGGACTTCGGCGTGGCGGAGCTGCGCGACGGCCGGCTGCTGCGCGTCGTCGAAAAGCCGAAGGAGCCGCCGTCCAACCTGGCGGTGATCGGCATCTACCTGTTCGATCGCACCGTCTTCCAGGCCGTGAACAGCATCAAGCCTTCGGCGCGCGGCGAGCTGGAGATAACGGACACTATCCAGTACCTCGTCGACCACGGGCACGACGTCCGCTGCGAGGTCGCCGGCGGCTGCTGGATCGACACCGGCAAGATGGGCGACATCCTCGAAGCCAACCGCGCGATCCTCGAGATCCTGGAGCCCGCAAGCGCGGGCAAGGTCGACGATGCGTCGCGCGTCGAAGAACGCGTGGTGTTGCAGGAGGGTTGCGAGGTCGTGAACAGCGTCGTCCGCGGGCCGTCGATAATCGGCGAGAGGACGCGGATCGTGAACTCGTACGTGGGGCCGTTCACGTCGATCTACTACGACTGCCTGGTGCAGGACGCCGAGATAGAGCAGAGCGTGGTCATGGAGAACACCGTTATCGACGGCGTCGAGGCGCGCATCCAGGACAGCCTCATCGGACGCAACGTCGACCTGCGCGGCGCCGACGGCAAGCCACGGAGCTGCACGCTGGTGCTGGGCGACTTCAGCCGGGTGCGGATCCCTTAGCGAGGCGGAGAATGCGGAAGGTCCTCGTCACGGGCGGAGCGGGCTTCATCGGCAGCCATTTCATTCGCCATATCCTGACGCAGCGTGACGACTACGAGGTCGTCAACCTCGACAAGCTGACCTACGCCGGCAACCCCGACAACCTGCTGGACATCGAGAGCGGGCCGCTGGGCAAGCGCTACCGCTTCGTGAAGGGCGACATCTGCGACGGCAAGCTCGTCGGGCGGCTCATCGGCGAGGTCGACGCCGTCGTCAACTTCGCCGCCGAGAGCCACGTCGACCGCTCGCTGCTGGAGCCGGCGCCGTTCATCCAGACCGACGTTCACGGCACCTACTGCCTGCTATCCGCCGTCGCGGAGGCCGGAAATCGAATCGAACGCGTGCTGCACATTTCGACGGACGAGGTCTACGGCGAGGTGCCGGCGCCGCATCGCTCGAAGGAGGATGACCCGCTGCATCCGCGCAGCCCCTACTCCGCGAGCAAGGCCGGCGGCGACATGCAGTGCATCGCCTTCATCGAGACCCATCGCCTGCCCGTCGTCATCGCCCGCCCCTGCAACAACATCGGGCCGAACCAGTACCCCGAGAAGATGGCGCCGCTGTTCATCAGCAACGCCATGGACGACCAGCCGCTGCCCGTCTACGGCGACGGCCGGCAGGTTCGCGACTGGCTGTTCGTCAAGGACAACTGCGAGGCGCTGGACCTCCTCCTGCACGAGGGCGCGCCCGGCGAGGTGTACAACGTCGGCGCCGGCAACGAGCGGCCGAACATGGACGTCGTCGAGGGCATTCTCGACCTCCTGGGCAAGCCGCGCAGCCTGATCCGTTATGTCGAGGACAGGCCCGGCCATGACCGCCGCTACGCGCTCGACTTCGAGAAGGTCCGCGCCCTCGGCTGGTCGCCGCGCCACGACTTCGCGGCGTCGCTCGAAGAGACCGTCCGCTGGTACGTCGACAATCGCTGGTGGTGGGAGAAGATCAAGTCCGGCGCCTTCCGCGACTACTACGAGAAGCAGTACGGCGCCCGCCTCGCTTCCGCCCGCAGCGCGCCTCCCGCTAACGCCTAGCTCCTGAATCGAGATGCGCATCTTCATCACCGGCAATCGCGGCCAGTTGGGGCGGGAGCTTATGCGCGCCTTCCCCGACAACACCGTCGACGGCGGCGATCTGCCGGAGCTCGACATCACCGACGCCGAGACGACGCGTCGAACGATCGAACCGGCGCGGCCTGACGCCGTCATTCACGCGGCAGCGCTCACGGACACCCGTCTGTGCGAAGATGACCCCGACCTGGCGCATCGCGTGAACGGCCTCGGCACGCGGAACGTCGCCCTGGCCTGTCGCGACGCCGGCGCGGCGCTGGTCTACGTGAGCACGAACGAGGTCTTCGACGGACTGAAGGGC
>DATLAX010000220.1:0-3095 GCA_035527215.1 Dehalococcoidia bacterium
ATCATCGGCAGCCTGACGAACAGGTAGTCGAGCTGCCGGCGTCCTGAAGGCTGCCGTGTGTACCAGGTGGCGACCGCCACGACTGCGACAGCGGCCACCAGCATGTGTATCTTGTAGGCGGTAGCGAACTTGCTTACGCCGATGAGGAGGCGGGTAGGGAGCGGAAGGGCCGTATCGAACTCGTCGAAGAGGCTGACGAGCGGCGGCAGCGCCGTCGTCACCAGTATGCCGACCACCACGGCGGCCAGCACGATCATGAATGCAGGATAGGCCATGGCGCCGCGCACGCGCTTGATGATAGCCTGTTCTTTCTCGATGTGAGAGGCGACCCGACGGAGCACGGTTTCCAGGCTTCCGGTCCGTTCACCCACCTCCATCAGGCGGCTGTAGATAGGCGGGAAGATGTTGCGGTGCTGAGCGATTGCGGTGGAGAAGGGTGACCCGTTCTTGAGGTCGCGCGATATCTCGCCCAGGACTCGCGCGAAGGGGCCTTTGCTCTGCCCCTGGAGAAGCTCGATAGCGGGCAGCAAGGTGATTCCCGATTCGACGAGTGTGGCGAGGTGGCGGCTGAAGTTGATCACCTCACGCGGCTTGACGCCAAAGAGGGTGGGTATTAGCTGGTCCAGGGTCGGCCTTGGTTTGACCCGCTTGATGAGGACGACCTTGTAGTGCCAGTCCCACAGCGTCCGCTCGGCGACGTCCTCGCTGGAGGCGTCCATGGAGCCCTTGACCTGCTCGCCCGACGGCGCAAATGCTACGTACTTGTAGAGCAACCTAGTTCCCTAACCTTCGGCAAAGCCTCTTGGGGCGTGACGATCCCCTGGGCGCGAATCGGGCATCCTGTTGCGCCGGCTGGTCGTCATGCCCCTTTTCGGAGCCCCTTTCGGAGGCTCGCGAGCTTCTCATCAGACTCATCGGATCATTCGGCCGGGAGAGTCGTGCCGCGTATCGGTTAGAACGATGATTTTTGGGCGCGGGAACGGTGATTGAACGGCATGGAGGGCGCAAAGAGTGGCGGCCTATTCAGTCTAGACTTGATCGCAGGCGGCCGGAAGCGGCAATATCGGAGAAGCACGTTCATCGGGTGGGCTATCGATGGGGAGTCTTGGTGCGATGGTAGATAACGAACGTCTTGACGGGATCATGCAGAGGCGGCTTCCTCGACGGAAGCTCCTCCAGACGGCTCTCGCGGGTGCCGCCGCCGGGCTCATAGCCTGTGAGTCGAAGGATGATGCCGGGAAATCGACGAAGGATGCCGGCCGGGATTCGCAACCGGTGGCCACTCCGGTTCTGGGGGGATCGGCGCGGGGCACGAACGCGATTGTTATTTGTCTTGATACGCTGCGCGCCGATCATCTGGGATGCTACGGCAACGACTGGATAGAGACGCCGAACATGGATGCGCTTGCTCAGGAGAGCACCGTGTTCACTCACGCCTTTCCACAGGCGATGCCGACCATGCCCATGCGCCTCGTCCTGCACACAGGCCAGCACGGCTGGCCGTATCGCGAGTGGGTGTCGAGGGTCGGCGTCGACACCCTTTGGCCGGGTTGGGGGCCGGTTCCGGAGGAGAGCGTCACCCTGTCTGAGATCCTTGTGAAGGAGAACTTCCAGACCGGCTTCGTGACGGATACATACCACTACTGGGCTCCGGGGATGAACTTCAACCGCGGCTTCAGGCAGCACCTGTTTATCCGCGGGCAGGAGGCGGACCCATATCGTTCTGGTCTGCCGGTGACCCAGGAGCAGGTGGACGCGGTCTTCAATCCCCAAGTATCGAAGGACATCGAGGGCCTGAAGTTCTTCGCCACGTTCAGCGTCCAGCAGTACCTGGCGAATCAGACGGGACGCGTCAAGGAGGAAGACTACCAGACGCCGCAACTGTTCAACGAAGCCATCAATTGGCTGGAAGAGAACCGCAAGGCCAGCAGGTTCTTCTTGCTGCTTGACGCCTTCGACCCGCATGAGCCGTGGGACCCGCCGCAGGAGTACGTCGACATGTATGACCCCGGTTACAGTGGCCCGGGGATGATCGCCCCGCTCTACTCGCCGGTCAACTACCTGCCTGAGCGCGAGCTGAAACAGATGCGTGCCCGTTATGCGGCCGAGGTGACCTTCGTCGATAAGTGGCTGGGCGTCTTCCTCGATCACGCCCGTCAGTCGGGGATGCTCGACAACACGGTGCTCATATTAACGTCCGACCACGGGCACCAGCTCGCCGAGCACGATATGATCGGCAAGCTGCCCCAGGGCCTCTGGTACGAACTGATGGACGTGCCCCTGATCGTGAGGCGGCCGGGCGGAGAAGGCGGCGGGCAGCGGGTGGACGCCCTCGTCCAACACCAGGATATTATGCCCACCGTCCTCAACTTCCTGGGAGTCCCGCCGGTGGCGCCGCTGCCGGGGCTTGACCTTATCGACCTGGCGGAAGGGCGTGTGCCGCCGCGCGATCATGTCTCGAGCGGGCTCAAGAGCCACTCCTGGTGTCGGGACGCGCGGTATACGTTCATGATGATGAACGATGACAGCGATCAGAGACTCTATGACATGACCGCCGACCCACTTCAGACCCACAACCTCGCGAATGAGGAGAAAGGGGCCGCGAAGGAGATGAGGCGGAAGCTCCTGGACGACGCGGGAGGGCCTCTTCCGATGACGTAGCCCGTCCCTGCTGTGGTTATCGTTAACAGGACAGATCTTCTTGCCCTACAAGAGGGGAACCGTCGGAGGTGCCGGCAGTGCGGTGGGTAAACCTGGCGATGGCGCCGGATCAGCTTACGGCCGAGATGTGGTGTGAGCTCCTGCGAAACGAAGGCATACCGGCCATGGTGCGGCCTTCCGACGCGGTGTCGTTCTTGGGCGTGTCGCTCAAGGCTTGTCGCGTCATCGTGGCGGAGGACCGGCGCGACGAGGCAGAGGCAGTCCTTCGAAAAGAGATGGGCGACACGGTAGCCATCGAGCCGCCGTGAGTAGCGCCCGCGTCGTGGGCGACGCCGCTAGGCGGCAGAGACGCTCTCCAGCTCCAGGAGCTTCTTCTTCATCGCCAGGCCGCCGCCGAAGCCGCCGAGGCCGTTGAAGCCGACGACGCGGTGGCA
>DATLAX010000221.1:0-13469 GCA_035527215.1 Dehalococcoidia bacterium
GTCAACAGTTCCTGATCACGCGCAACCTGAGGGACTACCTGAGAATATTCCGGACGCTCCTGGGCATCGGTCCTCTCGACAGAAAGAAGGTGCCCGCGGGCGTCGCCACACAGAAGACGAGAGCGCCAAGCTAGAAGCGTATCCGGCGGACGTGAAGATCGCCGGGCGCGCTTGACTTCGCATAGACCGACACGCGCCGCGCCAGTAAGGAGACAGCGATGCGCGACCTCGTTTCCCGTGCCCTCGACACTGCTTCTCAGCGAGGCGCAAGCCACGCCGACGTGCGCGTCGTCGAGCGACGCGCCGAATCGATCACGGTGCGCAATCAGAACGTCGAGGGACTGACCGCTGACGAGAGCCTGGGCTTCGGTGTGCGCGTCGTCGTCGATGGCTACTGGGGTTTCGCCGGCAGCTACCGGATGACGCCGGAAGAGACCGATCGCGTGGCGGCGAAGGCCGTCGCCATCGCACGGGCGTCGGCGCGGGCGGGCGGCCCGCGTTCGGACATCGGCCCGCCGGAAGTCCACGTCGATACCTATCGCACGCCGTTCCTCACCGACCCCTTCGCCGTGTCGTTGGACGACAAGATAGCGCTCCTCCTGCGCGTGAACGAAGCCATGATGAAAGTGAACAGCATCGTCATGGCGGAGTCGAACGTCTACTACCAGCGGGAGAAGAAGACGTTTGGCAGCAGCGAGGGAAGCCTCATCGAGCAGGACCTGGTGGAAACGGGCTGCGGCATTGAGGCCACGGCCGTCGACGAAGGCGAGGTGCAGCAGCGCTCGTATCCCAACAGCGTCGGACGGCACCAGGGCACCGAGGGCTGGGAGTTCGTGGAACGCTACGACCTGGCTGGAAACGCGCCGCGCGTAGCCGAGGAGGCGGCGGCGCTGCTCACCGCCAAGCCCTGCCCTGCCGGCGCGACGACGATCATCCTCGACGGCAGCCAGCTCGCCCTCCAGGTGCACGAAAGCTGCGGCCACGCCGTCGAGCTGGACCGCGTCCTGGGGACGGAGGCCGCCTACGCGGGCACGAGCTTCCTGACGACGGAGAAGCTGGGCAACTTCCGCTACGGCTCCGACGTGGTGAACCTGACGGCGGACGCAACAGTCCCCGGCGGCCTCGGCACATTCGGCTACGACGACGAGGGCGTGCCGGCGCAGTCGACGCCGCTGGTATCTAATGGGCTGTTCGTCGGCTACCTGACGTCGCGGGAGACGGCAACATCCCTCGGACAGCGCAGCAACGGCGCCATGCGCGCCCACGACTTCAACCGCATCCCGCTCATCCGCATGACAAACGTCAGCCTGGAGCCCGGCGACTGGACGCTGGAAGGCCTCATCGCTGACACGGCCGACGGCATCTACATGGAGACAAACCGCAGTTGGAGCATCGACCAGCGGCGGCTCAACTTCCAGTTCGGCACGGAACTGGCGCGTGAGGTCAAGAACGGCAAGCTGGGCGACCTGGTCAAGAACGCGACCTACGCCGGCATGACGCCGCAGTTCTGGGGTAGCTGCGACGCCGTCTGCAATCGCGATCACTGGGTCGTCTGGGGCACGCCGAACTGCGGCAAAGGCCAGCCGGAGCAGATAGCGCACACGGGGCACGGCGCGGCGCCGGCCCGCTTCCGCAACGTGCAGGTCGGGCTGATGAAGTAGCCCTGGAGAGGCAAAGGATAGGATGCTACCGGGTGAAACCGAGCTCAAGGAGATAGCCGACCGCGCACTGGCAATGAGCCGGGCGGATCAGACGGAAGTCCTTCTTTACGCGACACATTCCGCGCTAACCCGCTTTGCGAACAGCTACATCCACCAGAACGTCGAGGACACGAGCGTCGAGGTGAGCGTGCGCGCGGTCACCGGCAAGAAGATCGGCGTGGCCGGGACGAACATGCTCTCCGACGAATCTTTGCGGGCCGTCGTGGAGCGGGCGGCGACGCTGGCGGCGCACCAGAAGGAGAACGAGGACTTCCGCTCGCTGCCCTCGCCGGCGCCCGTCAGTCGCGTCGACGCCTGGGTGCGGCGAACGGCCGCTTTCGGGCCCGACGACCGTGCGCACGTCGTCGCCGCCATCTGCGACGCGGCGCGAAATGCCGGCGTCACCGCTGCCGGCGCCTTTCGCACGTCAGCGTCCGAGCTCGCGGTGGCAAACTCGCTCGGCGTCTTCGCCTATCATCGCGAGACCAACGCCGACATCAATACGACGATGATGCTGCCGGACAGCAGCGGCTACGCGGCGCGCCTGTCGATAGACGTGAACGACATCGACGGCGAGGCGCTGGCGGCGGAAGCGATCGACAAGTGCCTGCGCAGCGCCAATCCCGTCTCGCTGGAGCCAAGCGTCTATGACGTTATCCTGGAGGACTACGCCGCGTCGGACATCCTGGACTACCTCGCCTATCTCGCCTTCGGCGCGCAGCCCTACCAGGAGAAGCGCAGCTTCATGTCGGGGCACCTGGGCGAAAAGCTCGTCGGCGAGAACGTGACGATCTGGGACGACGGCCTGTCGCCGGAGACGATACCGATGCCGTTCGACTTCGAAGGCGTCCCGAAGCAGCGCGTGGAACTGATAACGGAGGGCGTGGCGAAAGGCATCGTCTACGACAGCTACTACGGCGGCAAGGAGGACAAGCCTTCGACAGGGCACGCCCTGCCCGCCGGCGCGACGTTCGGGCCGCTGTCCAGCAATCTGTTCCTTAAGGCCGGCGATGCGACACGCGACGACATGCTGGCGTCCGTCGAGCGCGGCATCTGGGTCAGCCGCCTCTGGTACACGTGCCCGGTGCACCCGCTGAAGCTGATAGTCACGGGCATGACGCGCGACGGCACGTTCCTGATCGAAAAGGGCAAGATAACGGCGCCGATCAAGAACCTGCGCTTCACGCAGAGCTACCTCGACGCCCTCAGCCAGGTCGAGATGATCAGCAGGGAGACGCGATTGCTGCCCGGCATGATAGGAGTCAGTCGCGTCCCGTCCTTGAAGGTCAAGTCCTGGAACTTCAGCGGCGCAACCGAGTTCTAGTGAAGTATCCCGTAGCCGGGGCTTTCCAGCTTCGGCGTCCCTACGGTCTGCTTCGCGGCTCGTCAAGATCGGGGGTTCGGCGATGATACTGGTGACCGGCGGCACGGGCTTCATCGGGCGGCACGTCGTCGCGCGACTGGCCGAAGGCGGCGAGAAGGTGCGCGTTGCGGCCCGCGGCGACCGCAAGGTCGATCTGCCGCAGGGCGTGCAGCAGTTTGCCGCCGACGTTGTGAGCGGCGAAGGCGTCGCCGAGGCAATGGCCGGTGTCGACAAGGTGGCGCATCTCGTCGCCGTCATCGCGGAGAAGGGCGACCAGCGCTTCGACGCCGTGATCCGCGGCGGCACGGCCGGCGTCCTCGGCGAGGCGGAGAGGGCCGGCGTTAAGAAGCTCGTGTACGTGAGCGCAATCGGCGCGGCGCCTGACCCGAAGTTCTCCTACTGGCATGCCAAGTGGCAGGCCGAACAGGCAGTTGCCGCCAGCAGCCTCAACTACGTCATCATCAGGCCATCCCTCGTCTTCGGGCCGGAGGACGACTTCTTCAACCGGCTGGAGCGTCTCATCCGCCGGGCGCCGATCGTCCCGGTTGCCGGCAGCGGCAAGACGCGCTTTCAGCCGATATGGGTGGAGGACGTGGTCAGTTGCGTTGTCGCCTGCCTCAACGACGGCGTGCACGACCGTGAGATCGTCGAGATCGGCGGGTCCGAGTACTACAGCTATGACGAGATAATCGATCTCATTCGCCGGAAGCTGCGGTCGCGGAAGCCAAACGTTCACGTGCCCCTCTGGCTGATGCGTCCGGGTGCGCGCGTGCTCCAGGCGGTCCTGCCGAGCCCGCCGGTAACCACTGACCAGCTCGCCATGCTGTCAAAGGACAACGCTACGGCGCTGGACGCCGTTCCGAAAGCCTTCGGATTCACACCGAAGTCGCTGCGAGACGGGCTCGGCCTCGAATGACGCTGCCCTTCACGATCGCCCATCGCGCCGGAAACGACTACGGGCTGCTGGAGCGCGCTCTCGACGCCGGCGTCGACGCAATCGAGATCGACGTCCGGCTCGACCGGGAGCATTTCGCCGGACGGCACGACGGTCGTCTTCTGTTCCTGCCCATCTATGGCGGAAGATGGCACGCGCGCTTCTCTCTGGCGCCAGCTACCCGGCTCGATGATGTGCTGCGTCGGGTCGCCGGCAGAGCATCGCTGCTCGTCGACGTCAAGAACACGAGTCCGCGCGCCTTGCGGCTCTTGCTCGACGTCTTGCGAGCCAGCGGGGCCATCGCGGCTACGCGGATCTCAGGCTATTGGGATCTCATGCGCGTCGCTCAGGAGAGCGAACCGGCTCTGAAGGCCTACTACTCGATAGGGAATTCGAAAGAACTCCGCCGTTTCTGGGAGCGACAACAGGCGACGCACGAGGCGAAAGGCGTATCGATCAAGGAGCGCCTGCTGGACAAGCCGCTGGTGGAGCGGTTTCTCGCCGAGGGCATCGAGATTGCCGCCTACAACGTCTATGACCTGCGACGGGCGAGAGAGCTCGTCGCCTGGGGTATAGCCGTCGTCATCAGCGGCGACCTGGCGCTCCTACGGGCGATCAGGGAGCCGTCTTAGAGGCTTCTAGCTCGCCCGCGGCGCCGGGCGCCCCCCTCGCGACGAGGTGCACGGCATGCGCCTTGAACGTCGCGGCGATCTCCCCGCCGACAGCGAGCCCCATCTCCTCCAGCGACTGCTTGGTGATAAAAGCGACGAGCGGGAACCCGCAGTCGACGCTGACCCGCGCCTGGTAGTTCATCAGTGTGATGCGGGTGACGGTGCCGTGCAGGTGGTTACGGGCGCTGCTCACGGGCGGGTGTTTGCCCGGCTTCATGAGCGTCACGTCCTCCGGCCGCAGGACGACGAGCACGTCTTCCGGCAGGCCATCGCGCGCAACCGCGTCGATCAGGTGCCCGCCGACGCGCACGCTCGCGATGCCTTCGCCCCGCGACACGCATTTGCCTGCCACGATCGTCTCCGCGCCCACCAGCGACGCCACGTCCTCGTCCGCCGGAGCGGCGAATACCGCCGCCGTCGCGTCGACCTGCCGCACCCGGCCGTCGACGATGACGGCGACGCGGTCGCCCAGGCGTAGCGCCTCGCTGCGGTCGTGGGTGACGAAGACGGTGGTGAGGCCGGTCTCTCCCAGGGCGCCGGCCAGCTCGTCGAGCAGCGTCTCCCGCGTCGGCTGGTCGAGCGCCGCGAACGGCTCGTCGAGAAGCAGGACTTCCGGCTCGAGGGCAAAGGCCCGCGCCAGGCTCACGCGATGCGCCTCGCCGCCGGATATCTTGTGCGCCGACCGCTGGGCCAGGTGACGGACGCCGAAACGCTCCAGCCAGCGGTCGATGCGCTCCTTACGCTCGCTGCGCGAGACGCCGCGCAGTCGCAGGCCGGTGGCGATGTTCTCGGCGACGGAGCGGCGCAGCAGCAGCGGGTCCTGCATCATCAGCGCCATGCGACGCCTGATGCTGAGCTCGCGTCCTCGCACCCGCGCCCCGTCGTACAGCACCTCTCCCCCGGCGGGGCGGTCCAGCAGCGCGAGAACCTGGAGGAGGGTCGTCTTTCCGGCGCCGTTGGGCCCGATGACCGCCAGCACCTCGCCCTCGTTGACGTCGAGCGCTGGGACGCGCAGCACTTCCATCTTGCGACGGCGCACCACCACGTCGCGCAGGGAGATCTTCGCGGGCACTACATCCTCTCCTGCTGCTGCACCGTGGTGAGGATGGCGTTGACGATGAAGATCAGCACGAGGAGGATGATCGAAAGGGCGATCGCCGGCGCGAACTCGCCGCGGCTCACCTCCAGGATCACGCTCGTGGTCAGCACGCGCGTCTCGCCCGCCAGATTGCCGCCCACCATCATCGACGCGCCGACCTCGGATATGGCACCGCCGAAGCCCGCCATAACGGCCGCCAGGAGGGGCAGCTTCGCTTCCCAGAGAACGACCCAGAGCATTTGAGGTCGCGAAGCGCCCAGGGCGTAGAGCTGCGTGCGCAGCCGGGGATCGAGGTGGCGCAACGCCGCCGCCGTGAAACCGGTGACGATGGGCGTGGCGATGATCGTCTGGGCGGCAACCATCGCCGTCGGTGTGTAGATCAGACGAAGGTGCCCCAGCGGGCCGCTACGCCACAGGAGGATCGCCACCAGGAGGCCGACGGCGACCGGCGGCAGTCCCATGCCGGTGTTTACGAGGCTGAGGAGGATGCCGCGTCCGCGGAAGTCCTTGAAGGCGAGAACGGCGCCGGCCAGGACGCCCAGCACCAGGCTGATCAGCACCGCGCTCCCCGATACGAGCAGGGAGCGCAGAGTGATGCTCCAGACCGAGTAATCGCCGGTGCGGATGATGTGGATGGCCTCGCGCAGGCCGTCCCATATCAGGTCCACCCTAGCCTCCCGCCGCAGAGTCTATCCGAAAGGCGTCGCCAGCCCGAGCTGCTCGTAGGTCTTGCCGGCATCGGGCGTGAACAGCGCCTGACCGTACTTGTCTACGCCGAAGTCCTTTATGATGCTTTGCGCCTTGTCGGAGACCATGAAGTCGGCGAATGCCTTGCCCCCCGGTCCATTCACCAGGTCGAACTTGTCCGGGTTCACTTGCATGACGGAGTAGGCATTCAGAAGTCCCGGGTCGCCTTCGAGAACGATGGTCAGTGAGAGATTCTCCTTCGTGGCCAGGTAGGTTCCGCGGTCGCTCATTATGTAGGCGTCGCGCTGGTTGGCTATCTGGAGTGTGGCGCCCATTCCCTGGCCGCTCTCCTCATACCACGACTGTCCATTGGGATCGAGGTTGGCTTTCTTCCAGAGGGCCTTCTCCAGCTTGTCAGTGCCCGAGTCGTCACCGCGGCTAACGAAGGCGGCGCCCTTCTCGTAGATCTTGGCCAGGGCGTCGGTGGCCACGGTCGTACCCTGAACGCCCGCGGGGTCGCTCGAAGGACCGAGTAGCACGAAGTCGTTGTGCATGACCAGGCGGCGGTCGATGCCCACGCCCTCATCTACCACCTTCTTCTCCGATGCAGGAGCATGCACGAGCATGACGTCGGCGTCGCCGCGCCCCCCCATCGCCAGCGCCTGACCGGTGCCGACGGCGATCACCTTCACGTTGTAGCCGCTCTCTTCCTCGAATAGCGGCACGAGGACGTCGAGGAGGCCGGTGTCCTGCGTGCTCGTCGTCGTCGCCACGATGACGTCCTTGGGGCCGCTGCGTTCCACCGGGGTGCTGGTGGCCGGCGCGGCGGTGCCCGACGGGGTACTCTGGGTAGTTGCGGCGCTTGTCGGTTGGACGGTTTCCTTTTCTGTTCCGTTGTCACTGCTGCAGGCTATGAGGCCGAATGACAGCAGCAACGCTGTGACTAGCATCCCGAACCGAATCTTCTTCATCTGAGCCCTCCCTGCCAGTGTTATGCTCACCATAGCATAACGATGGCCAAAGAAGAAATCAGATCTCTTCGCTGAATAATTCCACGAAAAGCCGCCGGATGTCGGCCTGCGCCGCCGTCTCGTACGTCCGGTAGAGAGCCAGCACACGCTCGCCGACCGGCGTCAGGTGGGTGCCGCCGCCGCCGGCGCCGCCGGCTTCGCTCTGTACGAGTCGCACGCCGAGGTTCTCTTCTATCTCCCTCATCTTCCCCCAGGCGCGTCGATAGGAGAGCCCCATCCGGCGCGCCGCTTCGGCCAGCGAGCCGGTCTCGGCGATGTACTGCAGCAGGCGCACGCGATAGCCGCTGAGGACGATGGCGCCGTCCTTTTCCACCCAGAGCTTTACCTTCGGTTCCATTTCCGCCTCAATACGAGTGTCGCCGGGCGTGGGCTTCTGCGTCAACGTCCGGTGTCGTTGGAGACTGACTGGAGCCTATTTGCCGACTTTGGTCCTTATTTCGAAGTGCTCGCGCACGGGGCCGTCGACGAGGGCGTGCTGCTCGGAGATCAACGGGCTGCCTGCGAGCCCCACGATGTGAAGGTCCGAGACGTCGGTATAGCGGGGCAGCAGCTTCTGGAGCACCATGCCCGCGAATGGCGCGAGCGCATTCGCCACCATCACCGCCAGCACCACGTTGAGGAGGGTCATCCGGTTGGTCCCGAGGAGGATGCCGAGAAACGCCAACGCTCCCAGCAGACCCGCGGTAACGATGGCGGTGACGCAGCGCCGGTGAATGCCCAGACGCCGCTCCCCGGCGCGCAGACGTCGCAGACCCTCCTGCGCCGCCAGCAAGATAATATCCGGCGGAGCGATTCCATCGAGCGTGAAGCCTCTGTCCCGGGAGACTCCGTTGAGGCCGCTTGGCCCAAAGCGCTCCTCGATGACGTTCATCGTCGCGTGCTTGAGCACCTCGTTGCGACGCACCGACTCGTTGGTGAAGAGGGCAGCCGCCTGTCGCGGTATCAGCAGGACGCCGGACAGGGCGCGCACGGTGAACCCGAAGACGACGAGCATGAGGAGGAATACAATGGTAATCGCCAGGAGACCGAAGAAAAGGAGGATCATGACCCACCTTCCGCGACCACGCTTCGAGACGAAGTATAGCGCATCCAACTAATGATCGCCACCCTGCGGGTCCGGAGGAATAGGCAACAACCCGATAGAGCGCCGCGGCTCTGTTGATTCCAGCGGCCGACTTCCGAAGACTCCCGCTATTCGCCTTCGGCAAGCTCCTGCGACCACCACTGCCAGGCCAGGTAGAACGCGCCCAACATCACGCAGAGACCGACTACGATCGCGCTAAACATGCTTCCACCTCCGACGGCTACACATGGCACATGTGTTCTCTTCTTCGCTCACAAGATAGAACGCCTGTGCTGGCTTGTCAAGAGGTATGGCCGCCCTTTTTCCGCTTGACTCACAGTTGCGCGGGATGCTAGTAATCGAATGGGGCGGGCGGACTACGCTGCACACTGTCTCGGTCTGGGGGCCGGACACATGACGCACGAGCCGCTGGAGCTTACTTTCCTGGGATCAGGCAACGCCTTCGTTGGCGCCCGCTACTGGAGTTCGTTCGTCCTCAACCGCCGATACCTCTTCGACGCGCCACCCACGCTCCTGCCGCACCTGAACAAGCTCGGCATCCCGACGCTCAATATCGCCGCTGTCTTCGTCACGCACTTCCACGCCGATCACTTCTTCGGGCTGCCGTTCCTCTTCCTGGACTACCAGCACCTCAGCAAGCGCACGCAGGACCTCGTCATCATCGGGCCGCCCGGAGCGGCGGAGATCGTGGAACAGGTGTCACAGCTCGGCTTTTCGGGACTGACCCGTGGCCGCCAGCCCTACCGACGCATCTATATCGAAGCGCATGACGGACATGATGGGATTGCGTCCGATCTGCCTTTCCGGTCCGTCGCCGTGGAGCAGGAGAGTCAGAGCGCACTGGACTGCTTCGGCTACAAGGTGAACGTCGGCGGGCGCATCCTGAGCTACACCGGCGACACCGTGATGTGCGACGGCGTACGCGAACTGGCCCGCGACGCCGACGTGCTGGTCCTCGACTGCTCCTGCTGGCAGGGCCCCTGCCCACACCACATGAGCTTCGAGGAACTGCGTCGCTTCCGCAAAGAGGTCCCGCCGAAAACGACGTTCGTGCTCACACACCTCGATGTCGGGGCGCCGCCGCTGCAAGTCGAGGGCATGATCGTCGCAGAGGACTTCGCCACGATCCGGCTGTAGGCCACTTTGACTCGCAGCGCCGGAGCACGCCACGAGTGGCAGGCTTTCGATGTCCACCTTGCGGTCTTTCCTATTGGAATGCGATAATTGTAGTGAGATTTTGCCCCGACGAACGGTTGCGGATTACACAAGATTCATTGTAACTACTCAGTATTGTCTCCCAGACTAGTTAGCCAACGAGGATGACTTATGGCTGAAAAAACAGCACAGAAGGCGTTCCCCTACCCCGGCACCCCCTCCACCAGCGACGGCACAGGCATGATCGTCTGGGTGGAGACACACATTAGCCAGGGAGCATGCGTCTACCCGATCACTCCCTCCAGCGGCATGGGCGAAGGCTACGCTGACGAGGTGTCGAACGGGCGCAAGAACCTCTGGGGCGAGACGCTGGCCCTCGTGGAGCCGGAGTCGGAGCACAGCTCCGCATCCGCCTGCGAAGGCTTCGCCGCCGCGGGCGGCCGCGTCACCAACTTCACCTGCGGTCAGGGGCTCATCCTGATGAAGGAGGTCCTCTACACGATCGCGGGGAAACGGCTGCCCGCCGTGTTCAACATCGGCGCGCGCGCCCTCACGTCGCAATCGCTGAACATCCACTCCGGCCATGACGACGTAATGGGCGTCGCCGACTGCGGATGGGGCATTATATTCGCCCGCAACGCTCAGGAGGCCGCCGACCTGGGGCTGATCGCCCGTCGCGCCGCTGAGGACTCGCGGACGCCCTTTTTCAACTGTCAGGACGGCTTCCTGACGACGCACACAGTCGAAAGCGTGCTGATGCCCGAGCCGGAGCTGATGAAGCGCTTCATCGGACCGGCCGCCGACAAGCTGAGCAACATCATCGATCCCTACCACCCGATAATGAGCGGCGTTGTCCAGGACATGGACATCTACATGGTGGGCAAGATCGCGCAGCGCGAGTTCTACGATAAGGTACCGGCCGCTCTCCAGGCGGCAATGGACGAGTACTACGAGCTCACCGGCCGCCGCTACCAGACGGTCATGCCCTACCGGCTGGAAGACGCCGAGTACGCGCTCGTAGGCATGGGGTCGGCGATGGATACCGCCGTCGCGACCGTCGACTACCTGCGCGACGAGAAGGGGCTGCGCGTCGGCCTGCTGACCGTCACAGCCTTCCGTCCTTTCCCCGGGCCGCAGATCGTCGAGGCCCTGAAGCACGTGAAGGCCTTGAGCGTCCTCGAGAAACTGGACGTGCCGCTGGGTCAGTCAAACCCGCTGGCCGCGGAGGTCAAGGCGTCTTTCGCCGACGCCCTCGCCGGCCATCCTGACTACCCACGAATCGAAAAGATGCCGTCCGTCTACGCCGGCTGCGGTGGTCTGGGCAGCCGCGACGTGCGGCCGGGCCACATCGTCGCCATCTTCGAGAACATGCGCAAAGCGGACGGCAAGCGTTTCTTCACGGTGAACGTGAATCACCCGACGGCGCTGCCTCCGGTCGAAGACCCGGACGTGCGACCGTGCGGCTCGTTCTCGATGCGCGGCCATTCGATCGGCGGCTACGGCTCCATCACCACCAACAAGATCATCGCATCCATCGCGTCCGACCTCTTCGGCCTCAACGTCCAGGCCTATCCGCGCTACGGCGCTGAGAAGAAGGGCCTGCCGACGAGCTACTACCTGACGCTGGCGAAGGACATCATCCGCCCCCACTGCGAGACGAAGTTCGTCGAGTTCGTGCCGGTGAACGACGTGAACGCCTTCCGCACGGGCAACCCGCTCGCCGGACTGGCGGAGGGCGGCACGGTGTTCATCCAGACGTCGAAGACGGCGCCGGCGGACGTCTGGGCCGACATCCCGGAGAACGGCCGCGCCACTATCCGCGCCAAGAACATCCGCGTGCTGGCGCTGGACACGGCGAAGATCGCGCAGGAAGTGGCGTCGCGGCCGGACCTCGTGCAACGAATGCAGGGAATCGTGCTCCTGGGGGTCTTCCTCCGCTACACGCCCTTCCTCAAGGAAGCGGCGGTCAGTGACACGGAGTTGTTCAAGCGAATCGAGAAGTCGCTGCGAAAATACTTCGGTGGTCGCGGCGAGAGGGTTATCCAGGACAACGTCGAATGCGTGCGCCGGGGGTTCAGCGAGGTATTCGAGATTCCGCCTGAGGTGAAGAAGACCGAGCCGCAGGCGTCAGCAACCGCCGGCGGCAAGGCGTCGCGAAAGGCATAAGAGCATGGCCAGAGCTTCAACGAAGAAACCCAGAGTAACGAAGGACAGCGGCTTCCCCGAGAAAGAGCAGTTCCTGGAGAAAGTGCTGGGGGCTTATCGTCACGGCGCCGGCGCCGACGATCTCCCGTCCGACGCCGAGGCGGCCCGCGCGCTGATCCCGCCGGGCACGGCCGCCCTGCGCGACTTCAGCTACATAGCGCCGGAGTTCCCGGCCTTCATCCCGGAGAACTGCGTCGGCTGCATGGAATGCGTCACCGCTTGCCCCGACACAGCCATCCTGGCGAAGGTGATCGGCAAGGCGGACGCGAAGAAGGAACTGGCGGCCGTCAAGGACGCGACGGACCGGGAGCGCCTGCAGAAGCGCTTCGCCGAGACGACGAAGTTCAGCGGCGTTTTCGAGAAGCGCGGCGAAGAGGGCGGCATGTTCGGTCTCTTCGTCGACCCGACGAAGTGCAAGGGCTGCGGCGAGTGCGTCGAGGTGTGCGGCACGCATGAAGCGCTGACGATGGTACCCAAGACGCCGGCGGAGGTCGAAGCCTACAAGCACGAGGTCGCATTCTTCCGCAAGCTGCCCGACACGCCGGCGAAGTACGTCGGCGGCAAGGCGCTGGCCGACATGATGCTGGCGGACCGGTCGCTGCTCTACGTGGGCGGCGCCGGCTCCTGCATGGGCTGCGGCGAGGCGACGTCGATTCGCATGATGCTGGCCGCGACCGGCTTCGTGCACGGCGCGGAGAACATGGCGATCGTCGCCGCGACCGGCTGCAACAGCGTCTACGCCTCCAGTTACCCGTTCAACCCCTACCTCGTGCCCTGGACAAACTCGCTGTTCGAGAACGCCACGTCCGACGCGATGGGCATTCGCCTGCGCTGGAACCAGATCGGCTGGCAGGACAAGAAGCTGTGGGCAATCGGCGGCGACGGCGGCATCCTGGACATCGGCTTCGGCGCGCTCTCACGCCTGCTCGCGTCGGGGATGGACATCAACGTCATGATCATGGACACGCAGGTCTACTCGAACACGGGCGGCCAGGCGTCGACCGGGACGTATACGGGCCAGGACGCCGAGATGATGCCCTTCGGCAAGGCGATAGCCGGCAAGCAGGAGCGACGCAAGGAAGTGGGAATCATCGCCATGATGCACCCGGAGGTCTTCGTGGCGCAGACCATCACCTCTGACATCAACCACTTCTACCGCTCGATAATGGCCGCGAACGAGTTCAAGGGGCCGTCGGTGTTGAGCGTCTACTGCACCTGTCAGCCGGAGCACCAAGTCGGCGACAACATGTCATCGCACCAGTCGCGCCTGGCGAAGGACTCGCGCACGTTCCCTATCTTCATCTACGACCCAAGGCAGGGCGCGAGCATCCGCGAACGGCTCAGCCTCCAGGGCAACCCGGCGATGAAAGAAGACTGGTACATCAACCCGAAGACGGAGGAGCCGCTGGACTTCATCGCCTTTGCCCGCACGGAGGGTCGCTTCGCCAAGCAATTCGACAGGGACGGCAACCCGAGCGAGACGCTGCTCGCGACGCAGCAAGACAGGCTTGCCTACTGGAGATTGCTGCAGGAGCTTGCA
>DATLAX010000222.1:0-5286 GCA_035527215.1 Dehalococcoidia bacterium
CTGAGGCGTCGCCTAGACCCCCGCCTCCCGGCACCGTATAATCAGGGCACAGACGCTCCCCCGGGATGCAGCCTATGTCTCTCGATCCCGCCCTTGTTCCCATTCTGCCGCGCACCGCAGGCGCGACGGCGCAGGGCCACCTTACACTCGGCGGCTGCGACGCCGTCGACCTGGCGCGCGAGTTCGGCACGCCCCTCTACGTCTTCGACGAGGTTGAGCTGCGCGAAGGCGCCCGCGAATGGCTCGCGGCCTTTCGCTCGTCCTACCCGGAAACGACGGTCATCTACGCTGCGAAGGCGTACCTGGGCCGCGCCGTCGCTGCCCTGTTCGCGGGGGAAGAACTCGGCCTCGACGTCGCGTCCGGCGGCGAGCTGGCGATCGCCCGCGCGGGCGGGTTCCCGATGGAGCGGGTGTACTTTCACGGCAACAACAAGTCGCCGCAGGAGCTGCGCGAGGCGCTGGCAGCGGGTGTGGGGCACGTCGTCGTCGACAACTTCCGCGAGGCTGTGCTGCTGAACGAGATCGCCGCCGCGGCGGGAAAGCGACAGCCGGTGCTGTTGCGCGTATCGCCGAACGTTGACCCGCATACCCACCAGCACATCGCGACCGGCGCGCTCGACTCCAAGTTCGGCGTACCGATTGCGACCGGACAGGCGGAGGAGGCGGTCCAGAGTCTGGCGTCGTCACCGGCGCTGGAGCTTGTCGGGCTGCACGCGCACATTGGCTCCCAGATCTTCGAGATCGAGCCGTTCCAGCAGGCGTGCAAGACGCTGATCGAGTTCGCCGCGCACCTGCGACGACGTCACGAGATCTCGCAGCTTAGCCTGGGCGGCGGTTTCGCCGTGCAGTACATACGCGGCGTTCCGGCGCCATCCCGTGAAGAGTACGCCGCGGCGGTGACGCTTGCACTGAGGGAGGGCTGTGGGGCGCACGACCTGCCGCTGCCGCGCCTCGTCGTCGAGCCCGGGCGGTCGCTGGTCGCGCGCGCAGGCGTCGCTCTGTACAGCGTCGGCGCTCGCAAGGAGATAGCGGGCGTGCGGACGTACGTCGCCGTCGACGGCGGTATGGCGGACAACATCCGGCCGGCGCTCTACGGCGCCGGCTATGAGGCGCTGGCGGCCAACCGGATGAACGCGGAGGGCCCGCGGGAGCGCGTTACCATCGCCGGCAAGTTCTGCGAGTCCGGCGACGTGCTCGTCCGCGACGCCGAGCTGCCGAAGCTGTGGGCGGAGGACGTGCTGGCGATTCCCGTCGCCGGCGCTTACTGCCTGCCGCTGGCCAGCAACTACAACGCCTCTCTCAGGCCGGCCGTCGTCTTTGTGAAAGAAGGTCAGGCGCGCCTCGCGCGGCGTCGCGAGACCTACGACGACCTCCTCCGCTGTGAGGCCTGACGCAGTGTGGAAGATCATCGGGCAGGAACGGGCAGTCGCCGTGCTGAGCAGGGCGCTCTCCGAAGGGCGCTCTTCCCACGCGTACCTGTTCGCGGGGCCGCCCCAGGTGGGTAAGGCGACGGCCGCCGTCGAGTTCGCGCAGGCCCTCAACTGTCGCGGCGAAGACCCACCCTGCCATCGCTGCAAACAATGCCACCTCATCGAGGAGGGGAAGCACCCCGACGTCGAGTTCATCGGCATCGGCGGGCTCTGCGAGGAGTCGGGCGCGGAGCACCGCGACCACTCTACGGACGGCTCGAAGGAGATACGCATCTGCCAGGTGCGGCGGCTGAAGCGAATCGGCAGCCGCGCGCCCTTCGAGGGCCACTATCGCGTCGCCATCATCGACCCGGCGGACGCCCTGAACGCGGAATCGTCGAATGCGCTGCTGAAGACACTGGAGGAGCCGGCGCCGTCGCTGGTGCTCATCCTCGTGACCAGCCGCGAGGAGGCGCTCCTGCCGACGGTCCGCTCGCGCTGCCGCCTCGTGCCCTTCAACACGATGCCGTCGGCGGCGGTGGCGAAGGCGCTGGAGGAGGCATGGGAGGTCCCGCCGGACGACGCCGCCGTGATCGCGCGACTGAGCGGCGGACGCCTGGGCTGGGCGGTGACGGCCTGGGAGGACGAGACGCTGCTGCCCGCCCGCGAGGCCGTTCTGGAGGACGCGTACCGTCTGACGGCCGCCGGCCGCGACGAGCGTTTTGCCTACGCCGGCCAACTCGCGCTTCGCTTCTCGCGCGACCGTGACAACGTCTTCTCTGTGCTGGAGCTGTGGCAGGAATGGTGGCGCGACGTTCTCCTCGTGGCGGCGGGCCGGCCGGAGGCGGTCGCGAATGCCGGCAGCCTGGACAGACTGGGCCTGATCGCCGGAAAATATAAAGTAGAAGACATTGTGTCCTTCCTCGCGGCGCTGAGGCGGACGCGCGCATATCTATCGGACAACGTGAACGCCCAACTGGCGCTGGAGGTCTTGATGCTCCAGTTGCCGGTATCGAGAAAGGAGAAACAGCTCACCGACGCCGCTCCGCGGGCCGCGGCCCAGCGACGTGAATAGCGGCGGCATGAGCTGACGATATGACCGACGAATCAGAGACGCCCCGGCGCGTCGTGGGAGTGCGCTTCAAGGGCGCCGGCCGGGTCTTCTACTTCGACGCCAAAGACTTCGAGCTGCAGATCGGGCAGCAGGTCGTCGTGCAGATGGCCCACGGCTCGTCCATCGGGCGGGTAGTCATCGCGCCGGAGCAGGTGGTCGCCGAGGAGATCAGCGAGCCGCTCGATCCGGTGCTGCGGCCGGCCGGTCCGGAAGACGTCGAACAGGATGAGTCTCTGGGAGAGAAGGTCCACGAAGACCTCCTGTTCGCGCGCAAGAAGGCGGACGAGCACGGCCTGGACATGCACATCGTGGGCGCCGAGTCCAACCTGGAGGGTTCGCACCTGACCCTCTACTTCACCGCCCAGCAGAGGGTCGACTTCCGCTCTCTGGTGCGGGACATCTCATCGGCGCTGAAGAAGCGCGTCCAGTTGTTCCAGGTCGGCGAGCGCGACCGCGCGAAGCTTGCCGGAGACATGGGGCAGTGCGGCTATGCCCTCTGTTGCCGCTCCTGGCTGACCGCCTTCCCGTCGATATCGATCAGGATGGCGAAGGAGCAGGACGTGCCGCTGAACCCATCGAAGATATCCGGCGTCTGTGGCCGGCTCCTCTGCTGCCTGGCCTTCGAGCACGAGCAGTACCGCGAGCTACGCGGCAAGCTGCCGAAGATCGGGCAGATGCTGTCGACGCCCGCCGGGGAGGCGAAGCTGGTGGCCGTGCACGTGCTCAAGCAGACGGTGTCGTTGCGCATGTCCGACACCCTCACCGTCGTCGAGATGCCGATGGAGGAGATCCGCAGTCAGTACGGCACCGCCGTGCGACCGGCGGAACTGGTGAAGCAGGAGACGGCATCAGGACCCGCAGCCGCAACGCCGGCCGAAAACGCTCCGGCAGAGACGGCGCCTGACAGGGGCGAAGGCGCCCCGCGCCACCGCCGTCGCCGTCGAGGGGGACGCGGCCGCCGGAACCACGGGTCGACGCCGGACAAGCCGCCGGCGCAGGAATAGGACACGTTGGTGACGCACTGTGCGCAGGGGTGCATCGCGATGCGCGCCTACATTTGGCGCGGTTGTCTTGACCAGCGGTTACGGGCGTCGCTACACTTCGAAGTGCCGACAGGAATTCCCTGAGGAGGCTTACGTTGCTGGAGCTGCAACAGACTGATCCCGAGGTCTACGCCCTGATCGAGGCCGAGGAGCGCTACGAGTTCGAGACACTGCGCCTGATACCGTCGGAGAACTACGCCTCGGCGGCAGTCCTCCAGGCGCTGGGATCGGTCCTGACGAACAAGTACTCCGAGGGATACGCGGGAAAGCGGTACTACGAGGGGCAGCGCTACGTCGATACGCTGGAGGAACTGGCCATCGAGCGGGCGAAGAGCCTGTTCGGCGTCGAGCATGCCAACGTCCAGCCCTACTCCGGCTCGCCCGCCAACATGGCTGCCTACTATGCTCTGCTCCAGCCCGGCGACACGATCATGGGCCTCAGCCTGCCCCACGGCGGTCACCTGACCCACGGCTGGGACGTCAACTTCTCCGCGCGCTTCTACCATTCCGTGCAGTACGTGGTGGACAGGCAGACGCATCTGATCGATTACGACGCGGTGCGGTCCCTGGCGAAGGAGGCTCGTCCGAAGGTAATCGTCTGCGGCGCGACGGCCTACCCGCGCCTGTTCGACTTCAAGACGTTCGGCGAGATCGCGAAAGAGGTCGGCGCCTATTTCCTCGCCGACATCGCGCACATCGCCGGCCTCGTCGCCGCCGGCGTCCACCCCAGTCCGGCGCCCTACGCGGACGTGATCACGACGACGACGCACAAGACCCTGCGCGGCCCCCGCGGCGCCATGATCATGTGTCGCGGCGAGCTCGCGCAGAGCATCGACCGCGCCGTCTTCCCGGCGCTCCAGGGCGGTCCCCACGACCATACGACCGCCGCCACCGCCGTCGCGCTGAAGGAAGCGGCGACGCCCGAGTTCAAGGAGTACGGCGCCCAGATCGTGCGCAACGCGAAGGCGCTGGCCGGCGGGCTGCTGGAGCGCGGCTTCGACCTCGTGTCCGGTGGAACCGACAATCACCTGGTGCTCATCGACCTCACGAACAAGGGCGTCTTCGGGAAGAAGGCGGCGAAGGCGCTGGAGCGGGCGGGAATCGTCGTCAACGCCAACACCGTCCCCTACGACCCGCGGAAGCCGTTCAGTCCCAGCGGCATCCGCATCGGCAGCCCGGCCGTAACCTCGCGCGGGATGAAGGAGCCGGAGATGCGCCGCGTCGCCGCCTGGATGGACGAAGTGATCGCCAACGCCGACGACGAGCAGGCGCTGGAGCGCATTCGCAACGAGGTGCGGGAGTTATGCGCGGGCTTCCCGGCGCCGGGAATCCGCATCGCGTAGGGCCCGTGCACTGTGCCTGCCGATCGCAAATGTCAAATTCTCGGAGATTGTTCGCGCCCGATCATGCGAACCTCTTGACAAAGGCGCTTCCAATCTCCCAGAATTGATCGATTGATGCGCGAATGGACCCGCGAACGGAAAGGGAGTCCGCCGAAGGCGGATTAGTTGAGAAGGAGACTCAGTATGAAGAAATGGATGTCTAGGTATTGGGCGGTGCCCGGAGCGGTAGGGCTCGCCCTCGTAATGGCCGCGGTCCTGCTGCTGGTGGCGACCGCCGGCCACACTCCAACCGCAAGCGCACAGAACGGCTGCATACTCACCTTGACCAAGACCGTCGCCCCGACCGCCCCTGCCGATGGAGTACCGGTTGGGGCCGA
>DATLAX010000223.1:0-3902 GCA_035527215.1 Dehalococcoidia bacterium
TGGCGCACCGGCCGGAGATGGGTCCGCCCCTGCTGAGGTGGAAGGAGCGCCCGCCCGCGCGGAAGCGGCGCCCGTCCGAAGGGCCGGCATGGCCGCGGCCAGAAGGCCCGTCGGCGCCCAGAAGACCGGCCGTAACGCCCCGTGCCCCTGCGGCAGCGGCAAGAAGTACAAGAAGTGTTGCGGCAGGGCGATCTAGACATGGCGAAGAAGAGCGAGATCAGTGATGTCGAGTCGGGAGCGCCGACGTGCCGCGAGGCGCTCGATCACCTGCGGCAGTCTGTGGCAAACGGCTCCCACTGGTTCCCCGCGCTCCTCGAGACCGTTGCCATGTGGCAGTTGCCTGAGGAGACCGTTGGGGATAGACACTACTGCTATTTGGTCGGCGGGGAGGCATTCGACTGGATCCTGCTGGCGGAGCGCCTGACCGAATCGCTGGACGGCGCCGTCCCGGAGGCGGAACGCGAGGCGCTGCTTTTCGGCGGCCGGATGCCGTTCGATCTCGACGCCGAGGAGTTCAAGACGGCCATCGGAGCCGCCAAGCACACCGCGCACCTCAACTACCTGTACGGCGTGACCGTCGAGGAGGCGCTACAACTCGCGGTCGAGGAGGAACTGCACAAGGAGCGCTTCGCCCAGTGCGGCACGCGCTTCCTGCCCGCCGACGAGGAGGTCTGTCGTCGCATCTACGGCAAGGAGCAGAGGGATCTATTAGAGCGCTTCCGCGAAGAGCGGGGACTGCCGCCGTCCGACGACTCCATCGCCTACAGCGATCTGAAGACCTTCACGTACTGGCTCTTCAAGTACCGCCTGCGCAACTGCGACCGCGCGCGCGTCGCGTCTGACACGCGCAAAGCCCTGTTGCAGCTCTCCAAGCTGGAGCGGGCGCGCCGTCGCGGCCAGAAGCGCGCCGCATCACATACCGAGCAGTAAGAGCTACAAGAAGTTGTCGATCAGCGAGCGGGAGGCCGCCAGCGCCAGTGTGTCGTTGGCGCCGTCCTCGATCATTGCGGCACGGGCGTCGCGGAACAGCTTCTCGACCAGGCACTCCTTCGACAGGCCCATCCCGCCGAAGAGTTGCACGGCGTCGCTTGCCACCTCGAAGGCGACCTGAGTGCAATAGACCTTCGACGCCACTCCGAACCGCGACAGCGGTGGCATGGCGACCGCATTGTACGTCAGCACCGCCCGAGACAACTGCCTCGCCGACTCCACCTTGATGAACATGTCGAACAGCTTGCGCTGCACCAGTTGGTGCTCGCAGAGGAGTTTTCCCCCCTGGACGCGCTGCTTGCAGTAGGCCATCGCCTCTTCATAGGCGGCGCGTGCCAGGCCGGTGAACGTGGCGCCCATCCCGCCGTTTGCCGTGGCCAGGATCATGTCCCCGGCCAGCGGGTACAGCTCTGGTGGCACGAAGACGTAGTAATCGGGGATGCGCACGTTGTCGAAGAACACCTCGCCCTGGTTGAGCGCGCGCTGGCCGATCTTGTTCAGCGGCTTTCCCTTCGACACGCCGGGCAGGTCAAGCGGGACCAGGCCGATGGCGGTCGACACAGGGCCCTGTGAACGGTCGACGGCGAAGTGCACCATGGCGTGAGTGGCGATCGTGCCATTGGAGACCCAGGCGGCCTTCGCGCCGTTGATTAGCCAATCGTCGCCATCGCGCCTGCCGTGGGTGTCGAGCGATATGGCAGGGTTGTTCGCGTACTCAGGCAGGTTCCCCGCTGCCGTATCGGAGCCGTGCTGCGGCTCCGTGATCGCCCAGCAGCCGATGTACTTCGCTTCCCTGTCCTTGATGTAGGGCATGACGATCTCGTCCATCAGGCGCTGGTTGCCTGTCATCTGGGACGCCATCAATCCCATGCTGAAGGGCATGCCGCAGGCACCCAGTCCTATGGCGAAGTCCGCGGCCCCCCAGCCCCCCTCCTCAGCGATTATGTGCATGTCGAGCCCGGACAGGTTGGCGCCGCCGAACTCCTCAGGCATGCCGGCCAGGTGACGTTCCAGCTCGTAGTGCTTGCGGAACACGTCCCAGAACACGGAGCCGGGCTTGATCACGTCCTGAGGGTCTGCCAGTTTGTCGAGCTCGACGGAGGCCGGTCGCGCAATTTCCGCGGCGAAGCGGTGGGTTTCCTCCTTGAGCGCTGTCTGGGTGGGCGTGAGCTGGGGATTGAGGTCCAGGTACATGGTGCGCATCTCCTCCGCTGACTACCGTTTGAATGTGGCAGAATGATTACATGTCGCGCGCTTCTACGCAACTAGCGATATTGTGGCCTACGTCGACAAAATATGCACAGACGCGGCGGCAGCCTCGGCGCGGACCATGCCGCCGCCGTTCTCCGTCAGGCCGACCTTTGCCCCTTCGACCTGCCTGTCGCCGGCTTCGCCTCGCAACTGAAGGAATATCTCATAGAGCTGCGCCACGCCCGTCGCGCCGACGGGGTGCCCCTTGGCCAGTAATCCACCGCTCGTGTTTACGGGCTTGCCGCCCCCCAGCTCTGTGACGCCTTCGTCGATGAGGCGCCCGCCTTCCCCAACGGGACAGAACCCGAGTTCCTCGTAGACCAGTATCTCTGCCGGCGCGCTGGCGTCGTGCACCTCTGCCAGGTCGATGTCTTCCGGCCCGATGCCCGCCATCTCGTAGGCTTTCTGCGCTACCCGCTCGCCGATCCCCGGCTGCCGGCTATCGGTGCCGCTGGCGATGGCGCTTCCCCTCACCCATACCGGCTTCGTCGTGTACTTTGCCACCTTGTCGGCGGCGACGAGGACCGCCGCTGATGCGCCGTCGCCGATGGGCGCGCACATCAGGCGGGTGAGTGGCTCGGCCACCGGCGGCGACGCCAGTATCTCCTCCAGCGTGTACTCTTCGCGGTACTGCGCATGGGGATTGAGGCTGCCGTTGTGGTGGTTCTTCACGGCGACCCTCGCGAACTGCTCCTTCGTCGTCCCGTATCGCTCCATGTGGGCGCGGGCGCCGGCGGCGTAGATGTCCATGAACACGCTGCGCGATTTGCCGGGCTCACCTGCCTGTCCGGGTGTGGCTTCGGCCGCCTTCTCCGCCTGCTCCTTCATAAAGGCGAGCATCTGCTGGGCGATCTCGACATCCGTGCCCGCGGTAAACAGGGAGTAGACGCGCGCCTTGTCCTCTGAGTACATCTTCTCCAGGCCGACGGCCAGGGCTATGTCGTACATGCCGGAGGCGACGTACAGCCAGGCGAGCTGGAAGGCGGTTGACGAGCTGGCGCAGGCGTTCTCCGTGTTGATCATGGGAATGCCCTGAATGCCCATGTCCCGCAGGACGACCTGCGCCCGCACACACTCCTGGCCCTGCCCGAGTCCGGCGGCTGCATTGCCGACGACGGCCACCTGTGGCACGGACTTGTCTATGCCCGCGCACTGGAGGGCGGCGTCGACCGCTTCGCGTGTCAGGCTCTTGAGATTGCGGTCCATGTATTTCCCGAAGCGGGTCATGCCCGCTCCCACGATTGCTACGTCTCTCATGGCATGTCTCCCTAACACATCGCCGCCGCGAGGCAGGCTCTCGGCACGTTCGGGTTCAAAGGTAGTGCCATGTCCTCTTTGGGGCAACAAGGGGCATCGATGGGTCGACATCCGAAAAGCGGCCGGACGGAGTTCCTGCCCGAAGGCGGCTCCGCCCGTCAGATGTGGACTATCCGCCCTACCGGCGGCGACTATGGCGAGAAAGTCTCGCTCTGCTGGCGGACCAGGTCCACGAGATTGCCCAGTGCGAGGTTAACGTCATAGAGGTGCAGCCCCCACAGGGGTCCGAAGATCTGGGTCACGGCGGGTCTCGGGTCGTCGGGAATGTTGCCTGTGTCTACCTGTAGCCAGTTCGCGCCATCCGCGCTCTGGCATTGGCCGACGTGCTGTCCCCACGTAGCCAC
>DATLAX010000224.1:0-5265 GCA_035527215.1 Dehalococcoidia bacterium
CTGCGCATCGTCGAGGTCGTCTCGCAGGCGGGCGTAGAGATGGGCGCGGTCGACGCCAAGGGCGTGACGCAGGAGGACCTCCGCCTCCAAATCAGCGTCGTCGATGCCGGCTTCGTGAAGGCGGACTTGAGCGGCGTGGAGCGCTTCCGCCAGCGTCACACGAGTTGTTCCTCCAGCAGTCGGGCCTGCTCGCTCGTGGAGACGGCATCGATCAGGGGATCGAGGTCGCCGTCGAGGATGCCCGGCAGGTTGTGCAGCGTTAGCCCGACGCGATGGTCGGTGACGCGGTCCTGCGGGTAGTTGTAGGTGCGTATCTTCTCCGATCGCTCGCCCGTGCCGACCTGCGACCGTCGCGTCTCCGAGACCTCCTGCGCTTGGCGCTGCTGCTCGTGGTCGAGCAGGCGGGCGCGCAGCACGGCCGTCGCGCGAACGCGGTTCTTCCACTGCGAGCGCTCGTCCTGGCAGACGACGACGATGCCCGTCGGTGTGTGGGTGATGCGGACGGCGGTCGCGACCTTCTGGACGTTCTGGCCGCCGTGGCCGCTGCTGTGGAAGATGTCGATGCGCAGGTCGTCTTCGTTGATGGCGACATCAACCTCCTCCGCTTCCGGCAGCACCGCGACGGTCGCCGTTGAGGTGTGGATGCGCCCTTGAGCTTCGGTTAGGGGTACGCGCTGGACGCGGTGGACACCGCTTTCGTACTTCAGTCGGGAGTAGGCGCCCTTCACCTTGACCTCGAAGATGATCTCCTTCAGACCCCCGATGCCGCCCTCGCTGTGCGACATGACCTCGGTTTGCCAGCCGTGCGCCTCAGCGTAGCGCGTGTACATGCGGAAAAGGTCGGCGGCAAAGAGGGCCGCCTCGTCGCCTCCCGTGCCCGCGCGTATCTCGACGATGACACTCTTCTCGTCGCGCGGGTCCGGCGGTAGGATGGCGCGACGGATGTCGTCTTCCAGCCGTTGCCTCTGCTCGCCCAGACCTTCCATCTCCTCGCGGGCGAGCGTCTCCATCTCCGGCTCGTGCGCCTCTTCGATAAGGGCGCGGGCGTCGTCGATGCCCTGCTCCGTCTCCCGATACCGACGGTACAGCGACACGATCTCTTCCAGCGATGCGCGCTCCTTGGCGAGTGCCTGCAGCCTCTCGTAGTCGGACACGAGCTCGGGCCGCGCCATCTCGGCGGTCAGCTCTTCGTAGCGATCGACCAGCGACTGAAGTCTATCCAGCATCACCATCCATCCACACAGAAACCCCGATCGCATCGGGGCTTCCAGGCCGACTCAATGATACCACACGTGGAACGCGTGGTCACCGGCGGACTAGCGGGCGGCGCCTGCCAGGAAGCCGGGGGCTTCTGATTGCGGAATCTCCCGCTGGCTCGCGTCCGCCATGTTGCGGAGCTGCACGGTGCCCGCCGCAAGCTCCCGCTCGCCCAGGATCGCGACCCATACCGCGCTCAGCGAGTTCGCCTGCCGCATCTGCGACTTCAGGCTGCGCTCGCCGGTCGCGACCACCGCCGTTACGCCCTCGCGACGCAGCAGGCTCGCCAGCTTGAATGCCTCCACGCGCGCGTCCGCCCCCTGGTGCGCCACGTACACCTGCGGCGTCGATGCAGGAGGGACGGACGCTTTCTGCTGCTTCATGTTGAGGACGATGCGCTCGATGCCCGTCGCGAAGCCTGTCGCGGGCGTCGGCCTGCCGCCGATCTCCTCGATGAGCCCGTCGTAGCGGCCGCCCGCGCCGATCGTGCTCTGCGCGCCGCCCCCGCGCGGCTGGATCTCGAAGACAGTGCGCGTGTAGTAGTCGAGGCCGCGCACGAGGTGGGGCGTCAGTTCGTAGGGTATGTCGAGCGCGTCGAGGTAGCGACGCAGGTCGTCGAAGTGCCCCCGGCACTCGTCGCAGAGGTAATCGACAATCGACGGCGCAGTTGCGATGACGGGCTGACAGCTCTCCTGCTTGCAGTCGAGGAGGCGTAGCGGGTTGCGGGCATAGCGGTCGCGGCAGTCGCGGCAGACGGCGCGCAGGTGTGGCTGGTAGTGCGTGCGCAACGCCTCCAGGTAGCCCGGGCGGCACGTCCTGTCGCCGATGCTGTTGAGCAGCAGGACGAGATCGCCCAGGCCGAGGTCGGCGAACAGACGCCACAGCAGCTCGATAACCTCGGCGTCGACGGCGGCGTCGGCGTCGCCTATCGCCTCGCAGTCGAACTGCACATGCTGGCGGCGGCGACCGGCTTGCGGCCGCTCGTAGCGAAATGCCGGGTATAGCGAATAGAGGCGGACGGGCTGCGGCAGGCTGCTCATGCCGTGCTGGAGGTACGCACGACAGATCGAAGCCGTGCCCTCCGGCTTGAGGGCGAGCCGGTCGCCGCCGCGGTCCTCGAAGACGTACATCTCCTTGCGCACGACGTCCGACCCCTCGCCGGCGCCGCGCTCGAACAGGTCCGCTTGCTCGAAGACCGGCGTGTCGATGCGCGCGTAGCCGAAGAGGCGGCAAAGGTTCTCCGCCGCGTCGATGGCTTGTTGCCAGTAAGGCTGGTCGGCGGGAAGAACGTCGGCGGTCCCACGCGGTGCGGAGAACAAGGCAGCTCCTGTCTGCTGGAATGGCTGAAGTCCGCTCCAGCATAGCGAAGGCGCCCAGACGTTGTAAAGCGGCTGTCAAGGGAGGCGTTGCCCTGTGGGAGCGCACGGCCATGCGCCCCCACTCGATTACTTCCCTTTCATCGATATGCTACAGTAGATCCGGAGGTCCGCGCGGTAGCCATGGTCGCCACAGTCGAAGGGTTGATAGAGAAGACGCAGGCCTATCTGGCCGGCGACCGGACACATCTAATCGAAGAGGCGTATCGCTTCGCCGAGGAGTGCCACCGCGACCAGCTTCGCAAGACCGGCGATCCCTACATCACGCACCCTCTCGATACCGCAGCGACCGTCGCCGACCTCCAGCTCGATGCCTCGGCCGTCGCGGCGGCGCTCATCCACGATGTCCAGGAGGACTGCGGCATCTCCAACGCAGAGCTGACCAAGCGCTTCGGCCGCGAGGTCGCGCACCTGGTCGACGGCGCCACGAAGCTGGACAAGATCGCCTGGAAGGCGCCGGAAGAGGACGTCCGCGACAGGGCGGCGCAGGCGGAGAACCTGCGCAAGATGTTCCTGGCGATGGCGCGCGACGTGCGCGTCGTAATCATCAAGCTCGCCGACCGTCTGCACAACATGCGCACGCTCTACGCCCTGTCGCTGGAGAAGCAGCAGCTCGTGGCACAGGAGACGATGGAGATCTACGCGCCCCTGGCGAGCCGCCTCGGCATCTGGCAGATCAGCCGTGAGCTGGAAGACCTCTCATTCCGCTACCTGAACCCGGAGCGATACCACCAGATCGCCAACCTGCTGGCGTCGAGCCGGACCGCCCGCGAGAAGTACATCGCGCAGGTCGAGACAATCGTCCGCAAAGAACTGGACAAGAACGGTGTCCACGCCGAGGTGCAGGGCCGCGCCAAGCATCTCTTCAGCATCCATCAGAAGATGGACAAGTACGCGGCTCAGGGCAAGACGTTCAACGAGATCCATGACCTGCTGGCTCTGCGCATCCTCGTCGAGACGGAGGCCGACTGCTACCGCGCCCTCGGCGTCGTGCACAGCCTCTGGCGGCCCATACCCGGCCAGTTCGACGACTACATCGCCAACCCGAAAGAGGGCGTCTACCGCTCGCTGCACACCACCGTTCTCTGCCTGGGCGCGCGGGCGCTGGAGGTGCAGATCCGCACGCATGAGATGCATCGCCTGGCCGAGTACGGCGTTGCCGCTCACTGGCGCTACAAGGAAGGCGGCAAGCGCGACCATCGCTTCGAGGAGCGCGTCTCCTGGTTGCGGCAACTGCTCGAGTGGCAGCGCGACATGGCCGCCGCCGACGACTTCGTCGAGCTCGTAAAGACTGACCTCTTCCAGGACCAGGTCTTCGTCTACACGCCGAAGGGCGAGGTGAAAGACCTGCCCGTGCGCTCCACGCCTATCGATTTCGCCTACCGTATCCACACGGACATCGGCCACCGCTGCATCGGGGCGCGGGTCAACGGCCGTCTCGTCCCCCTCAACTACCAGCTCCAGAACGGTGACATAGTCGAGATCCTGACCAGCAAGGCCCCGCGCGGGCCATCACGAGACTGGCTCAACTCCGACCTCGGCTACGTCATGACCAGCCACGCGCGAGAGAAGATACGCGCCTGGTTCAAGCAGCAGGAGCGCGCCGCCAACGTGGAACGCGGCCGCGATCTGCTGCACAAGGAACTGCGCCGCCTCGGACTGAGCCTCGCCGATTGCCAGGACCTGCTGCTGCGCTCCTTCAAGTTCGAGGAAACGGACGATTTCCTCGCGGCGCTCGGCTACGGCGGCATCAGCCTCCACCAGATAGCGACAAGGCTGGCACCGCTCGTTCACCCCCAGGAGGAGATAGAGGAGCAGACGGTCGAAGCGCCACAGAGGCCCGTCTACACGGCGAACATCGAAGTGCTCGGCACCGGCGACCTCCTGACGCAGCTCGCCCGCTGCTGCAACCCTGTTCCCGGCGATGACATCGTCGGCTACGTGACGCGCAGCCGCGGCGTGACTGTGCACCGGCGCGACTGCGGCAACGTCCTCCGGGAAGATGAAAAAGAGCGTTTGGTCGAGGTCGAATGGGGACACCGCGGTCAGCTATACCCGGTCGCCGTGCGCATCGAGGCCTGGGACCGCGTCGGGCTCATCCGCGACATCGGCAGCATCGTCGCCGAGGAGAAGGTGAACATGGCTGCCGTGCGTACCCAGGAGCACAGCGACCATACCGTCAGCGTCTTCCTCACGCTGCTCACCACCGGCGTTGACCAGCTTACACGGCTGTTCGGCAAGCTGGAAGCCGCGCGCGGCGTCTTCTCCGTCGACCGCCACATCGAGGGCGCCGAGCGTCAGGCGAAGGCATAGCGGTCCGGGCGCGACAGGCGAAGGGAGGTGCGTATGCAGAACATATTCCTGGTGACGCTGACCATTCTCGTCGGCCTTCTCTGGGCCGGCACGATAGACTCCGAGATGAAGTGGACGGCCACGATGTTCGGGCTGGCCCTCATGGCGCTCGTCGCCGAAGGCGGCGGCCGCGCCCGCTCGCGCAGGTGCCGCTAGAAAGCAACCGACGACATCCCAAGAATGTAGAGGAGGGCTTTAACCCTCCACGTCACTGTATTCTCCACCGTGTTCCATCAGCCGAGGCTTTCCAGTCTCACCGTCCTTCTGAATGCGTTCCGGA
>DATLAX010000225.1:0-6897 GCA_035527215.1 Dehalococcoidia bacterium
ATCCATCCACGAATCTGTTCTACGCTGGCAGCCTCAGCCTTAACCTTTTCCGACTCGCCAAGAATAGGTGACGATGGACGCAATTCAACCTCTACCTGACTCGAGCGTCCCTTTAAATAGCGTAGCAGAGCGATCAAGAGACGCGCTACGTTCTGCTGGACGTCGTGAAGCGCAAAGACCGCCGCAACCACCAGGCCTGGCACGTGGGCTCCCGACCGCGCGTCGCGGGAATTCACCCAGATGGTCCAGATGGTTGCGTGCAGTTCCTGCACCGTCTTGCGCTGTCTTTCGTACGAGTCCAGCTGGTCCCTCAATTCGTAGACGTAATGAAGTAGATCGGATCGACGGTGACCATGTGTTTGCCTGTCGAATTCGAGAAGGATCCCGGATGTTATGGCGTTATCGACTGCAGAACGATAGAAGGCATTGGGCTGAGGGGCGCAGACTTCGACGTAGGCCAAGAACCGCTGCAATTCTTGGAAATCCAGCCACACATGGCCCTTCACCTTCTCCATGTCGAGTTGAACCATTGTCCGACAGGAGTCGAGCCACCAGTGGTGAAAGAAAGGGTGGCTACCACGAGGCATCACGAGCAGCTGTAAGTTGTGCTCCATCTCGTCACGCAGCGTTTCAATTACAGCCATCCTCGCCAGCGGCTCTCGCAGTCGCAAGGTTGATCTCAGCGCGTCTGTCAATTCTCGAAACCCGCTGAATTCGGCTAGCCAATTATGCGAAGGATAACCTGCGCCCTTCTGCACGGCCTTCTGACTCTCTTCTTCACGCTTGATTTCATCGAGAAAATCATGAGTCAAGTTGGGATCATCAAGGACGGAGAGGGCATCTCTCTGCACGCTCGCCCGCTCGCGCTCATTGAGAACGACCGTCACATTCCGCCTTGCAAAAGGGAGGATCCTGGGATTACCTTTCTCTCGCAGAGACTCTCGCGCAACACGGTATTCCTCGCGGGTTACCGTCAACCCTGCACTTCGATCGAACCATGAACCCCTCCTCTCGCCAACCAGAAGCAGGAAGTAGTCAGCTTGGCGTATAGACTCGAAACACGCCTCAAAACTGCCTGCCCCCGGTCGGCGCACGAAATCTGTATGTTCGCTCATTTGCACATCAAAGCCCATTTCCTCAAGCCAGAACTTCAGTGCGTCACGTAGATCATAGAAGTCTTTGATCGTCGAACTTACGAAGACCGAAGGCCGCGGTGCACCAGATGTCATGACAACATTCCCGGGCTTATGTGGGGGCGAGCTCGCTGAGGCGGAGGGAGAGGATGCTCGATGTCATGTTCTTCGCCATTGCGACGCCGTAGATGTGGTCCGCCATCTCGATGGTGCGACGGTTGTGGGTGATGATGATGAACTGCGTCGCGTCGGCGAGCTTCTTCACCGCCTCGGCAAAGCGCCCGACGTTTGATTCGTCGAGCATGGCGTCGACCTCGTCGAGGACGCAGAAGGGCGAGGGACGCGTCTGGAGGAGGGCGAACAGCAGCGACACGGCCGTGAGCGCGCGCTCACCGCCGGAGAGCATCGACAGGCTGGCGACGCGCTTGCCGGGCGGCTGCGCCATCACTTCGATGCCGGGCTCGTCGCCTTCTTCCTTCGCTTGTGTCTGGACCAGGCGCGCTGTGCCGCCGCCGAAGAAGGTGGCGAAGTAGCGCTGAAACTCCTCGTCGACCTTCTGGAAGGCGCCGGCGAAGCGTTCCTTGATCTTCTCCTCCAGCTCACCTATCGCTTCCTGGAGCATTGTCTCCGCCTGGCCAAGGTCGGCTACCTGTCCACTGAGGAAGTCGTAGCGTTGGCGGCTCTCGGTGTAGTCGGCGGGCGCCTGGGCATCGACCGGCCCGAGCGAGCGGATGCGGGCGCGCAGATGGCTGATCTGCTCTTTGAGGGCCACCGGGTCGATGCTCGTGCCGCCGCGGATAGGCGGAAGGCGGTCCTCGGGCTCTTCGACGGAGGCGGGCTCGCCGGACAGCCAGTCGGGGAGGCTGCGCGACATGCCGCTGGACACGGGCACGACGTCGCCGGTCTCGTTGGGCGTAAGGCCTTCCCCCTCCATGCCTTCGCGCAGAGCCTCGATCTCGTCCGTCTTCAGCTTGACTTCGTTTTGGGCTTCGAGGAGGCCAATTTCGGCATCGCGGCGCCGTGAGAGGGCCACTTCCATCTCCCTCCGCAGCCCTTTTTCCCGCGATTCGAGCTGGCCGAGCTCCTCTTCGCCGGGCTTCTGAACGCCGGCCAGGTCTCCCCAGAGCCGTTGCTTCTCCGTCAGCGCCTCGTTCGCCTGCCGCAGGCGCTCCGATGACGTCGACATTTGCTTTTCGAGGTCGGCGAGCTGGGCGCGCTTGCGGGTGGTCTGGGCGTCGACGCGGGTGAGGGCAGTTTCGTGCTCGTCGCGACGCATGTCCAGCGCCTGGCGCTCCCCTTCGACGGCAGCGAGGGCGCTGCTGGCGCGAGTGAGGGCATCGGTTAGTTCGGGAAGCCGCTCGGTTACGGCAGAGATGACTTCGGATTGACGTTCGGCAGCTTCGATGGCCGCCGCTGTTTCGCCGGTCAGGGAGTCGCGCTCGCGTTCCAGGCTTTCGCGCTCGGCGAGGACCTGCTTCACCGTTTGACTAGTGCGCGCCTCCTGGTGGCGAAGCTCCCGCATCTGGCCTGAAAGCTGAGCCAGGTGGGCGCGATGCTCGACCAGCGACTGCTCCAGCGCGGCGCGTTCCTGCCAGAGGCGCTGCTGCTTCTCGGCATGGGCGCCGAGGGCGGCGTCGCTGTCGCGCAGGGTGCGGCGGTAGCCGTCGATCTCGGTGTGCAGGCGCTTCAGAGCCGCCTCCAGGTCCGACATCTCTTCCGGCAGGCCGCGGAGTTCGCTCTCGCGTGCGATGAGCGCGCCCATGGTGCGAGAGCTGCCGCTGGTGACGGAGCCGGTAGGGCGCAGCAGTTCCCCGTCGAGCGTAACGACGTTCCCCATGCCGCGTTTCAGCACTCGCTGGGCGATGATCAGGTTTTCGACGACGATCGTTCGGCCGAGGAGGGTGTCGATCAGGAGCCGGAAGCGGGCGTCGCAAGCCACGACCTCGGAGGCGACGCCGATGGTGCCCTTCTCCTGCATGAGGACGAGCGGATGGGAAGGCGTCAGGTTGTCGGCGGAGTAGAGGGTGACGCGTCCCCTGGGGTGCTCCATCAGGAGTTGCACCGCCGCGAGGACGTCGGAGTGGGTGGCGAGGACGATGGACTGGAGGCTGTCGACCAGCGCGGCCTCAATGGCTTTCTCGAGGCCGGGCGGCACGCGAATGAGGCCCGCCAGGACGCCGATGTAGCCCTGGAGGCTGCCCGGCTCAGGGTCCTCTTCGTCGACGCGGGGCGCCTGTCCGGCAGCGGTCAGGAGCATGCGGGTGGCCTCGTCGAAGCCCTCGTGCTCGACGTGGACGCGACCGAGGATGTCGGCGCGGGCCTTTGCGCGTTGCACGTCCGCTTGTATCTCGGGCACGCGCTCTTCCGCGCGGGCCAGCGCGCGCCTGGTCTCGGCAATTGTGTCGTTGACCGCGCTCTGATTCTCAGCGACATCCGCCAGTTCCTTCTCCAGACGCGCCTTCTCGTCGTGATGGCCTTTGTAGTCGCGGCCGAGGGCGGCGAGACGGCGCAGGTTGTCTTTGCGGCGGCTGCGCAGCTCTTCGATTTCCTCGCGGAGGCCTTCTTCCGTCTTCAGGACGCGTGCCAGCCTCGCTTCGATCTCAGCGATGACGTTGCGGGCGCGTATCGCCTGCTCTTCTGCTTCGACGGCCCGACGGCGCAGGTCGGCGCGCTCGTTCTCGGCCTGCTCCAGCTCCCGGCGGCAGGTCACGGCTTCGGCGCGCCGCTTTTCGACCTCCTGGTCAAGCGCGGCCTTGCGTTCGTGAACGCCGGACTCTTCCTCCTGGCGGCGTTCCCTTTCGGCAGTCAGCGTCTCGATGTCGGAGCGGAGCTCCTGGAGACGTTCGCCGAGCATGCGCTGTCGCTCCTCGTCGAGCGCACACTGGTGCTCGAGGCGGCGCACCTGGTCGGAGAGATCGCGCTCGGCGGCGGTGCGCCGCGCTATATCGCGTCGCCGTTCTTCAATGGCCCTGCGCAGCGCTTCGGCGCCGTCGTTGCAGGCGACGATCTGCGCTTCGGCCTGACGGAACTCCTCCTGCCGCTGGTCGCAGCCGGCGAGGGCGGCCGTGAGAAAGTCCTGCGCCTCACGCCATTGATGGCCGTACCAGGCCTGAAGCGCCTGGGCCAGCTCCCTGCTGAGGCGGGCGTGCATGTCGGCGCGCTCGGCCTGTCGCTCCAACCGGGCGAGGTTGGGCGATATCTCCGATAGAAGCAGGTCTACGCGGTCCAGGTTGTCGCGGGTGGCGGCGAGACGGGACAGCGCCTCGTCGAGCTTAACGCGGTAGCGGCGCACGTCGGCCGCCTCCTCGATAAGGGCGCGGCGCTCGTTGGGGCGCAGACTGAGGACCTCTTCGACGAGGCCCTGGCCTATGAAGGCGTAGCCGCCCTCGCCGAGCTCCGAGTGGAGGAAGAGGTCGTTGACGTCGCGCAGGCGGACGCGACTGCGGTTGATGAGGTACTCTCCTTGGCCGTCGCGGTAGGCGCGCCGTCCGACGACGACCTCCTGGAAGTCGATGGGGAGCCAGCCGTCACTGTTGTCGAGGACGAGGTTCACTTCGGCCATGCCGACGGGCGACTTCTGGCTGCTGCCGGAGAAGATGACGTCCTCAAGGCGGCGCGCCCTGAGAGTGCGGGCGCTCTGTTCGCCGAGGACCCAGCGGATGGCATCGGCGACGTTGCTCTTGCCGACGCCGTTGGGGCCGACGACGCCGGTGATGCCGGTGCCGAAGTGAAAGACAGTCGGCGCCGCGAAGCTCTTGAATCCTCGCAGCTCAAGCCGTTTAAGGTACATAAGCAGATCTCAGGCGAATCTCAGCTATCCGTGCCTGTCTTGGTCTCATTGTCGGAGTCCCTCTTGAGGGCGATCTTCTGCAAGGCGTCGCGGGCTGCTTCCTTCTCCGCCTGTTGCTTGCTTTTCCCCTGTCCGATGCCGAGCGGCTTCTTGCCGCCCCAGACCTGCACCGTGAAGACCTTCGAATGGTCGGGGCCCTCGTCCCGCAGGAGCTTGTAGACAGGCGCCTTCTGCAAGCGCGCCTGCAGGAGTTCCTGCAGTTGCGACTTTGGGTTGGCGAGAGTCCGTCCCTTCGGCAGCTCCCGGAATTCCGAGGTCAGGGAGTTGACGACGAAACGCTTCGCTTTCTGCATCCCGCCGTCGACGAAGATGGCGCCGACGACCGCTTCGTAGGCTGCGGACAGGTTGGATGGACGCCCGCTGCCGCCGGCGGCTTCTTCGCCGCGCCCCAGAAAGAGGTAGTCACCCAGAGATAGGCTCTTGGCGATACGCGCCAGTGTGTCGCGCCGCACCAGGGCCACGCGCATCTCCGTCAGCAGCCCTTCGGGGTGCTGCGGATAGTCCTCGTAGAGCTTGCCGGCGACGACCAGGCCGAGCACGGCATCGCCGAGGAACTCCAGCCTCTCGTTAGACTCCAGGCCGGAATCGGGCATCTCGTTGAGATAGGAGCGATGGACAAGGGCCTGCTGGAGGAGCGGCAGGTCGGCAAACCTGACACCCAGTTTCCTCTGTAGCAGCTTCCAGTCGGGCATCGCGTCCTCGGTGTAGACCGCTCCAATAGCGATAGACCGCCCTTAGCGGCGGTCGTCTTCATTGCCTACCGCTCCTGCGACGCACGTTGTTGCGACTGCCTTTCCAGCAGTGACGCGGCGTTTCATCATGCGGTTTGGCTTCAGGGGCATGATAGGATGCCGCCGGTAGGTTGTCAAGTTCGCGTGCTATAATTGAGCGCCTCTGAACAGAAGCTGCGCGGGAAGGCCGAGAGGTCGTGGAGAGGAACCTGCTGTCGATTCTGAACGAGCGGCTGGCGGTAGCCGAGCGCGACGCCGCCGAGGCGCTGGTCAAACCGGCCGTCCGCCGGCATGAGCAGGTCTACCTCGTCGGCGGGAGCGTGCGCGACCTGCTGCTCGGCCGCGCGCACGTCGACCTCGACATGGCCGTTGAAGGGGACGCCATTGCGCTGGCGCAGGAGTTGGCAGATGCGCGGCAGGGGCACATCGTCGCGCACCAGTCCTTCGGCACTGCGTCGGTGGAGCTCGCCTCTGCGCGGATCGACCTGGCGCAGGCGCGCGCGGAGACGTATTCACGTCCGGGCGCGTTGCCGACCGTGCGACCTGCCTCGATCGAGGAGGACCTGCGGCGTCGCGACTTCACCGTCAACGCGATGGCGCTGCGTCTCACTCCGCCCGCGGCCGGGGAGCTTCTGGACCCGCACGGCGGCAGGCGCGACCTGGAGCAGCGGCTGATACGCGTGCTCCACGAGGGCAGCTTTCGCGACGACGCAACCCGAATGCTGCGCGCCGTACGCTACGAGGGGCGGCTGTCGTTTCGGCTGGAGGATGAAACGGCGGGGCTGTTGCAGCGCGACCTTCCCTACCTCGACACGATCAGCGGCGCGCGGCTGCGCAGTGAGATCGTCGCCATCTTCTACGAGGAGAGGCCGGAGGAGGTGCTGAGGCGCTGCCAGGAGCTCGGCATCCTGAAAGCGCTCCATCCTTGCCTGGGATTGGACGAAAACGGCGAGGGGGCGTTGCTGCGGGCGAAGGAAGAGCGGCCGGCTCCGTGGGACGAGGTCGCTCTGTGCCTCCTCTGCCGGCAGTGTGGCGAGGCGGACGTCGAGTCGCTGGCGCGGCGCCTGGCGCTGCCCAAGCGGCACGAGCGCGCCCTCATCGACGCCGCGCGGCTGCGGCAGCGGTTGCCGGCGCTGCGCGCGCCTGACGCGACGCCCAGCGGGATAACGGCCCTGCTGGAGCC
>DATLAX010000226.1:0-14602 GCA_035527215.1 Dehalococcoidia bacterium
CCGGCCATCGCCGCGACGAGGCTCCCGAACACCGCCGGAAGGTTCCTCGCGCCGAGCGCTGGCACCAGCACGGCGCCGCCGACGCCGCCGATGACCGCGAGCGGCAGCAGCACGAGCGTGCCGCGCCCCTTCCGTCGATAAGCGACGACCAGCCAGGGGATCACGCCGAAGCACGCCCAGATGAGACAGAGAACAATCAGCGCGATGACGTCGAAGTTCACGCGGCGCTCCTACGAGGTCGACGGCATCTCCGCTAGGACCCGTTCCCCCTCTTCGACGATCGCCGCCAGGAACTCGTCCTCCGCCACCGTCCGCACCACCTCGCCGCGACGGAAGATGACGCCCTTCCCCTTGCCGCCGGCGATACCCACGTCCGCCTGACGCGCCTCGCCGGGGCCGTTGACTACGCACCCCATGACGGCGACGGTTATCGGCTTGCCGAGTCGCTGGAAGTGCGCTTCGACGGCGTTCGCCAGCGGAATCAGGTCGATCTCGACGCGTCCGCACGTCGGGCAGGCGATGATCGTCGGGCCGCGGCGTCGCAGGTTCAGGGTGCTGAGGATGTCCCAGCACACCGGTATCTCCTCCGTCGGGTCGGCGGAGAGGGAGACGCGGATGGTGTCGCCGATGCCTTCCGACAGCAGCACGCCGATGCCGATGGCGCTCCGTACGGCGCCGCTGCGGGGCGTGCCCGCTTCCGTGACGCCGAGGTGCAGCGGATATGGCACGCGCGTCGCCAGGGCGCGGTAGGCCGCGACCATCGTCGGCACGTCGAAGGCCTTGAGTGAGACCTTGATCAGGTCGAATCCCATGTCCTCCAGGACGCCGATCTCCCACAGCGCCGCGTCGACCATGCGTTGCGAAGTCGAAGGCGGCTCCTCGCCCTCGGCCAGAGATGGCAGCGGCGGCAGAGAGCCCGCGTTCACGCCGACGCGTACCGGCGTACCGCGCGCCTTCGCCTCCCGCACGACCTCGCGCACCTTCTCCGCCTCGCGGATGTTGCCCGGATTGAGTCGCAGGCCGTGGACGCCGGCGCGCACCGCCGCCAGCGCCAGCCGGTGGTCGAAGTGGATGTCGGCGATGACCGGCAGCGGGCTGTGGGCGACAAGCTCCGGCAGCGCCTCGGACGCGCGGCGGTCCGGCACCGCGACGCGTACGATCTCGCAGCCGGTCTCCGCCAGCTCGTGTATCTGACGCAGCGTGGCGGGAACGTCGGCGGTCCTGGTGTTGCACATCGACTGGACGGCGATAGGCGCGCCGCCGCCGACCGTCACTTTGCCGATCTGGAGAGGTTTCGATTGCCTGCGCTGGGTCATCGGAAGATGTTTTCGCCGCGGATGAGGCGGGCGATGTCGAAGTAACTGATGACCACGACGAAAGTCATGAGCACGACCAGCCCCGCGAAGTGCACCAGCGCCTCCCTCTGGGGAGCGATGCGCCGGCCGCGCCGCAGGACCTCCACGAGCACGAAGACGATACGCCCGCCGTCGAGGAAGGGCAGCGGCAGGATGTTGATCACGGCCAGGTTGATGCTGATCAGGGCGGCGAAGTCCACCAGCGACCTCCAGCCCGCCTCCTCGACCACTTCGCTCGTCATCTGCGCCATGCCCACGGGCCCGGCCACCTGCGGGGTGGTGGCGCCCTTGATCCAGGAGATAACCTCGTTGCGCGCGAGCTTGAGGGAGTCAAAGGTCTCGCGTGTGCCCAGGCGCAGCGCTTTCCAGGGCGCGTAGGACTGCGTCTCCGTGAACGGGTACTGCGCGCCGATGACGATGCCGGTTGGTCCCTGCCCTTCGGGTGGCACCCAGCGGGCCTTCACGTTGAGGTTCAAGAACTCGCCGCTCCTCTTGACGGTCATCGCCATCGTCTCACCCAGATTGAGGCGAATGTTGTAGCTGGCGTCCGGGACGTTCTGGATATCGCGTCCGTTGATCTTGTAGATCACGTCGCCGGTTTGCAGACCGGCGGCCGCGGCGGGAGCATCCGGGAGGACCTGGTTGATGACGGCGCGGCCCACCGACACCTCGCGCGGGATCATGAAGCTGACGCTGAACAGGAGGATGGCGAAGGCGAAATTGCTCAGAGCGCCGGCGGAGAGAACAAAGAGCCGCAGCGGCCTCGGCCTCGATGCGAGCGACCCCAACTCCGTCGGGTTCTCTTCCCCAAACAGGCGCACGAAGCCGCCGAGAGGCAGGGCGTTCAGCGAGTACTCCGTGCCGCGGAATTTGAAAGCGGCGACGCGGGGTGGGAAGCCCACGCCGAACTCCAGCACCCGGACACCGGACAGCTTCGCCGCGATGAAGTGTCCCGTCTCGTGGACGAGCACCAGAAGGATCAGTATGCCGACGAAGGGCACGATGGAATGGAGGAGAACGGTCACGTCTTGGCTCCTATGAGATTCTCGGCGTATTCGCGTGCCCACGCATCGGCCGCTAGGACGACGTCCAATGTGGGGTCGGCGACGCCGTCGTGCGCGTTGAGCGTATCATCGATGATCTCCGGTATCCGCGTAAACGCGATCCGCCCGGCGAGAAAGCCCGCCACGGCCACCTCGTCGGCGGCGGAGAGCACGGCCGGATAGGTGCCGTCGCGGTGGCCCGCTTCCAGGGCCAGCGCCAGGCACGGGTACCGATCGAGCTTGAGCTCCGCGAAGTGCAACGGGCCGATTCGCTTCAGGTCCAGAGGCGGCACCGACGGCAGCGCCGGACGGTCCGGGTAGCAGAGCGCGACCTGAATCGGCACCCGCATATCGGGCATGCCGAACTGCGCTTTCAGGGAGCCGTCCGTGAACTCCACGAGTGAATGTACGATGCTTTCTCGGTGCAAAACGATCTCAATCCCATCCAGCGGCACGTCGAACAGCCAGCGCGCCTCAATTGCCTCCAGACCCTTGTTCAGCAGAGTGGCGGAATCGACGGTGATCTTCCGTCCCATCTGCCACGTCGGGTGCGAGAGCGCCTGCTCCGGCGTCACCCGTTGTAGCTCGTCGATGCTCCTGTCCCGCAGCGCGCCTCCCGACGCGGTGAGGATGAGCCGCCTTATGCTGGCGTTCTTCTCACCGCGCAGGCACTGCCAGATGGCGCTGTGCTCGCTGTCGATGGGCCTTATCTCGCCACGGCCACGCCGCGCGGCCTCGATGACCAGCTTGCCGGCCATGACGAGCACTTCTTTGTTCGCCAGGGCGACGGTCTTCCCCGCCTCCAGCGCCGCCAGCGTGGAGGAGAGACCCGCCTTGCCCACCGTCGCGGCGACGACAATGTCGACGTCCGGGTGAGCCGCGATCTCCTCCATGGGGAGGCAATCGACGCCCTCAAGACCTATAACGCTCCTCGCGGTCGATCCGTTTCCATCGTAGCAGACAAAGCGCGGCGAAAACTCTCGCGCTTGCTCCTGGAGAAGCGTGACGTTGCGTCCTCCGGACAGGGCGATGACGCGGAAACGCTTCCGCAGTCCGCGTACCACATCCAGTGTCTGGCGCCCGATGGACCCGGTGGAACCGAAGACAGCAAGGCCGCTTACAGAATCACCCACTTCAAGAAGTAGTATACCACCACGACTGTGAGGAGCACGCTGTCGAGGCGGTCCATTAGGCCGCCGTGACCGGGGATGAGACGGCTGGCGTCCTTTACCTGCATGCTGCGCTTCAGCTTCGATTCGATGAGGTCGCCGGTCTGGGCAGCGATGGGCAGGAGGACGGCGAGGGGGATGATCAACGCTGCCTCCACGCGGAGTCCCAGCAGGTAGTTGAATAGAAGCACGGCGGCGACGCCGCAGACCATGCCGCCGACGCCGCCTTCGACGGTCTTGCCCGGGCTGATCGCCGGCGCCAGCGGCGTGCGCCCGACGGCCCGGCCGGCGAAGTAGGCGCCGGTGTCGGTGGCGAAGGTCGAGAAGATGGCGAGGTACACCCAGTCGCGCCCGTCGCCGATGTCCCTCAGTAGCACCAGGTGGCACCCCAGCCAGCCGAGATAGAGCACGGCGCCCACGGCCCAGAGCCACTCGACGACGGCGTCCTCAGTCGGATAGGCGAGCAGCGCCCACAGCAGCGGCAGGACAGCGACGCCCGTGACGGCCCAGATGAGCCATTCGCCGCGGGCGTGAGCGGCGACGACAAGGCCGGCGGATAGCGCCGCGCCCAGGAACGCCAGCGCGCTGAGCCGGGAGCCGCGCGCCGCCTGGAACTCGAGCGTGGCGAAGAACAGGATCGCGGCAACCACTCCCGTATACCAGCGGTCGCCGGTCCAGATCAGCAAGATGATGAGCGGGATGGCGACGGCCGCGCTGGCCAGCCTCAACTCCAGCGCCCCTTGCCGCCTCCCGGCGTCGCGTCTCTGTCGTCGCACCTGCGCCTCCTGCTCAGTCAACGCCCAGCCCGCCAAAACGCCGCTCGCGATGAGCATACTCCTGGAGCGCCGCTTCCATCTCTTCCGGCCCGAAGTCGGGCCAGTAGATGGGGGTAGAGTAATACTCGGCGTAGGCCGCCTGCCAGATCAGGAAGTTGGACAGCCTCATCTCGCCGGCCGTGCGGATGACGAGGTCAGGTTCGGGCATGCCGGTCGTGTACAGGTACGAGGAGATCGTGTCTTCGTCGACCTGCGCCGGCGAAAGCCCATCGGTCAGGATGCGCCGCACGGCGTCGACGATCTCGGCGCGTCCGCCGTAGTCGAAGGCGATGGCCACGGTCATCGCCGTGTTGCCCTTCGTCAAGTCGATGGCGTCCAGCACCTGCCTGCGCAGCGACGGCGCCAGCCTGTCGAGCCGGCCGAGGTGGACGAGCCGGACTCCCCTCTCGTGCAGCTCCTTGATCTCGCGCTTGATGACCCGTCCCACGAGCTGCATCAAGGCGCGGACTTCTGGTCGCGGGCGGGTCCAGTTCTCTGTGGAGAAGGCGTACAGCGTCAGGTAGGAGACGCCGCGCTCGCCGAGGAAGGTGATGATGCGGCGGATGTTCTCCGTGCCGGCGCGGTGCCCCGCCTGCCGCGACAGCCCGCGCTCCTTCGCCCAGCGGCCGTTGCCGTCCATGATGATGGCAACATGGGCTGGCAGTTGTTGGTGCCCTGAGACAGCGGTTCTCGTCATGTTGCGCAATAGTACCGTGCAGAAGTGCGCCACCGCGGCCTTCAGGCCGCGACATGGGAACGGACAGGACTATGTCGATGGACCGAATGGAGCGCGGCGCAGACATACTGCCGCATCCTTACGGCCATCGACAAGACAGCTCAACGCCTGCCGGGGGAGTCCAGAGGGGGCTGGCCCCCCTCTGGTGGGGTCCAAGGGGCGTCCCCTTGATTCCCAATTAACCCCTCTGGGTGGGAGGGTGGGAAAGAGCCACGTCCCATGGGGGTGTCTGATTAGACGGTTCATGACCATTACGGCAGGTTGCAGGAGAAAGTGATTCTATCTGGTGCCTGCATTACGATAGCGTGTCCCCAGCGAAGCGGGGGGTCCACCTAGACCTCCAGCAGCTCCGCCTCCTTTTCCTTGCCGACCTTGTCGATCTCTTCGATGAAGCGGTCCGTCATCTTCTGAAGCTGCTCTTCGGCGCGCTTCTCTTCGTCGTCGGAGATCTCCTTGCCCTTGTCCAAAGCGCGAAGCTCATCGACCGAGTGACGTCGCACGTTGCGCACGGCGACGCGTCCATCCTCGACCTTCTTGTGAACGACCTTGACCAGCTCCTTTCGTCGCTGCTCGGTGAGCTGAGGGATTGCCAGGCGGATGGTGTGGCCGTCGTTCGTCGGGTTGAGGCCGAGGTCCGACTTCAGGATCGCCTTTTCGATCGCCCCGAAGGCCTGCCGGTCCCACGGCTGGATGGTGATGAGCCGCGCTTCCGGCACGCTAATGGTGGCGAGCTGGTTGAGAGGGAGCGTGCTATCGTAGACGTCGACCTTCAGGCCCTCCACCAGACCCGGACGCGCGCGCCCCGTGCGGACGCCGTCCAACTCCCGCTGGAGGACGGTGACGGCGCTACTCATGCGTTTCTCCGCGTTGGCAATCGTCTCATCGATCATGGCTGCGGTTCCTCTCGGCCTAATCGTACGGGATACTGAACGCTATGGTACATATGCCGTCTCAGTGTCGGCAATCAACGTTCCGATCTTGTCGCCGCGGATGGCGCGGACGATGCCGTCGGGCGCCATCAGGTCGAAGACGACAATCGGAACATTATGGGCCATACATAGCGTGACGGCCGCGCTGTCCATCACCTCAAGGCGGCGTTCCAGCGCGTCCATGTAGTTCAGCGTATCGAAGAGCGGCAGGCCCGCCGTCTTGCGGGGGTCGCCGTCGTAAACGCCGTCGACGCGGTTCTTCGCCATCAGCAGCAGGTCGGCGCCGATCTCGACGGCCCGCAGGGCGGCGGCTGTGTCGGTCGTGAAGTAGGGGTTGCCGGTGCCGCCGGCGAAAATGGCGATGTCGCCCTTTTCCAGGTGCTCGATGGCGCGACGCGACGAAAACGGCTCGGCGATCTCCTGCACCGGAATCGCCGACTGCACGCACACGTCCAGGCCCGCCGCCTCAAGGGCGCTCTGCAGGGCCAGGGAGTTGATGATCGTAGCCAGCATGCCGGCGTAATCAGCCGTCGTGCGGTCCATGCCCTCTTCGCTGCCGATGCCGCTGCCCCTGAGGATGTTGCCGGCGCCGACGACGATGCCGATCTGGCTGCTGATGGCGTGGGCGGCCTTGATCTGGGCCGCGACTTTCCTGAGGGTGGGGGCGTCGATGCCGAAGCGCTCGTCGCCGGCAAGCGCCTCCCCGCTTATCTTGAGGAGGGTTCGTTTGCCACTGTCGGCCATGGCGGGCGGCCCTAGCTGCCTAGCTCAAATCTCGCGAAACGGCGAACTCTGACGTTCTCGCCCGTCTTGGCGATGACGTCGTTCACTATGTCCTGGACCGTGCGACCGGGGTCGCGGATGTACGCCTGGCAGAGAAGGCACAATTCCTCCGGGTCGCCTTCCGCGCCGGCGGGAAGGTCCTCTTTGGAGACCGAGAGCGGACCGGTCGCCGCGACCTGCATCGCCAGCTCGCGGGCGAGCGTCTGGAAGTCGGGTGTGCGGGCGACGAAGTCCGTCTCGCAGTTCAACTCGACCATGGCGCCGATGCGTCCGCCGGCGTGGATGTAGCACTCCACCTGCCCCTGCTCAGTTGTGCGATGCGACTTCTTCTCGGCGGCGCTGAGCCCGCGCTCTCGCAGGATCTCGGTGGCCTTCGTCTTGTCGCCGCCGGCTTCGATTAGCGCCCGCTTGCAGTCCATGACGCCGGCGCCGGTAATCTCTCGCAGCTCTTTTACCCCTGCAGCAGTAACCTCCACTATCCGGTCCCTTCCGTGACATTCGTTGCCGGTCTTTCGCTTTCCGCCGCCGGCGACTCGCCGCTCCCGGCTGTCTCCTCCGTTGCCGGTTCCGTCTCTTCCGCTGCCGGCGCTTCCTCGTCGGGCGACACGCTGTACGTCTGGCCGGCGAGCACATCCGCCGCTTCCGGCGCGTACTCGCGCATGGCCAGCCCTTCGATGACGGCGTCGGCGATGCGGCCGGTGACGAGTCTCACGGCGCGGATCGCGTCGTCGTTGGCCGGAATCAGGTAATCGATCTCATCGGGGTTGCCGTTTGTGTCGACCATGGCGACGATTGGAATGCCGACGCGGTTCGACTCGGTGACGGCGATGCGCTCAGCGGTGGTGTCGATGATGAAGACGGCGCCGGGGAGAGAGGTCATCTCCTTGACGCCGCCGAAGTGGCGGTTCAGGCGCGTGATCTCCTTGTCCAGCTTCATTACTTCCTTCTTGGGCAGGCGTTCGAACTCGCCGCGGGCCTTGTTGTCCTCAAGACGCACCAAATGGTCGATCCGCGATTGGATGGTCGCGAAGTTGGTGAGCGTGCCCCCCAGCCAGCGGTTATTGACATAAGGCATCAGGCAGCGCTTCGCCTCGACTTCGATGGTCTCTTGCGCCTGCCTCTTCGTGCCGCAAAACACGACCGTCTGGCCGCTTGCGACAAGGTCGCGCACGAAAGCGCAGGCCCGGTTGAGGTACTGGACCGTCTGCTGGAGATCGATGATGTGGATGCCGTTGCGCTCCGTGAAGATGTAGGGGCGCATTCGCGGGTCCCAACGCTGCGTCTGGTGCCCGAAGTGGACACCGGCTTCGAGGAGCGACTTCATGCTTACTGGTGCTGGCAAAGCTGGACTGTCTCCTCCGCCTAGTGGGAATGTCAAGCGCAACAATCCGCCCGCTGTTGCCCCAAGAGGCATGCGGGCGAGCGTCACTCACTATACCATAGGCTATCACACGGGGCAACGGTCGCGACTTGCAGTGCCGCGGAGCGGTGATAACATGAGAGGCGGGGTCAACCCGCCTCTCAGAGTAGTGTCAACACCAGATATGTTCGCCTATCGGGACTCCGCCCCCCAGCGGTTCTGGAGGCCGGGGCCGAGACCGTCGCTGGGCTGGCCGTAGCCGGCCGCGGCGCCCGACACAGCCGGGCCGCCGTCGCAGTCGCAGTCGCCGGGGCCATGCGGGCCGGCCGACAACTGGTTCTGCTCCATCTGCTGCTGCATCCACTGCCCCCGCTCCGGCGATATCTGCCCCTCAGCGACCGCCTGGTCCAGCGCCGCCTGGCGGGCGTCGGCTACCGCCTGGTGGAAAGTGGCGAGATCGACGCCCATATCTTCGAGGAGCGCGGGGATCGTCGTGCCGCCCTCCAGTTCCGCGAGGAGCTCGTCTTCGCTGAGGCCCGTGAGCTCCGATGCTACGGCGAGAGGGATGTCACGTCCACCGATAGCCGTGCCGGACTTCGGGCCTGGTCCGGACGCGAAGGCCGTTCCGAATAGCACTGCGCCAACGGCGACTGCCATGACCGCGCCGCCTGCCCCGATAGCCAACTTCTTCCACATCATCGTCCTTCCTTTCTCCTGGTCCTGGTTCGCAGTCCCTTCCTGCTCCTGTTACCAGCGTAGCGAACGCGTTTGGAGCCCTGATGGAGCGGTCATGGAGATTCCGAGGAACAAACGAGAGAAGCGGCTGAACTCAGCGGGCGCGAAGTCTTCACAAGATGTCCAAGAATAATCCACAATTCATGTGGGGGCCGTATGTACAATACGACCATGAGGTGCGGGCCATGAAGGAGAAGATACTGGTCGTCGATGATGACAGGCACATCGTGGACATCGTGCGGGCCTACCTGGAGAAGGACGGCTATCGTGTTGTCGCGGCGTACGACGGCCGTCAGGCGCTGGAGGCGGCGGCGAAGGAACGTCCGGCATTGCTCATCCTCGACCTCATGCTGCCGGAGCTTTCCGGCTGGGACGTGATGCGCTCGTTGCGGCAGACTTCGCAGGTGCCGGTCATAATGCTGACGGCGCGGGACGACCCGACGGACAAGGTGGTTGGGTTGGAGCTGGGCGGCGATGACTACGTCGTGAAGCCGTTCGACCCGAAGGAGTTGCTTGCGCGCGTCCGCGCCGTACTGAGGCGGACTCAGCCCGTCGGGCCGCGGGCGCCGATCACCGTCGGGCAACTGATCATCGACGCCGGACGTCGCGAGGTGCGCCTCGGCGAGAAGCGCGTCGACCTCACGGCGACGGAGTTCGCGGTTCTGCTTGTGCTGGCCCGTCATCCCGGCATGGTGTACACGCGTCTGCAGTTGCTGGAGGAGGTCCAGGGAGAGGCGTACGCCGGCTACGAGCGGGCGATCGACAGTCATATCAAGAACATCCGCCGCAAGCTGGAGCCCGACCCGCAGCGGCCGCGCTACGTGGTGACGGTGCATGGAGTGGGCTATCGCCTGGAGGGCGGCGATGTTTCGTAGCATGCGTCTGCGGCTGATACTCGCCTTCGTCGTCGTTGTCGGCGTCGCCGTTGGCCTGGCGGAGATCGTCGCCGAGCGGACGGCGACGACCGAGTTCGACACCTACGTTTCCAGGGTAGACGCCGCCTACCTGGAGACCCTGGCCGGGAAGCTCGGCGACTACTATGCGGCGAACGGAAGCTGGCAGGGCGTCGAATCTGTGTTTGAGACGCTGCCGCAGACCCCGGGCAGACTGCAGTTGCTGGACAGCGCGGGCGCAGTGGTCGGCGACTCATCGCCGGGGCGCGGTCCAGGGCCTGGTGGAGGCCCCGGCGGTCCATCGGACAGCCCGGGTCAAGGTGGAGGTGGCGCCAGCGCCACGCCCACGCCTGCCGCCACCGGTTCTGCTCCCGGCGGTCCGCAGAGCGGTCCAGGCCAGAGCGGCGTTGCCACTCCGCGACCTGCCGCCACCGATTCCCCTTCCGGCGGTCCAACCGGTGTCCCGGGCGGTCCAATATCGACCCCCGGGCCGCGCGGGCCGAACGATGCTCCTCAGGGAGGTCAGCAAGAAGGGCAAAACGACCTGGTGGTCGCGCGGATTGCCGGCGGTTCTCAGCTTCTGATCGCGCCGTCCGGCATCGCCGCCGAGGCGACGCCGACGCCTCAGGCCGTGCAGAGAATACCGGTCTATGCCAACGGACAGCAGGTCGGTACGCTGGTTGTGGTCTCCGGCGGCGCCGTTGCCCCGTCGACGCAGCTTAGCGACCGTTTCTTCGACCGCGTCAGGCTCGGCCTCGTTGTTGGCGGCATTGCTGCGCTGCTGCTGGCTCTGGTGCTGGCAGTCGTGCTCGTGGACGGGGTCACGCGGCCGTTGAGGCGGGTCGCCGAGGCCGTCCGGCGCATTGCCGCTGGAGATTTCAGCCAGCGCGTGGCCGTCACGTCGCCGTCGGAGGCGGCGGAGCTTGCCCGTTCCTTCAACCGCATGGCGGAATCGCTGGAGCGCGACCGCGAGACACGCCGCCGTCTCCTCTCCGACATCGTTCATGAGCTGCGCACCCCGCTTTCCGTCATCCAGGGGACAGCGCAGGGATTCCTCGACGGCGTCATCCCAACGGACGCCGAGCACGCATCCCTCATCCGGGACGAGGCGTCACTGCTGAGCAAGCTCGTCACCGACCTGCGGGACATCGCCCTTGCCGAGGCCGGCGAACTGCGATTGGAGCGCGAGCCGCAGGACCTGAGCGAGCTGGCGCGACAGGCTGTCGCTGCCGCGTCCGTCCGTGCCCGCGAGAAGAGCGTTTCCCTGGAGCTCCGGACGCCGCCCGAAGCCATGCCGGTCATTGTCGACCGTGATCGTACACTGCAAGTGCTGGGGAACCTGGTGGACAACGCGCTGCGGCACACCCCTGTGGGAGGCACAGTGACGGTCAGCGTGAGGGGCCTGCTCGACGGCATGCCGGCCGTCGACGTGACGGACACGGGCGAAGGCATAGCCCCGGAACACCTTCCGCACGTCTTCGAGCGCTTCTACCGCATCGACCCGGCGCGGTCTCCCGGCGGCACCGGCCTGGGACTGGCGATAGTGAAGCAGTTGACGGAGGCCCAGGGCGGCAGCGTATCGGCGGAGAGCGAGCCCGGCCGTGGCTCCTCGTTCACAGTCACCTTCCCCCTCGCGCCTCAAGGGACTCGCGCGTAGCTCTGCGCGGTGGCCCGGCGTGTGCACTCGTCGAGTTCGGCAACAGCCCCCACTGAACGAGTAGACAGTCTTCCCCCCATCTCCCATCACGTGATATGCTCTTGCCGCTTTCCTTGAGTTGAAATCGATTGGAGTCCGTCATATGGCATCGCCCCTCGATGGTCTGCGCATCATATCAATGGCGGAACAGTACCCGGGCCCGTACTGCACGCTCCTCCTCGCCGACATGGGCGCGGACGTCGTCCTCGTCGAGCGACCGCGGGTCGGCGACCCGTCGCGCGGGCCGGGCGGCATGTCCGACTTCTTCGCCGCCCTGAATCGCAACAAGCGCAGCGTCACCATCGACCTGAAGACGGAAGAGGGGCGCGAAGCGCTCAAGCGGCTGGTCGCGAAGGCCGACGTCTTCCTCGAGGGCTTCCGGCCGAGCACCATGGGGCGCCTGGGCCTCGGCTACGAAACGCTGCGCGAGTTGAACCCGCGCCTCGTCTATTGCTCGCTTTCCGGCTTCGGGCAGAGCGGCCCCTACCGCCTGCGACCGGCGCACGACATCAGCTTCCAGGGCATCGCCGGCCTGCTGGCGAACCTTATCGATCGCGGCAGCTTCGCCGACCGGCCCGGCGTCGCCATCGGCGACCTCTCGTCGGGCATGTTCGCGGCCATCGGCATCCTGGCGGCGCTCTATGCCAGGGAGCGTGGCGGTAGCGGCCAGTACGTCGACGTGGCGATGGCGGACGGCCTCGTCTCCTGGATGACGACGGCGCTGACGCCCGTCATCAACGGCAAGCCCGCCTTCAACCTCGGCGACGGCGCCGGCTACGGTGTCTACAAGGCCGCCGACGGCAAGTTCCTGACGCTGTCTGTCGCCACGGAGCCGCACTTCTGGCGAAACCTCTGGCAGACCGTCGGCAGGCCGGACCTGACGGAGATATCGTTCGTCGACAGGCTGAAGAGAAACCAGGAGTTGGACGGCATTCTTCGAGAGGTCTTCCTCACCAAGAGCCGCGACGAGTGGGTTGAGCTGCTGGCGGCGGGCGACGTTCCTTCGGGGCCGGTGTTCAGCCTGGAAGAGGTGGCGCGCGACCCCCAACTGCGCGAGCGCGGCATGATCGTGGAGTGGGAGGCGCCGGACGGTCGCAAGATCGGCATGGTCAACCAGCCAATCCAGTTCTCAGAGACTCCGGCCGGCATTCGTCGCCCGGCGCCGGCGCTCGGCGAGCATACGGAAGAGGTCTTGCGGGAGGCGGGCTACGGCGACGAAGAGCTGGCGCGGCTGCGGGAGAAAGGCGCTGTCTAGAGCAGTCAGGTTCGAGAGCGTGCCGCGACGCCTACTGCTAGTGTTTCTGTCCGTCGCGCTCGTCGCCGGTTGCGGCGGCGGAGCGTCCAACCTGCTGGCGAACCCCGGCTTCGAGAACGGCGCGGACCCCTGGCACACGATGGACGTCGCATCTTGGAGTCCCGACTTCGACATAGACGGTGACGTGGTTCACGGCGGCAGTCACAGCGTCCACCTCCACCTCGCGCCACCCGCTGCGCCGTCCCTTAACGGGGTGTCCGGCGTCGTGCAGGACGTCGAGGTCAGCGACCTGCCCGAATACGTGTCCGGCCACTATCGCGTCGACAACTGGCGGAAGGAAACGGAGTTTCAGTACCTCCAGGTCGTGGTGATCGCTTTCACCAGCGACCCCCTGGCGGCTGGAGCAGGCAACATCCAGGTGCGCTATCTGCTCGCCGGCGCCGCAGCCGAGCCGTTCGAAATAGCCAACGCCAAGTTCGTGTTCGTCGATAAGGCAGACCCCGGGCAGGGCGAGTGGGTGCACTTCGCTGGCAACATCAGGGAGGATTTCGAGCAACTGTGGGGCGCCGTGCCGCAGGGCGTGACGTCGGTGAGGGTATTCTTCGAGGCGCGCTTCGACTCGCCGACTGAAATCCAGCCGCAGATGGCCGGCGACGTCTACTACGACGACCTCTACCTGGGCCCCGAATCGAAGGCGCCGGACGGGTAAGCTATTTTATCGGTGGCGGCGCCAGCCAATCGTAGCCGATGCCCGGGTCGTCGTGGGGAATGCGACCCTCTTCCGCGACGTCGTAGACGCTCGACGTCAGGTACACCAGGTGCGCCTGCCCGCCGATCGCTTTGCAGCCGTGGGCGACACCCGCCGGTATCTTCAGCAACCGCGCGGGGTAGCGGTCGCCGAGAAAGACCTCCTGTAGCTCCCCTCGCGTCGACGAGGCTTCGCGCAGGTCGTACAGGGCAACCTTGAGGTCGCCCGATACGACGTACCACCAGTCGACCTGCGTCCGGTGGACGTGCCAGGCCTTGACCACGCCCGGGAACATCAGCGAGTGGCTGATCTGCGCCCAGCCCTCGACGGCGATCTCCTCCGTGCCGCGCGCGATCTCGCGGAAGAAGCCGCGCTCGTCGCTGTGGGTGACCAGCTCCTTGATTTCGACGCCTTCGATCATCGACGCTTCCTCGCGGTGGTCTCGGGCGCAGTATAGCGCATCGACGGCTGCCGCAATATAAGGGGTTCCCCCGATTGTACCGGCGAAGGCGGGACGATAAGTTGGATTCCGCAGGGTCCCGCCTGCCCCTTATCGTTCACTGGCAAGGAGCGCCATAGCGGCTGACATGTCCCTATCGCTATTGACGGCCGGCGCGCGTTTCCGACTGCCGTCGCGCTGGCTGCCCGACGTTCTGCAGGAGGCGACGCCGGCATTGCGTGCCCTCGTGCTCGTCGCGCTGGCGGCGGGCTTGTTCGGGCTGTTCGCGTCGGCTCTAGACGCGGGAGTGTACGTCCTCCTGGCGCCGCTTGCGCTCGCCGTCGCCGCGCTCATCCTCGTGCGGCCGGAGGCCGGCCTCGCCTTGATGTTCCTGACGGCGCCGCTGGAGACAGCCTACCTTGAGGTCGGCGGCTTCAGGGTCAAGCCACTGCAGGTCATCGGCCTCCTGACGATGGCCGGTCTCGCGCTCCAATTCGCCATCGGAAAGCGGGAGATCCTGCGCGGCTCCAGCCTCAGCAAGCCGCTCTTCCTGCTCGTGCTCACCTTCCTATTCTCATTCGCGATGCACTCGCAGTTCGTATCGATGGGCGTTCCGCTGTTCATCCTTCAACTGTGGTTCATCGCC
>DATLAX010000227.1:0-3467 GCA_035527215.1 Dehalococcoidia bacterium
GTTCTATCTCCTAGTTGCCGATCCGCAGACCGGCAAAGTTTCCTGATTCGTAAACTCTCTCGACGTAGACGGCCTCGGGAATCTTCGTTGCGTACTTCACGCCGCCGACTTCCTGCACGGTGTCTTTGTAACGGATCCACATATAATCCCAACCGGCCTTGACGACGCCCATGATGTCTCCCACCGTCTGATCCGTCTTGCTCGGGCTCGCCGCGAAGCTGAAACGAATCTCCCAGTCGCCCTCGCCCCGCTTCGAGCCCGACGCGCCCTCAAATAGAACATCGCCCGCCGGGAATGTTCTCCACACAGCGTTATTCGTTTGCCCGGTCAAGGCGTACAGGGTGCCCACGTATCGCGGCGTCACCACGGCGGCCGCGACGATGTGCGTCTCTGACCAGCGGAATATCGGGATGATGATGTCAACGCCCTCGACGCCGCCCTTTGTCACGCCGATGGCGCCCTTGTGGTTCGGCACAAGGCCGGTCCCGTAGCTGTTCACCGTGTCCAGGCTCTGCGTGATGTGCTGCGTGCCGCCGCCGGTCTCGAAGGCATACATCGACTCGCCGACGGCCATCGGCTCGCGCGTCGCCGCGCCCATCGGGGCGTACGGCACAGTCCCTTCCCAGATGCAGATGGCCGGGTTGTTCAGGTCGATACTGAGCGGCGTCACCGTGCAGTTGCCCCGGACGAAGGTCTTGTAAAGCAGCGGCGCCGTGCGCTGGAGGTTCAGCATCGCGGTGGTTTCGCTGGTCGTCCCGGTGATCTGATACTTCCGCTCGATCGACGTGTCGGCGGTGTAGGTTAGGCTATCGTGCTTTTCTGTGACCACTACGGCCATATGTCTGCCCTACTCAAAGACGAATCCTGTCCCGGCCTTGAAGACCAGTTGCTTGACGCCGTCCCGAGTTTCTTTGCTGACCTCGAGCTGCTTCTCTGTCGCCTTGGCGGTTCGCTCCATGGCGCTGCCTGCGCCCATGCCGCCGATGCGCCCCTCGAATAGGCCGGAGATGCTGAAGCCGGTGGCGCTGTCGAGCGCGGCGGCGATGCTTTCGCTGATGCTGCGGCCCAGCAGCTTGCCCCGCAGGATGTATTCGCGGGCAATGCTTGGAAGGTCTACGCCCTCCTTCGCGGCGGCAATGGCGCGCTCGCCCTCTCGCGCCAGCAGCTCCATCTGCATGGCGCCCTCGCGGCGAAGGCGCTCGACCCCACTGTCACCGCCCTCCATCTGCACGCGCAGCTCAAGGTCCGCGACCGTCTCCCTGCGGGCCTGGTTCGCCGCGTCAAGCGCTGCCTGCTGCGCAGCGGCCCGCTTCTTCTCCTCGTCCTGCCGCCTCCACTGGCGGTTGAGCGCCTGGACGTGCTCCAGGTCGCGGGCGTAGCGGATGTCGTTCAGCATGTTCTGCGTGGCGCTGGCGGCGACCGCCTTCTTTGTTTCGTAGTCGTACCTCTCGTCGATCAGCGCTTTCTCGCGGGCGTACTCGTCGTCGATCTGCTGGAGCTTGAGCTGCGTCACGCGACGGTCGAGCTCGGCTTCTTTGTCGGCGGTTTCCTTACTGAGCGCGACCTCCTCTTCACTCGCCACCTTCGGCGCGCCCGGCTTGGCCTTATACAGCGCCCGGTAATCCTCCACAGGAGCCTCAGCCTTTGCTCGCAATTTATCCGTCTCTCTGCTGAGCCGGATTATCTCCTCCACGGCATAGGCGGCCGCCACGCCCACGGCAATCAGCGCATAGGCCGGATTCTTCGCCAACGCCACAAGGGCGACGTTCAACTTCAAGGCTGCAGCAGAGGCTAATCGCAACACGCCGATCATGCCGCCGATGGCCGTTGTGACTCCGCCAATTACCCAGACAGCCGCGCCAATGCCGACAAGGGCTGCGCCGACCTTTAGCGCTGTCGCCACGACAGCCTCATGCGCCTTGATCCAGTCCGCTGTCGCGCGACCGGCCTTTATCAGCCAGTTGGCCGCGTCGGTGAGCGCAGGCACAAGGGCTGCCCCGATAGTGAAGGCCCCTACTTTCAGCGTCTTCCACATGACGGCCATCTTATCGGTGAACACCTCGGCGGCCTTGGCGTCCTTCGTGGAGATCGTCAGGCCCATCGCATCGGCCTCGGCCTTCAAGGCCGCGATGCCCGCCGCGCCCTTCGCCATCATGGGCAGCAGCATCGTCCCGGCCCTGCCGAATAGTTCCATCGCCACGGCGGCCTTCTTTGTGGGGTCCGCGATTCCAGCCAGGCCGTCTGCGATGCGGTTGAACTGCTCCTCGGGTGTCAGCCCTGCAAGCTCCTCGACGCTGACGCCCAGGGCGGCCAGGGCGTCGGTGGCGGTAGACAGGCCGCGGCCCGCATCGCTGATCGAGCGCTGCATGCGCCTGATGCCCGTCTCCAGGTTCTCGATGCTGGCCCCCGAGATCTCGGCGGCGTAGCCAAGCTGTGAGAGCGATTCGACGCTGAAGCCCGTGCGCTTTGACATCTTGGCGAGGCTGTCGCCCATGGTAGAGAACATCTTGGCCGCCCCGAGCAGTGGCCCGGTGATAAGCGCGCCTATGCCCATCATGCTCTTGCCGATTGATTGCAGGCTCTGGCCGAACTTCTTGACGCGCATCTCGGCGCGGCGGAGGCCCTGCGCGAGCTTCGTATCGTCGGCGAATAGCTCGACGAACGCGCGACCGGCTCGAACTCCCTTGTCACCCGCCATGTCTTGCAGCCTCGCGCCGCGTCATCAACTGTGCCCGCATCGCCAGCAGGGTTTCACGATCGACCTCCTCGCTGTCGAGCATGATCTTCACCTGCTCCGGGGGGATGGTCAGATCGACGGCGCCAACCGGCATCCGAACCGTCGCCTCGACGGCGCCGTCAAGCGGGGCGTCGATTGTGAAATCGCTGCTTGAGCTGAACTCCCGCAATCCCACGCGCGGCTTGTCAGTCACAACGAGGTTGCCCTGCTCGTCGAAGTACAACTTTATCGCTAGTCCGGTCATCGGCATCATCATGCTCCTTTGGTTTTGGTCACGCTCTTGATCTTGCGCTTTCGCTTGACGGTCTTCACCGCCAGGACCGTGTCCAGGGCACTGGCCTGGACAAGAGCTCCATCGAAGGCGCCCAACATCTTCTTCGCTCCCAAGACATTCAGCGTTTCACGGCCTACCTGCACCGCCCCCACCAGGTTGGCGAATCGCCTGGCGGGCTTCACGCGGCCCCAGACCGCCCCCGCGCCGATCAGCACGGGCAGGCCCAGGATGGCGCCCACCAGCTTGACCATATCCGGCAGCGTCTCGTCGACGGCCTTGATCCCGATGTTCATCGGGATCCCGATGTCATCGGGACTCGACCTGCCGATCCCCTCGGGACTCCTCGGGGGATCGCCAGCCAGGTTGAACCGCCCACACGACACGCACACCGACAGGGCGAGCAGTGCCGCCAGCGCCAGGAGTGTCATCGCCAGTATTGTCCGTTTCATGTCATTA
>DATLAX010000228.1:0-19776 GCA_035527215.1 Dehalococcoidia bacterium
GGACCGATGCCGCGTCCCTGCTGGAGGCGCCGGCGGAGGGAGATAAGGCGGCCAGCCTGGAGGCGCTGTTCGCCGCCCTTTCGCGTGACGAGGCCGTGCGGCGTTTGAAGGCGAAGGGTATTCCCTGCGCGCCCTGCCCGACGGTTGTCGACCTGTTCGAGGACGAGCACCTGAAGGCGAACGACCTCTGGTGGGAGACCGAGCACACGATAAACGGGCCCCTGCGGCAGACGGGGCGCATCATCAAGTGGGGCCGGCACGAGATGCGACTGGAGCGGCCGGCGCCGGTGCTCGGTCAGCACAGCAGGGAGGTGCTGCTGGAGCTCGGGATCGAGGCGGCGCGCGTCGAAGAGCTAATCGCAGAGGGCGCCGTCCTGACGACGGACCTGCCGGAGACCCCCCTCTGGCGTCTGCTTTCGGGCGAGACGGCCTAGCCCGCGCGGCCAGGTGGTCTGCCTGCGCCGCGCGACACCGCAGCTTCCCCGACGATTGCCTTCGCTGGCGGCCCACGGCCTGCGCGCTTATAATGCCGCTATCGATGCTCGACACGCACGTTAGGTTTCGTAGAGCCTCCAACGCCATGATCGCACAACCCCCATCCGAGCGCACTGCACCGCGATCGCTGCTTGCCCGCGCCGTCGCGGCGACGACGAGGCCGCATGTTCTGGCGCTGCTGGCGATCATCGTGCTGGCGATAGGCCTGCGGCTGGCCTGGATCGCTTATGTCAACCCGGACCCTCTCGACGGCAGGCTGGACGACACCGTTTTCTATGTCCGCGCCGGCCAGTCCCTGGCCGACGGCGTGGGATACACAGGTCTCCTCGGCGCCCCGACAGCCCAGTGGCCGCCCGCGTATCCTTTCCTGCTCGCCGGCATATACAAGGCGTTCGGTCACAACATCATCATCCCGAAGGTGGTGAATGCGCTGGCCGGAGGTCTGACGTGCCTGCTGATCTATCTAATCGCCGCACGGGTGTTCAGCCGGCGCGTCGGGCTGCTGGGCGCATTTTTGTTCGCGGTGTTTCCGGGCCAGTTGTTCTGGTCGACGCTGCTGATGACGGAATCGCTGACGCCGGCGCTTCTTTGCCTGATGCTGCTGCTGTTCATTATGTGGGTCGTCGAGCGACGCGACGCGGGCGTGCTTCGCTACGCTATCCTGGGGGCGATATTTGGCGTGGCGCTACTGGCGCGCGGCGAAGGGGCCGCGCTGCTTCTGGCGGCCCTCGTCGCGTGGCGGCTCGTCGCTCCGTCATGGCGGCAGTTCGGGCGCGAGGCGGGGCTGTTCACAGCGGCGGCGGTGCTGGTTGTGATCCCTTGGACGGTCCGCAACGCCATCAGCATGCACGCGTTCGTGCCCGTGTCGAGCGCCCTAGGCCATACGCTGCTGGCCGGCCACCAGGAGGACCCCTACAACCCGTACCATGTCTTCCCCGAGGCGAAGATCCAGGAGGAGTACTCCTACCTGCCGTTCCCCGAGCGCGAGATAAAGGTCGAGAACGTCGCGCTGAGGCAGTCGATCAGCTTCGCGGTCCACCATCCGCTGGAGGAGGCGTATTTCCCGTTTGTCAAGTTCTACCATCTGTTTAGAAGCGACGCGGATGCCATCGGCTGGATCAACGGCTGGTTCACGGACGGCAGGCTGCTTGCGTTTTCGCAGCAGGCGAAGGACATGTGGTCGGAGCTTGCCAACGGGTATTACCGAATGGTCATGCTGTGGGCCGGCCTGGGGATACCGCTCTGGTTCTCGATCCGGGATCCGAAGAAGCTTCTCTTAATGCTCTTTGTCGGCGCGTGGGTAGCCGTTCACGTGATGCTCTGGCCTTCCGGGCGCTACCATGCTGCACTCACACCCATATTCGCTCTGTGGGCGGCGGTGCCGCTGATCGCGGTGTATGACACGCTGGTCACACGCCGCAGCAGAGCCGTCGCGGCGACGGCGTCGTCACGAGCGACGTCAGGCCGCTAGGAGCGACGAATGGGCGCCGCCGCCAATCCCAGCCAGTCGCCGGACGCCGGGCTTTGCGCGGCCGAGGCGCGCCCCTTTCGCGAGCGGCTGCTTACCGGCGAGAGCGTGCTGCTGACGGCGATCCTGGCGATTGCCTTCGTTCTGCGGCTGGCGTGGATAACGATCGCCGATCCGCAGCCGGACGCCATCACCTCGGGCGACCCGTTTTTCTACGATGTCTACGCGCGCTTTCTGGCCGCCGGCGATGGTTTCGTGCGAATCGGCGGGCAGGCGACGGCGCAATGGCCGCCCGGCTATCCGGCGGCACTGGCCGTGATCTTCAAGCTGTTCGGCCACACCGTCATTCTGGCGAAGCTGCTGAACGTGCTGCTGGGCACGGCGACCTGCCTGCTGGCCTACCTGATCGGCAAGAGGGTCTTTCGCAGCGCGACCGGGCTCATCGCGGCCGGGATAATGGCCGTCTTCCCGAGCCAGGTCTTCTCGCCGACGCTGATCATGACCGAGGTGCCGGCGACGTTCCTGGTGGCGCTGTTCATGTGCTTCGTCGTGTTCTTCGCGCTCGACAGGCTGTCCTGGCAACGGGCTGTCGCGGCGGGGGCGCTGATCGGGGCGATAACGTTCGTGCGGGGAGAGACGATCCTTTTGGCGCTGCCGCTGGTCGTCGTGTGGGCGGTGGCACGTCAGTCGTGGCGGACAGGGCTGCGGTACGGCGCTATAGCGCTGGCCGCGACGGCGCTGGTGATACTGCCGTGGGTGGTGCGCAACTGGGTGGCGATGGGCTATCCGATCCTGATGTCGACCGGCTCCGGGGAGAACCTGATCGCGGGGCACTGGTCGGGCGCCGACGGGAAGGGCAGCTTCGTGCCTATCGTCGAAGTCGACCGGCTGTACGAAGGAGTGCCCTTCCCCAAGAACGAGACGCTGGTCTACAAAGAGCAGACGCGGCGGGCCATCAGCTTCGCCCTGCACAATCCGGGGACCGAGCTGCGGCTCATCCCGCAGAAGCTGTACGAGTTCTACCGAGCGGACAGCAAGGTCATACTCTGGATCCAGAAGGGAACGCTGGATGCGCCCGCCTTCAGCAGCTCGGCCGAGGAGGGCTGGAGGGCGTTCGCCGATGGCTATTACTGGGCGGCTCTGGCTCTCGTTGTGGCCGGTATCCCATTATGGGTGTCGTTGCGCGACCCGCGGAGGCTGCTCCTGCTGATGGTGGTGCTCTACTACTCGTTCCTGTTCGGCTTTGTCTTCGTCGGCGAGCAGCGCTTTCACTCGGCGCTCATTCCCGTGTTCTCCATCTTTGCCGCCGTCGCGCTGGTCGGACTGGCGGACAGAGTGCGCTGGCGGCTGGCCATGGCCCGGCAGGCGGGGAGCGCGGCGTCCGGTGAACCGCCATGAGACCTCTCAGACGCGACATCGTATGGCTGGCGGCGATCTTTCTGCTGGCGCTCGCCCTACGCGTGACGTGGCTCCACGTCGTCGACCCATCGCCGACGGACGGCCGCATCGACGACGCCGCCGTGTACCATCGCCTGGCGCTTTCGATCAAGAGCGGCGACGGTTTTCAGTGGGAGGACGGGTTTTCGGGCCCGCCGGGCGGCCCCTTCAAGATGGCGCCGACCGCCTACTGGAGCGTCGGCTATCCGGCGGCGCTGGCGGGCGTCTACTCGCTGACGGACTCCAGCGTGCCGGCTGGAAAGCTATTCAACGCATTGCTGGGGGCGACGACGTGCCTGCTGGTGTATTTCGTGGGCCGGGAGGTGTTCGACCGTCGCGTCGGGCTCGCGGCGGCGGGCATCCTGGCGCTGTTCCCCAGCCAGGTCTTCCTGCCGACGCTGCTGATGACGGAGACGCCCTGGACGTTCCTGACGATGCTGCTGCTGGCGCTGACGCTTGCCCTCACGCTAAGGAAGAGGCCGACCTGGCTGGCGGTCGCGCTGCTCGGGCTGGCGTTCGGGGCGGCGTCGCTGGTGCGCGGCGAGATGCTGGCGTTCCCGCTGGTGCTCGTGGCGGTGTGGGCGGTCGCCTATCGCTCCGGGTGGCGGGCGCTACGCTTCGGGGGCATCGCCGTGGCCGCGATGCTGGTGGCGCTGTCGCCCTGGACGGTCCGGAACTGGACGGTGCTGGGCTACCCCGTGCTGGTGTCGACGGGGTCGGCGGACAACCTGCTGGCGGGGCACTGGTCGGGCGCGGACGGGCTGGGCAGCTTCGTGCCGGGGATAGAGGTTAACAACGTATACAAGGACCTGCCGGCGCCGGAGCGCGAGATTGCCGTGTATAAGGAGGAGGTGCGCCGCGCGGTCAGCTTCATGGCGCACAATCCAGCCGAGGAATTGCGGCTCATCCCGAAGAAGCTGAAGCACTTCTATCAGCGCGACAGCCGTCCGCTGGACCTCATACGAGTGCATCCGAACGCGCTGAGCGCGCAGAACAAGGACATCTTCAGCAACATCGCCAACGCATACTACTACGGCGCGGCGGGCCTGGCGCTGCTGGGGATCCCGCTGTGGTTCTCGTTGCGGGACCCGCGGAAGTTGCTTATCGTGGCCTTTCTCCTCTACTATTCATTTCTGTTTGGGTTCGTATTCATCGGCGAGGAGCGACTGCACGCGGCGATAATCCCCGTCCTGTCGCTTCTGGCTGGTGTGTCGGTGGTGCGGGCCTGGGAGCGTGCGCCGCGGGTGCTCGACGGGCTACACGCCCGCAGAGCAGGGCACTAGCGGCAAGAAGGAATCGAAGCGATGGAGCGGATCGACCGGAAGACGATGAAGGGACTGCTGGCGGCCTACGGGACGGCCGACACGCCGCGCGTCTACACGCACAGTAATGTACTGGTCGGCGAGCTGTTCTGGCGCAGCCACGAGCGGATGCTGGCCCTGTCGGGCGCTACCCAGGGAGGGCGGGTGCTCGATTTCGGCGGCGGCAACGGTGTCCTGCTGCGGGAGCTGAGCAAGCGCTTCGATGAGGTTACGTGCGTGGACCTGAACGCGGACATCGCGCGCGAGGTCGTGCGGGTGTACAAGCTACCGAACGTGCAGGTGATATCGGAGGACATCTTCACGCTCGGGCTGCCGGACGATCACTTCGATGTGATAGTCGCAGCCTCGGTGCTGGAGCACATAGTGGAGCTGGACAAGCTGGCGGGAGAGATGAGGAGGCTGCTGGTCCCGGGCGGCGAGCTGCTGGCCACCGCCCCTTCGGAGAACCGCTTCTACGAGCTGGGCAGGAAGCTTGTCGGCTACACGAAGCCGTGGGACCATCACTACGATGGGGAGTTCATCATCAGGACGGTCGGCGCGGAGCTGACGTTGAGTCGCAAGGAGTACTTCCCGATCAACTGGGGACCGCTGGCGGTGTTCTACGTGCTACGCTTCGTGAAGGCGGCGCCGGAAGGGGCGGCTTCGTGAGCGAAGAACACGTGAACGCGCTGCTGATCGTGCCTGCCTATAACGAGGAGGCAGCCCTGCCGCTTGTCCTCAAAGAGCTACGCGAGACGGCGCCGCAGTTCGACGTCGTGGTCGTGAACGACGGATCGCGCGACAGCACGGCAGCCGTCGCCCGCGAGCTGGACGTGCCGGTGCTCGAACTGTGCTTCAACCTGGGGATCGGCGGCGCCGTGCAGACGGGATTCAAGTACGCCCTGGAGAGGGGCTATGACGCGGCGGTCCAGATTGACAGCGATGGCCAGTTCCCGCCGGACCGGATCGCCTCGCTGGTGGCGCTGGTGCTGGACGAGGGTTGGGACATGGTGATCGGGTCACGCTATCTGGAGGAGCCGGGCTACGAGGGGAGCCGCCTGCGCCGGTCGGGGAACTACATCCTGTCGAAGATCGCGGGGGTGTTTAGCCGGCAGAAGGTGACGGACGCCACGTCGGGCTTTCGCGCCTATAGCCGCCGCGCGCTGGAGTACCTGGCCAGCTATTACCCGCCGGACTATCCGGAGCCGGAGTCGATCGTTTTTCTGGCGCGACAGGGGCTGCGCATTCGCGAGGAGCCGGTGGCGATGCGGGCGCGACAGGGCGGCGTTTCGTCGATAGGCGGGCTGCGGCCACTCACCTACATGAGCAAGGTGAGCCTGGCCCTGACACTGAACGCTCTCAAGGAGAAACCGTTTCCGACGGCCGAAAGGAGACGAGACCGATGACAATGCTTGCGATATCGCCGAGGCCGATAACGGTGTTTGTGATACTGGTCGCGGTGGCGATTGCGGCGGTGGTGCTGTCGTACGTGCGCAAGTGGCGGCTGCGCGAGGAGTACTCGATCCTGTGGCTGCTGCTGTCGGCGGCGATGGTGGTGCTGGCGTCGTTTTCGGGCATCACGGTCTGGATGGCAGACCGGCTCGACGTAAAGTACCCACCTTCGATCCTGTTCTTCGTCGGGCTGGCGTTCGTGGCGACGATGCTGTTCCACTACTCGCTGGAGATATCGCGGCTGTCGGACCAGAGCCGCCGCCTGGCGCAGGAGTTGAGCCTGCTGCGAGCGCGATTGGAGAAGGACGGAGGGCAGGCGAGCAGGCAGTAGGCCCTCTTTGAGCCGAGCCGGAAGTTGGTAGCCGAGACTTTCCAGTCTCGGCTACGTCGTATCTTGATTCGCTGACGATACTGACGCAGGGCGGCTCACAACTCGGATGGACCGGGATGCGTCCGGATGCTCTGTAATATCCCCAGCGCCACGAACAGGGTGACGAGCGAGCTCCCGCCCTGGCTGATGAAGGGCAGCGGGATGCCGGTGACGGGGAGAAGGCGGATGTTGACGCCGACGTTGATGAAGACCTGGAACAGTATGTAGGTGCAGATCCCCGTCGCCAGCAGGCGGCCGAAGGGGTCGCGCGACGACGACGCCGTCTGGATACCGCGCATCAGGAGGATGATGAACAGGGCAAAGAGGATCACGACCCCGACGAAGCCGAGTTCCTCTCCCAACACGCTGAAGACGTAGTCGGTCGTCTGCGTGCGCAGGTAGTCGAGCTGCGTCTGGGTGCCATGCGTCAGGCCCTTGCCGAATAGCCTGCCCGAGCCGATGCTTATCTCCGCCTGGAGCGTGTTGAACCCGGAGCCCAACGGGTCTTTGCCGGGATCGAGGAAGGTGGCGATTCGCTCTCGCTGGTAGTCACTGACCACGGCGAGGAGGGCGAAAGGCGCGGCGGCGGCGGCGGAAGCGATGAGCCCCAAGACGTGAGCGGAGCGCGCGCCGGCCATGATGACGACGGCCAGCCAGATGGCGACGAGGATGATGGCCGATCCGAGGTCGGGTTCGGCGAAGACGAGCGCCATGGGCACGAGGGCGATGGCGAGCGACGTGACGAACACCGAGAGCCGCCCGATGCGCTCCTGGCGGTCGGTCAGGTACTTGGCGAGGACGATCACAAGAACCAGCTTCGTCACCTCGGACGGCTGCACCTGCGTGCCGCCGAGCTCGATCCAGCGTCGCGAGCCGTACATCGCCTGGCCGGCCACCAACACGAAGGCCAGGCAGGCCAGAGCCCCCACGTAGATGAATATCGCCGTGTACCCGATTAGCCGGTAGTCCACGCGCGACATGGCGAACATCGCTATAATGCCAATGAGGGCGAAAACGATTTGCCGCGCCACGGGGTGTTCGATGACGCCGGTCGCACTGCTGTACCTGGGGAGGCTGCCGCTGTATATGAGGACGATCCCGAGGGCCACGAGCGCCAGCGCGGAGAGCAGCAGCACGTAGTCGAAGTGGCGAATGTAGCTGACCTTCGCTGCCCTCACGTCAGCCCTCGCGGTGGAAGTAGTAGTCGAGGATGCGGCCGGCAATCGGCGCGGCGTTCTTGGCGCCGTTCCCCTGCTGCAGGAAGACGACGACCGCGACTTCAGGGTTTTCAGCGGGCGCGAAGCCGGTGAACCAGGCGTGGCTGGCGTAGGTGCCTCCGCCGAGGTCGGGGCCGAACTCCGCGGTGCCGGTCTTTCCCGCCACGCTGACGCCGGAGACGGCGGCGTTGGTCGCGGTTCCCCAGGAGGTGGCCTGCCGCATGCCCTCGCGGAAGGTGGCGAGATTGCCGTCGTCTACCGAGAGGTGGCGGGCGACCTCGGGTGCGACGGGCAGGATCGTCTTGCCGGTCGCGTCGACGACCTCGCGAACGACCCGCGGGACCATGACGTCGCCGCCGTTGGCGATGGCGGTTGTGACGCCGAGCATCTGGAGGGGCGAGGTCGTCACGAAGCCCTGGCCGATCGCGAAGTTGTAGGTGTCGCCGATGGTCCACGTTTCGCCGAGCTCTCGCTCCTTCCATTCCGGGTCGGGGACGACGCCGTCCGCCTCGCCGGGGAGGTCGATTCCGGTGGGCGCTCCCAGGCCGTATTCGCGGGTGTAGCGGGCCAGGGCCCTGGCGCCCATGCCGCGGAAGAGCTCCACGCCGTCCTGGTAGTAGCCGCCGGCCAGGTAGTAGAAGTAGACGTCCGACGATTGGGCGACGCCCTGGTAGAAGTTCAGCGTGCCCAGGGCCGCCCAGTCCTTGAAAATGTAGACGATGTTGGGGTCGTACTCGTTCTTAACGGATATGGAGCCGTAGCTGGTGATAGTCGTGCCGGCGTTGGCGACGCCTTCCTGGAGGGCGCCGGTGCCGGTTACCTGCTTGAACGTGCTGCCGGGCGGGTAGGTCTCGGAGATGCAGTGGTTGAGCATGGGTTTCGCCGGATCATTCTCCAGCGCCTGGTACTGCTCGTCTGTCATGTTCGTGAAGATGTTGTCGTCGTACGTCGGCAGTGAGACCATGGCCAGGACGTCGCCGCTGCGCACGTCCATGACGATGGCGCAGGTGTTCAAGGAACTGCCCATGCCGTCTTGGAGGAACCCGGTGACCTTCTGCTGGAGGTCGAGGTCGATCGAGAGCACGAGGCCGGCGCCGGGCTTCGCGGGGACCTCATGGACCGTCTGGATCTCGCGGCCGGCGGCATCGACCTCTACGTTCTTGCGTCCGGGCTCACCGCGCAGGACGGACTCGTACACCGCTTCGACGCCCATTTGCCCGACACGGTCGTTCATCTCATATCCCTTCGCCCTGAGGTCGGGGTACTGGTCCTCTGTGACCTGTCCGACGTAGCCGAGCATGAGGGAGACGAGGGACCCCACGGTGTAGCGCCGGATGGGGTCGACGATGACTTTGGCGCCGGGGATTCGGCTCTCCAACTGGCGCAGGGAGAATGCCTCTTCCGGCGTCAGGCCCTCCTTGATGACGACGGGCGTGAACGGGTCGTCGCTGTCGCGCTTGGGGTCCACCTCTGCGGCGATGTCGGCGGCAGGGACGTGGAGGAGCGCTTCCAGTTGGGGCAAGAGCTCCGCTTCGCGGTCCTTGGGAAAGTCGGCGGGGATGATGCCGGCGGAGAACTGGGGCAGGTTCTCTACAAGGGGCGTGCCGTTGCGGTCGAAGATGAGGCCGCGCGAGGGCATCGTCGGCGAGACGCGCAGGTGGTTGTTCCGGGCGCGCTGCTCGTAAGCCTCGCCCTCGAAGACTTGCATGCGCATGAGCTGCAGAGTCAGGACGCCGAAGATGATGAAGACGAGCAGGCGGAAGTAGAAGAACTTGTCGCGCAGCGTCTGTGAGTCGCTTCGCTCCTCCTTCTCCTTCGGAGAGCGCCACCGCCGTTTTCTTGGGCCGAGCAGATCCATGGCTTCTTTCTAGGCGGGAGGACTGAAGTCCTCCCCTACATTCCCTTCTCGCGATCAGACATAGGCGCGAATCCTCCGCAATCCCTGGCTCCTCGACCACACCAACCAGTACAGGGGCGGCGTGAAAAGTACGCTTACTATCGCCGTCGGCAGGATGACGCGCAGGAACGCGGCCAGCCAGCCGATGGTCTCGCCCTGGGCGAACAGCGCGACGAGAAGTACCGTTTCATAGAGCAGGCTCGACAGGAAGACGAGGGCGACCGTCAGCAGGAAGTCGCTGGGGGTGAGACGCAACGCCTGCAGCTCGGAGAGGAGCAGGACGGGCACCATCGCGAACAGCGCCACGCCGACGGGCTGGCTCCCCAGGAGGCTCAGGCACAGGCCGGCTATGGGGACGATGACCATCGCTTCCTGCTGTCCGCGCGCTACTGTCCAGCAGACGGCCAGGGCAAGCACGAGATTCGGGACGACGCCGAATACCGGGAAGGCGGGCATGACCGACGTCTGCACGAGCGCGGTGAACCAGAACAACGGTATCGCCAGAACGTATCTCATGGCGTCTCCAGATTGGTCGGGAGGAAGCTGGTCAGCACCAGCACAGTCTCCAGGTGGGAGAGGCTGGCCAACGGCTCCAGCGTCACTTTCTTGAACAGGTCCTGGGCCGTGCCTCCCACCGCGGTCACTTTGCCGATCACGAGGCCGGCCGGGTAGAGCCCGCCGACGGCCGAGGTGATGACGACGTCGCCGTCCTTGACGGCAGCGCCCTGGGCTACGAATTCGATCGAGAGCGTGCGGCTGTAGCTGCCGGTGACGACCCCCTGGGCGCGCGATTCCTGGACCATCGCCGACACGGCGCTATTCGGGTCGGTGATCAGCGTCACCCAGGAGTAGGAGTCGAAGAGGCGCGTGACGGTGCCGACGACGCTATGCCCCTCGGTGACGACGACCATGCCCTCGCGCAGCCCGTCGCGCTTGCCCCTGTCGATTGCGACGGCCTCTTTGAGGCTGCCGGGGTCCTTGGCCAGGATGTTGGCCGCGAGGAACTCCTCGTCCGGGTAGGACTGCTTGATCTGGAGCAGCTTCTGTAGCTGCTGGAGCTGCACCTGGCCTTCCCGCAGACGGGCGACATCGTCCTTCAGTTGCTCGTTCTCGGCGCGCAGCTCGTCGTTCTCGTCGCGCAGACCGCCGATATCCGTCATGTCGGAGAGCCATGCGGCCAGCGGATCAGCGGCGTTGCGGAGGCCGTGCTGCACCGGCGACGTGATGCCGAGGAAGCCGCTCTGGAGAGGGTCGAGCACGCCTGCTTTGGAGAGCAGGATAAGCGCCAGGCTGAGGACCACGACCCCCAACGTCCACGTGCCGACCCGGGAACTCAATGCGGCACTCCCTTCTCCTCAGAAGCCCTGGCGGGGCAGAGTCTTCTCCGGGGAACAATCATACCGCACGACGTCGGGCAGACCAACCTCCGGCAGGCAGGCGCGAGGCCGCATCGAGGGTCTAATGCGGAGGCTTGCGCGCCGCCAGGTTCGACTGCACCTTCGAAAGCAGGGCCGCCTCCTCCAGCACTTCGCCGGTGCCGCGGACGACGCAGGTGAGCGGTCCTTCCGCCACGTAGACGGGGAACTTGGTCTCCTGGGCCAGGCGGCGGTCGAGGCCGGCGAGGAGCGCGCCGCCGCCGGCGAGAGCGATTCCCCTGTACATCAGGTCCGCCACCAGCTCCGGCGGCGTGATCTCGATTGTCGAGCGGACGGCGTCGACGATGGCGTTGATGGAGCCGGAGAGGGCGTCGCGCAGTTCGACGGTGCTGACTTCCACGGACTTGGGCAGGCCCGTCGCCAGGTCGCGGCCGCGCAGCACGACCGTGCCCTCCTCATCCATCGGGGAGGCGGAGCCGGCTTCGATCTTGATCTCCTCGGCGGTGCGCTCACCGATGAGGAGGTTGTGGACCTGGCGGGCATAGGCCATGATCTCCTGGTCCATCTCGTCGCCGGCGGTGCGCACGGAGGTGGCGACGACGATGCCGCCGAGGGCGATGACGGCGACCTCTGTCGTGCCGCCGCCGATGTCGACGATCATGCAGCCGCTGGGCTCCATTATGGGCAGGCCGGCGCCGATAGCGGCCGCCATCGGCTCTTCGACCAGGAAAGCGGCGCGGGCGCCGGCGTTCAGCGACGCGTCGTGGACGGCGCGCTTCTCGACTTCGGTGACGCCGCTGGGAATGCCGACGACGACGCGGGGCCGCGGGATGCCGAAGCCGAATTTCTCGTGGACGGAGCGGATGAAGTACTGGAGCATCCGTTCCGTGACCTGGAAGTCGGAGATGACGCCGTCGCGCATGGGGCGAACGGCGACGATGTTAGACGGGGTGCGGCCGACCATACGCTTCGCCTCGGCGCCGATGGCGAGGATCTTCTTGCTGACGCGGTCGATGGCGACGACGGAGGGCTCGTCGATGACGATGCCGCGGCCCTTGACCATGACCAGCGTGTTGGCTGTACCGAGGTCAATGCCGATGTCGTGCGAGAAAGCGCCCAGCAGGGCCGAAAGGGGGTTCCACACTCAGCCGCTCCTTGGCTAGACGGCGGGCCAAATCGTGACGCATTATAGCGCATCGAAAGGGCTGAGAAAAGGGGCGTCAAGGGAGAGGATTTCTAACGCTTCGAAATGTAGCGGGGGGCAAACAAAAGCGACAAGCGATGTTGCAGGGCTGTCGTTACATAATGCGTTTCGGGCCCGATGTGTAGGGACGATTATCTTCGTTGGCGGGCAAGACGCCCGCCCTACACGTCCGGAGGAAGCATCGCCAGGAACTCCTCCTCGGTGAGCGCCTTCGTGCCGTACTCCTGCGCCTTCTGCGCCTTGGAGCCCGGGTTCTCGCCGACGACGACGTAGCCGGTCTTGCGCGTGACGCTGGAGCCGGCGCTGCCGCCGAGCCGGCGCACCCGCTGCTCGGCCTGCTCGCGGGTCATCGATTGCAGCGTACCGGTGATCACGAAGGTCAGCCCGTGCAGCGGCCCTTCCTCCCGCGCCGCGCGCTCTTCGGCGAGGCGCACGCCGGCCTGTCGCAGCTTCTCGATGATGCGTCGGTTGTCCGCGTCGTCCAAGTAGGCGCGGACGCTCTCCGCGATCTTGGGCCCGACCGTCGGGACGGCCTCCAGCTCTTCGACGGTCGCCCTGGCGACGGCGTCGATGCTGCCGAACTGCTCGGAGAGGCGGCCGGCCATCTCGCTGCCGACGTGGCGGATGCCGAGGGCGAAGATGACGCGGCTGAGCGGCTGCTGCTTGCTGCGCTCGATGGCGTCGAGGACGTTCTGGGCGCTCTTGTCGGCAAGGCGCTCCAGATCCAGGAGTTGTTCCTTCTTAAGGAAATAGAGGTCGGCGGGGTCTTTGACGAGGCCGGCCTTGAGCAGCGCCGCCGCCAGCGACTCGCCGATGCCGTCGATGTCCATGGCGCCGCGCGATACGAAGTGGCCCAAGAGGCGGAACGCCTGCGCCGGACAGGCGGTGTTGGTGCAGTAGCTCATCGCCTCGCCTTCCGGGCGGCGGACCGGCGCGCCGCACTCGCGGCACTTCTCACGCATGCGGTAGACGTTCTCCTTGCCTGTGCGGAGGCTCACCACGGGCCCGACGACCTGCGGGATGACGTCGCCGGCGCGCTGGATGATGACCGTGTCGCCGATGCGGATGTCCTTGCGGTGGATGTCGTCCTCGTTGTGGAGCGTGGCCCGCTCGACGGTGGCGCCGCCGACGCGCACGGGCTCGAGGACGGCGTAGGGGTTGAGGCTGCCGGTGCGGCCGACGTTGACGTCGATGTTGAGCAGCTTCGTCGTCGCCTGGATGGGCGGGAACTTGTAGGCGATGGCCCAGCGCGGCTCGCGGCCGACGACGCCGAGGCGGTCCTGGAGCGCGAGGTCGTCGATCTTCACGACGATGCCGTCGATCTCATAGGGGAGGCTCTCGCGCTTGCCGACCCACTCGTCGCAGAGGCGGACGGCTTCGTCCATTCCCGGCACGCGGACGTTGCTGGGGTTGACGCGGAAGCCGAGCCTTCCCAGCCATTGCATCGCTTCCCGGTGCGTCGGCGGCGGCGTGGCGCCTTCCAGCCAGCCGAGGGCGTAGATGAAGATGTCGAGCGGGCGGCGAGCCGTTATGCGCGCGTCGAGCTGGCGAACGGAGCCGGCGGCGGCGTTGCGCGGGTTGGCGAAGAGCGGCTGGCCCTCCCCGGCGCGCTCCTCGTTGAGGCGCTCGAAGCCCTGCTTGGTCATGTAGACCTCGCCGCGCACCTCGAATCGCGGTGGCGCGTCCTTACCCAGTCGAAGCGGGATGCTGCGGATGGTGCGCAGGTTTTCGGTGATGTTCTCGCCGCGACGGCCGTCGCCGCGGGTGGCGCCCTGGACGAAGGCGCCGTTCTCGTAGACGAGGGCGACGGCAAGGCCGTCCATCTTCGGCTCGCAGACAAGGGCGAAGCCGTCGACGGCGGCGAGGGCGGCGGCACGTCGATGCCAGGCGCGAAGCTCTTCTTCCGTGAATGCGTTGGCCAGGCTGAGCAGCGGCAGCCGGTGCTCGACGATGCCGAAGGCGGCGACGGGCTGGCCGCTGACGCGTTGCGTCGGGGAGTCCGGCGTGATGAGTTGCGGGTAGCGCTCCTCCAGGCTACGCAGCTCCCGCATGAGCTCGTCGTACTCGGCGTCGACTATTTCGGGGCTGTCGAGGACGTAGTAGCGATAGTCGTGGTAGGCGATGAGGGAGCGAAGCTCCTCGACGCGGAGCTTGACGACCTGGAGGTCGCGGTCCTCCTCCATGATGCTCCATCTCCATGGTGGAACAGGGCGCCGAAAAGTCTTGGGCTAGCTCAGCCACGTCGCACGGCCCGCCACAGGCGGGTCGGCTCGCGGCCTCGTTTCTTGAATCTGGGGGGACACCCCCCAGGCTCCCCGACAGGGGGCTCTGCCCCCTGTACCCCCGGATTGCCGGTCCTTCAGCATCGTGGTGGGCAGACTCAGGATTCAGTATAGCACAGCGTTTGACGCGCGCCCTCGGAGCGAGCGGATGCGGAACGTGTCACCTCTTGCGCGAAGGGGACTTGCCTCCAGCAGCAGCAGATAGTAGATTCTAAAAACACCCGATACGGCCGGACAGGCCGGGTTCGGGAAGCGGCCACCCTCCTAGGGTGTCTTGCGGGGCGGTGAAGCAGAAGAGGGATCGCTCCAATCGCGCGGGCTGTAGGCCCGCGAGGACCCCAAACCGTGACGCAGTATGTAATTCGCCGGATTCTTTATCTCTTCCCCGTGCTCATCGGCGTATCCCTCATCACCTTCGTTCTGATGCGCATGGTGCCCGGCGACGTCGCCCAGGTGGCACTGGGCACAAATGCCACCGAGGAGTCGCTCGACCAGTTTAGGGACGCCTACGGGCTGAATGAGCCGCTGTTCGACTGGAAGCCGCCTTTCGGGCAGTACGGGCAATGGATCGGCGGGCTGGTGCAGGGCGACTTCGGGGAGTCCTACTATTACAGGACAGCGGTCCGGGACGACCTGGCGCAGCGCCTGCCCGTGACGCTCCAGCTGATGATCATGGCGATGGCGGTGATGGTGGTGATCGCGATTCCGGCGGGCATAATCGCCGGCGTGCGGCCGAACAGCCTGCTCGACCTGGTGATGCGTACGACCGCAGTCTTCGGCCTCTCGATCCCGGGCTTCTGGCTGGGCACGATGTTCATGATGCTGCCGGCTATCTGGTTCAACTGGATGGCCCCCACAGGACACGTCTCTTTCTTTGGCGATCCAATGGGAAACCTGCAGCAGTTCGCCTTGCCGTCGCTGGCGCTGGGGATCCCCGGCGCCGCCGGAGTCATGCGTTTCACTCGTTCGTCGGTGCTGGAGGTGCTGCGGCAGGACTACGTGCGCACGGCATGGTCGAAGGGGCTGCGCGAGAGGACCGTCATCATGCGACACGTCTTGAAGAACGGGCTTATTCCTATCGTGACAATCGTCGGGCTGCAGACAGGTGCCCTGATGGGCGGCGCGCTGATCATGGAAAGGATCTTCTCGCTTCCGGGGGTCGGCATGTACACATACCAATCGATCCTGACCAGGGACTATCTGGGCGTGCAGGCAATTGTCGTCCTCGCGGCAGTTGTATATGTGTTCATCAATCTGGCAATCGACATTTCGTACGCTTGGCTTGACCCGCGAATCCGCTACACGTAGGCAGGTTGTCTTGTGACTACTGAAGCCGAGACTGAGACTATCCGTGAATGGCAGGCTATGCCTGCGGCCAGGCCGTGGGTGCTGACTTTTCTGGGTCGCCTGCGGCATCATCCGCTGGGAATGCTGGGGCTGATCGGCGTGATCATGTTCCTTACCCTGGCGGTATTTGGCCACTGGATAGCGCCTCACAGCCCAACGGCGCAGTCGAGCGCGCTGCATCAGGCGCCCTCTCTGTCGCATCCGTTTGGCACGGACATGCTGGGGCGTGACATTCTCAGTCGGGTGATCGGGGCGACACCGATCGAGCTGAGGGTGGGCCTTGTCTCCGTGTTCGTGGGGGTTGCACTGGCAACGGTTGTCGGACTGGTTTCCGGATACCTCGGCGGCGCCATCGACAGCGCAATTCAGCGTGTGGTAGATTCCTGGCTGGCTTTCCCCCAGCTGGTCCTGCTGCTGATAATCACATCTGTTCTCGGGGCTTCTGCGCGGACCCTGACTATTGCCCTTGTGATAGGTTCAATCGCGCCCACGTCGCGGATAATCCGAGGCACCGTGTTGGCGGAAAAGAACAATACCTTCATAGAGGCCGCAAGAGTGATAGGCGCGTCTCAGCTTAGAATCATGTTGCGGCACATACTGCCCCAGATTGTGGCGCCGATTATCGTCATCATAAGCATCATGATACCCCTGATTTCGCTGCTGGGCGCCGCGCTGAGCTTCCTCGGCCTTGGGCTGCCGCCTCCTCAGCCCTCTTGGGGCGCCGACGTGAGCGGTGATTCGCTAACCTACTTCCGCAATTTCCCCTGGATGGCGATCTTCCCGGGCGCGGCTCTCAGCCTGTACGTGCTCTCGTTCAACCTGCTTGGCGACGCGATGCGCGACATCTTCGATCCGCGCCTCCGCGGCTCGGGATCGATGCACTAGCGTTGCTCCGCGTCTCACTGTCCCCATCTCCAGGAGACCCCTATAATCGCAGGAGTCGCCGGATAGGCAAGCGGCGGCGGCCGGCCGTCTTATGTGAAGTCGCCAGAGGCAGCGCCTGATGACAGCGCAACCCGCTCAAGCACGCCCAAAGGTATTCTACGGCTGGTGGGTAGTCACGGCGCTCTGCGCCATCATGTTCCTGAGCGCGGGGCCGGCCTTCTATGCCATGGGCGTCTTCGTTGTCCCGTTCCAGGACGAATTCGGCTGGTCGCGCGGGCAGATATCGATCGCGATTTCGCTGGGGGCGCTGATCAGCGGCCTCTTCGGCCCCGTCGCGGGAACGCTGGTCGGGCGGGTCGGCGCGCGACGGTTGATGGGCGTCGGCGGCGTGATGATGGGAATAAGTCTCGGGCTGTTGGGCCTGACTCAGTCGCTGGCCTATTTCTACGTGATGTTCATGATCATGGCGGCCTGGCGCTCCTCGACGATGATCGTTCCGGTGGGCGCCGTGGTCGCGAACTGGTTCGACCGCAGGCGAGGGCTGGCGCTGGGCCTGACGACGGCGGGGATTGGCCTCGGCGGTCTGGTAATGGCGCCGCTGGCCGCCGTCCTGATCGATGCCGTCGGCTGGCAGGCGACCTTCTTCATCGAGGGCGCGATGATCGTGGGGGTGACGATCCCGCTGGCCGCGTTCGTCATCCGGCAGCACCCGTCGGAGATGGGCTTGTTGCCCGACGGCGCGGAGGCGAGCGTTGAACTCCACACGGCCGAAGACGCACGTCCGGCAGGCTGGTCGCTGGGCGAGGCGTTGCGCACGCCGGTGTTCTACGTCGTGTCGGCGGCGTTCAGCCTAGCCTTCGCGACGCTGGGGGCGGTGCTCATTCACGTCGTGCCGTTCCTGGAAGACCAGGGGTTCTCGCGGGCGACGGCGGGCCTGATCCTGGGCTGCGTCTCGGGCGTGGGCGTCCTCGGCAAGATAGGGTCGGGCTACCTGGCGGACAGGACGTCGCCGCGATTTGTGTCGGCGGCGGTGTTCGTGATGCAGGCGGTGGGACTGTTTGTGCTGCTGCAGGGCGGCGGCAGCGTGTTGGGTATCGTGGTCTTCGCGCTTGTCTTCGGCTACTCGATGGGCGCTGTAGTGGCGCTTCAGCCGATGATGGCGGTGCATTGCTTTGGGATGGCATCGATAGCGACGATCCTCGGGGCGATGGTGGCGGTGACAAGCGCCTTCAACGCGCTGGGGCCGATAACGGCAGGCTTCGTGTACGACGCGACGGGGGCGTATAGCATCATCTTCGTCGCGTACATCGTGATCGATTGCCTGGCGGCGGGGCTCATCTATTTCCTCGGGCGGCAGCCGTCGCAAGCCCCTGCCTTCGACGGGGCGCTGGTCGAGGGGTCGGACTAGCGCACTGCGGCGCGAAGAATTGCGCTCGTGGTGAGGCCGGCGAAGGGTCGGGCCCGATGCGCAGCCCGCGCATCGGGCACCGAGAGCGCGATCACCGCGCCCCGCCCCATCGCCACGCAGCTTCGATGGAAGTCGACGTCACGCAAAGCGCCTCTTGTTGACAAGCCTCCCCACTTCTTCCTATCCTGCCAGCAGTAGTGGGACGCTTTCACTTCGATTCGGGGAGCCGCCGCAGAATGACAGGCTGGCCGCGACCGGGAGAGCGCGCGCTTGCGGTTCTCGCTTCCCTACCCCTTCTGCCTTCCTTTGTCCGGACAACTGTGCGCCGCGGCGCCGAGGCGAAACGCCGCGAGCGTCACTTGCTCGAGGAGACGCTGGCAGCGCAGTCGGCGGCAGGGACGGTCCTTGAATGCGGCCTCGACCGACCGGTCTATCTGATCGACATCTACAGCAGTGTCGTCCGTGACGGCAGCCGAACCTCTAACGACGTCTGGCCGCCCGGCGCCGAGACGCTGCTCCGGAGCCTGGAGGCAAACAAGCGGCTGCGAGCGGTCCTCGACCTCGACGAGGAAACAGCAGCGGACCTGGCCGGGAGGGCGCCGGCGGCCGTCGAGCAGATAAGGGAGGGCCTGGCAAGCGGGCGTCTGGAGCTGGCCTACGGCTATTCGCGGCCTCTCGTCGCGGGATCGAGCGGCGAATCCGTCATCCGTCAACTTGCGCGCGGCCCGATGGCCCTGCGCGACAGCCTGGGCGTCAGGGCGGAATCGTATCTGCTGCGCGAAGACCGGGCCTTTTCGCAACTGCCGCAGCTTCTGGCCAGCCTTGGCTTCAAGCGGGTAATTGTGGCTACCGAGGCGTCGAATCGGGCGTTGCCGTTTCACCTGCAGGGGCCCGACGGCAGCGAGGTAGCCACGGCATTCGCAGTTTACGGCGCGGTGGGCGCGTCCGATCACGCTGATCCTGTCGGCTGGAGCAACGAGCGTCTGGAAGGCTTCCGCGGCGAGATGGGATCGATGACGGCGCCGGTCTTGTGTCGCGTAAACGGCATCGACTCCCCGGCCGGCCCGACCGTCACGCGGGCGGCGATCGCAGCCAGGGACGACCTGCGCTTCGTGACGCCGCGCGAGTACTTCCAGAGCGCGGCGCCGGCAGCGATGAGGCGGGAGACGGTCGTGATGGGCGCGGGCGATCTCCGGGCAGGCGACAGGCCGCAAGGGACGATCGCGGCGGCGGAGCAGGCGCTGCTCCTGGCGGAGCGGCTCGACGCGTTCGCCTACGCGATGGGAAGAGAAAGCGACGAGAAAGCCCTCGAACAGGTGTGGAAGGACCTGCTTCGCGCCCAGGAGAGGGCTCCCCCGGCAGATCATTCGCAGCAGGGCGACGAAAAGACGATCGCCGCGCACGAAGCGGCGCGCGAGGTAGCCGAGACGGCGGCGAAGTACCTGGCGTCTCACGTGGATAGCTCGGGGCTGCAGGGTCGCGGCCTCGTCGTCTTCAACCCGTCGCCGCGGCCGCGAGACGAATACATGGAGGTTACGCTTGGGGGAGAGGGGTACCGGATTCTCCAGGGCGGGCGCGACGTGGCGTCGCAGATCGTCGAGCGGCGCGACGGCTACGTGACGCTGGGGTTCATCGCG
>DATLAX010000229.1:0-3909 GCA_035527215.1 Dehalococcoidia bacterium
ACCACGACTCAGAACGCGATCACCGCGGGCAAGACGTGGAAGGAACTTCTGCTCGCTTCGCAGCAGGTTCTCGGCGGCGCGTCTGGTGGCGTGCTCCAGGCGATGCTGATCGCGTTCGACGGCAACCCCGTCGCGACCGACACCTTCATCCTCACGGACGGCACCACCACCGAGACCTTCACTTTCCAGGCCGGCGCCTCCGCCGGTTTCGGGGTGCAGGTCCAGGGCACGGCAGCGCTGACGCTCGCCGAGCTGGTGGCCCGGATCAACGCCAACTCGACGCTGTGGTCCGCGCTCGACACGACACAGCTCGTCAACTACTTCGCCGGCGCCTATGCGAACCAGGCCGTCGTCTACCGCACCCTGGTCTCGGTCGCTGCTGACCGTATCCACGGCGTCGTCACGACCGCGACCGACATCAAGGTGGTCGAGTTCGCCACCGGTGACCAGGACTACGCCATCCTGTCCGGCACCGAGTCGAACATCCCCGCCGCTGATCCCGCCGCGAAGCGCTTCGGTTTCGGCCGCGTCGAGGCCAGCCTCGTCACGAACGAGACGCACCTCGCCGTCGAGAACAACGGGACCTACACCTGGGACGACAACGACCAGCTCTGGCGGCAGACTGACGTTGGCGCTGTCGACGCCGGCGCCGGCCTCGCGAAGTCGACCAACACGATCAACTTGGTCGCCGCGGCTAACGCCGACGGTGCGGCCGTCACGGTCAACGCCAACGACTTCCAGATCGACGGCGATCTCATCAACATCGACCAGGCGCTCACCAACATCACGCCCGACACGGGCGGCACGGGCGTCGACGTCGCCGACCTCGCCTCGATCATCCTGGGCATCGACAACGCCCTGGGTGGCGCGGTCAGCGCGCAACCGACGACGTCGAACAAGAACATGACCGCGTCGGTCACGACGATCGACGGCGACCAGGCGACGGCGACCGCGGTCGTTTCAACGCCCTCGGGTGACGGCTACGTCGCGGCTGGGATCAACGGAGTCCTTTACACCGTCGGTGACGCGGTGAAGACGACCGACGGCTACTTCTCGAGCGACGGTGGCACGACCGCGAAGGCGATCAGCGCCATCGCCGCGGCCGATACCTTCCACTGGAACCAGTCCGTCGCCGGGTTCAACCTCGACGCCAGCGATCGGGTGGACTTCTACTACAACGTCTAGCCCATCGGCTAAAGTAGTCGCATGGACTCGAAGCTCGTCAGCCAGCCCGTCTCATCTAAGCAACGCCTCCGCGCGAAGCAGGTGGGTGGGCTGCCTGACTTTCAGGCGCCCAACCTCTACGCCGCGCAGATGGGCGAGGGGGTCAAGTGGCTGAGCTTGGCGCCAGACGCCGAGCACCCGATGGGGGTGATCTGCGGGCTGAACATCAGCCAGACCGGGTGGATCTGCTACGCGCCCGCGGTCGTGCCGCGCATGAAGATCGACCGCTTCCTGGTGGCGATCGAGCTGACGTCCTTCGACGGCAAGGGCCTGGCCGCGCTCCAGCTCCTCTACATGGACCAGAAGCACGCCTTCCACAAGCTGTCCTCGACGCCACAGCTCGCGAATGGGGAGCGCTTCCGCTTCGCCATTCCGCTCGCGCACCTTGATCGGGAAGCCTCCTTCCGCTGCTCCCTCCAGGTCCAGCTCATGAACCCCGCCATCTCCGTCGTTGTGACCGGTGCTTGGCTCGAGGCTGAGGGGCTCTAGGTGGTCATCGCACTCGACGAGTTCCTCGACGACGCCGAGCACGGACTCGACCCTCACGCGGGCATCGGCGGGCCGGCAGCCATCGTCGGCAAGTACGGAGGCACCGGGCTCCTCGGCCTCGTCACGGTCAGCGGCAACATGCCCGACCTCTCGGGCACGAAGAACTACGCCGGCCTCGTCGTCAACTCGGGCTTCACGATCTCGGTCGCAGCTCGCCGTCATCTCGTCATCAAGAGCAACAGCAAGGTCACCGGGATCCAGCTCCTCGGCACCGCGATCATTCACGCTGACGGACGTGGGCTTCCTGCGAACGTGGCTGGAGGCGATGGAGGCGACGCCGGCGGCGCGGCTCCGGCAGCCCCGGCACCCGCCACCCTCGCGCAGATCGTGTGCGCTGCTGGCGGTGGCGGCGGTGGTGGTGGAAGCTCGGCGACCTTCGGAGGGGACGTGGGGCTCCCAGGCGCGGCGGGCTCTGTTGGAACAAGCCGCCAGGCCCAGTTCAGTCTCGGCGGCGCCGGAGCTGGCGGCGCAGGCGGCCCCGCCTTCCCGCCGGGTTCCGGGCAGAACCCGGGCGTGGTTGGAAGCCCGGCAACCGCGAGCGGCGACAAGCCCAGGTTTACCGACGCCGACACGCTGTTGCTGTGGGCGCTCATGGTCGGCGGTGCGCCTGGCGGAGGCGGCGGAGGCGGCGGAGGCGGCTTCGGTGTTGGCAGCGGCACTGTCTTGGGCGGCGCCGGCGGAACGGGCGGCTCTCAATCAGGCGTCGCGCCAAGTGTTGGCGCGGCGGGAGCCACCGGCGACTTCTTCGACGGAGGCGGCACCGAAGGCGGCGGCGGTGGCGGCGGTGGCGAGGGTGGCCCAGGCGGTGGCGTCATCGTCATCGAGTGCGACGGCCCGTTCAGCATCGGCACTGGACGCATCAGCGCGAACGGCGGAGCCGGCGGAGCCGCTGGCGGTCCAGGCGGTGGCTCGAGCGGCAACCCTGACTGGGGCGGCGGCGCTGGCGGCGGTGGCGGTGGCGGCGGAGGCGCGGTGGTCGCGAGCTACACCGGTGCTCCGACCAACATCGACGGCGCTCACATCTTCTCCAATGGCGGCCTCGGCGGCGCCGGGTCTCTCGGTGTCCTCGACGACGGGGTGTTCTCTGGCGATGGTCTCGGCGGCGGTGTCGGTGAGCCCGGCTTCGCCGTATTCTTGGCGGTCTGATGGGCGACTACTCCTTCATCCTCGACTGTCCCTGCTGCGCGAACGAGCTGCTGCGCAGCGTCGGCGGCGACCGCGCCGAATGGAAGCGCGACGCGAACAGCGAACGTGGGCACCCGGTCGGCTGCTCGAGCTGCGGCTGCACCTACACGACCGAGGACGACGGTGTTCCGGCGGACCAAGGCGGCGGCATCCGCGCCAAGGACATCAGCCAACCACAGGCCACGTCGATCAACCCTCCGCATGGTGACGTCACCGGTCGGCGCATCCGCGTGAACGGCCACAGCTTCGCCACGGACACGCCGGTCGTTCTGTTCGACGGCGAGCCGGGCTTGAACTGCGTGGTCGTCAACGACGGCGCTCTCGACATCGACGCGCCGCCGCATTCGGTGCGCATGCTGGTCGAGATGGTCGCGCACCCTTACGCCACCATCAGCGGAGTCAGCGGCGGACCTTTCACCGTCGGCGAGACGGTCACCGGTGGCACCAGCGGCGCGACCGCAGAGGTCCGCACGCAGACCGCGACGCACCTCATGCTGAAAGCCCTCGCTGGTGTCCTCGAGGTAGGAGAGACGCTCACAGGCTCCTCGAGCGGCGCGACGGCAACCGCGGATGCGCTGTCCGGTATCGCCTTCCAAGGTGGTGAGACGGTCCAGGGCGCAACGTCCGGCGCAACCGTGCGCGTGGCTACCGTCAACCCCCTACGGGTCGACAACCCCAACGACCTCGACCTCGTCCCAGGCGAGGAGGTTGTCGGGCTTACCTCGGGAGCGCGTGCGCTTTTGGGGGATCCGTGGTACGACGGGCATGTGCACGTTGTAGTGGAAAATGCGTTTGGTCGTCATGAGGCTTACTCGGTCCTCCCGTCGGCCTTTGAGTACACTGTCTAAATGACTCAAGCCATCAGCTTGCACCCTCCGTACCCCAGCCCTAGAATGCAGAGCGACATAGGGCATCCGAGCCAAGGAGCCAGGACATGACCGTCACCCGCAC
>DATLAX010000230.1:0-2444 GCA_035527215.1 Dehalococcoidia bacterium
TCTCCCTGAGGAGACGAAGGAGATGATCGCCATATCACGTGAGGGCGGCGACAAGTTGCTGGGCATGGTAAGCGACCTTCTCGACGTGAGCCGCCTGGAGAGTGGCCAGCCACTGGTCCACCGCGCGCCGCTCTCTCCAGAAGGCTTTATCCGAGCGGGCGTAAGTGCTGTCGAGCAGATTGCGCGGGAGCAGGAGGTCCAACTGACCGTCGAACTCCCTGAGAAGCTGTCGCACATCGACGGCGATGAAGAGAGACTCCGTCGCGTTGTGATGAACCTCGTGGGCAACGCGCTCAAGTTCACGCCCTCTGGCGGGCAGGTCAGCGTCTCTGCTCGCGAGGATCGTGAGGCAGGTCGGCTCGTCGTGAGCGTCATCGACACGGGTCCCGGCATACCGAAGGAACTCCGGTCCCGGATCTTCGACAAGTTCGCCGTTCTCGATACGGCGGCCTCCGCCGTCCGGACCTCATCAGGGCTCGGCTTGACGTTTGCCAAGATGGTCGTCGAGGCCCACGACGGCGAGATTTGGGTCGAGGGCGAGCCCGAGAAGGGCAGCAGCTTCAGGTTCTGGCTTCCACTCGAACCGGTGTCGGGCTGACAAGTCCCTCTGCCGTCCCAAGCAACGCGGCAGCACGGATCATGGTCGCTGCAGGCGAAGCACGTCGCTGAACAGCACCTCGGCCCAGCAAGCTTCACGGGTCAAGGAACCGCGTCGCGCGTCGATGGAGACCCCACCATCAGACCTCCGCTGTGCGCAACCGGAGCGCGTTTCCAATCACCGAGACGGAGCTGAAACTCATCGCTGCCGCCGCGATTACAGGACTCAGCAGCAAGCCAAACACAGGATAGAGGACGCCCGCTGCGATGGGCACACCGAGGGCGTTATAGACGAAGGCGAAGAACAGATTCTGTTTGATGTTCGCCATCGTCAGCCGAGACAGGCGTCTCGCGCGCACGATGCCGCGCAGATCCCCTTTCACCAGCGTCACACCTGCGCTCTCCATGGCGACGTCAGTGCCCGTACCCATGGCGATGCCCACATGGGCTTGCGCCAATGCCGGCGCGTCATTAATGCCGTCGCCCGCCATCGCGACCACATGTCCATCGTTCTGGAGCTGCTTCACAACTCCGGCCTTCTGATCGGGAAGCACCTCCGGAATGACTTGGTCGATGGACAGCTTCCTCGCGACGGCATCTGCGGTCGTGCGGTTGTCCCCCGTCAACATGACGATACGGATCCCGTCCTTGCGGAGCGCACTGATGGCTTCGGGCGTGCTGTCCTTAATCGGATCAGCGACCCCGAGTAAGCCGATGATCTCGCCATCCACCACGACGAACATCACCGTCTGGCCGTCGGCGCGGAGGGCATTCGCTTCGTTCGCAAGCTCGTTGCGCGCAACTCCGATCTCCTCCAGTAGCTTGCCGCTGCCGAGGGCGACTGTGCGCCCGTTGACGCGGCCCCTGACTCCCTTCCCCGTGATGGACATGAACGACTCCGCGTCATATAGGACGGCACCACGTTCCTGTGCGCCCGCCACAATGGCCGCGGCCAGCGGATGCTCGCTTCCTCGCTCGAGGCTAGCCGCGAGGGAGAGCGCCTCCATCTCCTGAAAGCCAGGGACCGTCTTCACACTCACCAGCGTCGGTCTGCCCGCCGTCAGCGTCCCGGTCTTGTCGACGACGAGGGTGTCGACCTTGCGCATGACTTCGATGGCCTCTGCATTCTTGAACAGAACGCCCAGCATGGCGCCTTTCCCGGTCGCCACCATGATGGACATGGGAGTCGCCAGTCCAAGCGCACACGGACACGCGATGATGAGCACGGCGACCGCGTTGATGAGAGCGTGGGCCATGCGCGGCTCCGGGCCGACGAGCCCCCAGATAGTGAAGGTTGCCGCGGCAACGAGGATGACGACCGGCACGAAGTAACCGGCGACCGCATCGGCCAGCCTCTGGATGGGGGCGCGACTACGCTGAGCCTCAGCGACCAGGGCCACGATGCGCGACAGGACGGTCTCCGCCCCGACCTTCTCCGCGCGCATGATCAACGACCCTGTTCCGTTGACCGTGGCGCCGATGATTCGGTCGCCAGGTTGTTTCCCGACGGGCATCGGCTCGCCGCTGATCATGGACTCATCAACGAAAGTCACTCCTTCCAGCACCAGACCGTCAACTGGCACCTTCTCGCCTGGCCGTACGCGGAGGCGTTCGTTCACCTTGACGAGCCCCAAAGGAACGTCTTCCTCCGTTCCATCGGCCTGGATGCGGCGTGCCGTCTTGGCGGCGAGGCCCAGGAGTCTTCTGATGGCGGCGCCAGTTTGGCGACGCGCTCGCAGCTCAAGGACCTGGCCGAGAAGGATCAGCGCGACGATAACGCTCCCCGCCTCGAAGTAGACCGCGACTTCGCCGGCCTCTCCTCGGAACGACTTCGGGAAGACGCCAGG
>DATLAX010000231.1:0-2294 GCA_035527215.1 Dehalococcoidia bacterium
CGAATGCCAGCGAGTGCATGAAGACGCGCACGTAGGCATCGTCGCCCTGTGCGCGCAGCGTGTCGCGGATCGACTCCAGCGTCGCGGCGCGCTTGGCGGCGTCGGCGGCGTTGGTGTTGAAGAAGACCGCCCGCCGGCCCAGCGACTCGACCTCCGCGACGGCCCGCTGCGCGTTTGGCAGCGTCGACCGCAGGTCGAGGTGGACGCCGAAGACGTTCATGCCGCTGCGCGCCAGCTCGACGGCCGTTGCGGCGCCGAAGCCGCTGGAAGAGCCCAGGATAAGCGCCCACTCATGGCTTTCGTTGGTCAAAGCAATGCCTCCTTGTTGCCGGATTCTGCGGGTCTGCGTGGCAAAGGGGTCGATTCAAGACGGCTGCGCGCTTGAAGACATGCTATCGAGGTCGAAGACGCCCTCGCAGGACGTCAGCCCATGCCAGAAGGCCTGCGCCACCTGCCCGTCGCCTTCCATCTGCCGTCGCACCACCTCGAACAACTGCGAAGTCGTCAGCAGGCAGTAGCGCATGCTCTCCGCCGCGACGCGCAGGGCGTTCACATACTCGACCTCGCGGGTCTCCGGCGCGCTTAGCCGGTAGCCGTTGACCAGCACGACGCCCTTCTGCGGCCGCCCTTCCGCTATCGCCTCTTCGAGGCGTCGCCGCAGGCGGTAGTGCGCCTCCATGCCGACCGCCGCCGGCGAGCCCTCTACTTCCAGGAGCAGCCGCTCGCTCCCCCGGTACAGCACGCACGGCTCGTCAACATCGTCGCTCGTTTGGCAGCCGAGCGCCGCGAACGCTTCGCGCACGGCCGTCTCCAGCCCGTACTTGCCCTCCTGCCAGAGAAGCCGTCGGAACTTGTCGATCTCGCCCAGGTGAGCCCGCGCCTCCGTGGCCTTCGCCTGTGCCGCGGCAAGCTCCTCCTCGGCGGCGGCGTGCTTCGCTTCCAGTTCCGCGGACCCTGGCAGCGTGAACTGCTTGACCCACGGCGGCGGTGATTCCTCAACGGCCTGCCCCTGCAACCGGCGTAGACAGTCCACAATCGACGACGCGACCGGATGGCGGTTGGCGCCCGGAGCCAGGTCGCGCACGTGCGGGATGAAGACGACGCGTCCGGCATCGACGCGCAGCTCGACGCCTACCGCCGCGCCGCCGGCGCTGCGTGCGAATACGTGCGCCCAATTCTCGAAGCCGGGGATGCCCCCGGCGAAGTAGGCGCTGTAGGCGAGGCGGTCCCGAAAGCTCTCGACATAAGTCGCGAACGGGTGGTCGTGGTCGGTAATGAGGATGCTCTGGCCGTGGCCCGCCATCAGATGCGGCTCGCGATACTGAAGACCCGCGGGCGCCGGCAGCCAGAAGTAGCGGTCGCAGCCGGTGAAGCCGGCGACGCGGTGATGAAGGACATCCGGCCGGATGATACACACGACGCTGCCGCCGTTCGCCAGGAGACGCGCCGTCTCCTCCTGCCGCCGTCGCAGCACGTCGGCGAGCCCCGTCGCGACAGGGCCGGTGGCGCCGCTGACCACCGGCTGGCGCTCCGCCGTCGCGTGCTCGGCCGTCTGGTCGACGATCTCCTCGATCAGACGTGACAGCGCCTCAGGGTCGACGACCATAGCATCATAGTCGAAAAAGCAGGGCGCGCCGGCGAAGCTGTAGTTGTCGATCTGCGGGTTCGGGAGCGGGTAGCCCAGGGACAGAATGCGCATCCTCTGTTAGTCCTCCGTCTGGGGCTGTCGGTCGCTCAGGTCCAGCGACCGCAGGTAGTCCTTCAGTTGTGGGGCAAGCTCCGGGCGCTGGAGCGCGAGTTCGATCGATGCCTGGAGCAGACCCAACGGGCGCCCGGTATCGTACCGCGTGCCCCGGAAGAGACAGGCGAAGATTGGCTTCTCCTCCAGCAGCAGCGCCAGGCCGTCGGTAATCTGGATTTCGCCGCCGACGCCCGGTTTCGTCCGCTTCAGGGCGGGAAAGACGTCGGGAGTGAGCACGTAGCGTCCCACGGTTGCCAGGTCGGAAGGCGCCTCTTCAGGCCTCGGCTTCTCCACCAGGCTCAGCACGCGGAAGACGTTCTCCTCGATTGGCTCGGCCGCCATCGAGCCGTAGTGCACGATCTCTTCGTGAGGCACCCGCTGCACGGCGAGCACGCTGCCCCCGTGCCGCTCGTAAACGTCAATGAGCTGCCGCGTCGCCGGCGGGTCCGCGACTATGATGTCGTCCGGGAAGAAGAGGACGAACGGCTCGTCGCCGATGACCGACTGCGCGGTCAGCACCGCGTGGCCGATGCCTTTCTGCTCTTTCTGGCGG
>DATLAX010000232.1:0-4461 GCA_035527215.1 Dehalococcoidia bacterium
GTCGGGCGAGACGCCCGACCCACGCGGATTAGCAAGATCGGAGAAGAGGGAAGAGGCCAGCGGGACCGGCGCGGTCTCGCTAGGCGACCAGGGACACCGACGCCCGCTCGATCTGGTCGAGGACCGTCTCGCGCATGCGCGCGATTGCGCCGGCGTCCGGCCGCGACCGCGTCTTCTCAGTCGTGCCGGCTATCAGCGGCCGTAGCCACTGTCCGTCATCGAGGAATCCTTCTTGCTTGAACGGCTTCCTGGTTATCACGTCATTTGCCTCCACGGAGATAATCGGCAGATAGCGGGAAGACTGTCGCTTCGGCTTGACAGGGTACGAGGGGCTCTGCTAGCATTGGCAAAACGTCGATAATGAGTAAAGGGTAATGATGACTGGCGTGATGGCGATGCGCCGGCCCGAGGAAGTCGGGCCTTAATACAGCGGGAATCTCCCCAGGGTTCTGGCAGTCCGCCCTGGCGGGCTGTTTTCATTCTCGACAAGGATCGCCGTCATGACATACGCCAAAGCGCTACACTGCCGCGAGTGCGGCCGCGAATACCCTCTCCAACCGACGCACGTCTGCGAGTTCTGCTTCGGGCCCCTCGAAGTCACCTACGACTACGACGCCCAAAGGAAGGCGATCAGCCGCCGGAGCATCGAAAGCGGCCCCCTCTCGCTCTGGCGCTACCGCGACCTCCTTCCCTGCGACGCCGACCGCGCCGTCGACCTGAACGCCGGCTTCACACCGCTCCTGCGCGCCCGCAACCTGGGCGAAGCGCTGGGCCTGAGCCAGCTCTACATCAAGAACGACTGCACCAACCCCAGCTGGTCGTTCAAGGACCGCGTCGTCGCCGTCGCCAGCACGAAGGCGCTGGAGTTCGGCTTCGACACGCTGGCCTGCGCCTCGACCGGCAACCTGGCGAACAGCGTCGCGGCGCACGCGTCGAGGGCGGGCATAAAGGCTTACGTCTTCGTTCCGTCGGACCTGGAGTCGGGGAAGCTCGTCGGCTCCGCCGTCTACGGCGCGACGCTCGTCGCCGTCGACGGCTCCTACGACGACGTCAACCGCCTCTGCTCCGAGCTCGCCGACAAGTACCCCTGGGCCTTCGTCAACATCAACGTGCGTCCCTATTACGCCGAGGGCAGCAAGACGCTGGCCTACGAGGTCGCGGAGCAGCTCGGCTGGCGCGCGCCCGACCACTGCATCGTGCCGATGGCCAGCGGCTCGCTCCTGACCAAGATAGGCAAGGGGCTCGACGAGATGGCGAAGCTCTGGCTCCTCGACAGCGTCCAGACGAAGATATCCGGCGCCCAGGCGCTGGGCTGCTCGCCCATCGTCACGGCCTGGCAGGCGGGCACGCTCAACATCCGGCCCGTCAAGCCGAACACGATTGCCAAGTCGCTGGCGATAGGCAACCCCGCCGATGGCTACTACGCCCTGAAGGTGATCGGCGATTCCGGCGGCTCGGCCGTGGCCTCCGACGACGACGAGATAGTGGACGGCATCAAGCTCCTCGCCGAGAGCGAAGGCATCTTCGCCGAGACCGCGGGCGGCGTCGTCATCGCCGGTCTGAAGCGCCTCGTCGAGTCCGGCCGCGTCGACCGCGACGAGCTAGTGGTCGCGTTCATCACCGGCGCCGGCCTCAAGACGCAAGAAGCCGTAATTGATAAGATAAACAAAGCGCTCCATGTTGCGCCCACCGTCGCCTCCTTCGAAGAAGCGATCGCGCAGCGCGGCGAAGCCGTCGCCGGCAATCAAGGAACGAGGTGAAACTCAAATGGCCAAGCAACGTGTCAAGTTCACTTTTCCCCAGGAGCTGATCAAGGAGCCGGTCATCCATGAGCTGGCCAAGAACTTCAATCTCATAACCAATATCCGCCGCGCCGACGTCACCGAAGACCGCGGCTGGGTCATCCTTGAACTGGAAGGCGAACTCGACGAGATCGAGCGCGGCGTCCAGTGGGTGGCGTCGAAGGGCGTCCGCGTCGACCCCGTCCAGGGCGACGTCGTCGAGGGCTGACAGCCGTCCGGCGCGATTTCACGTGAAACGCAGGAGGAAACGGTGAGCATTACCATACGAATTCCGGCGCCCCTCCGCAGCCTGACCGGCAACGCCCAAACGGTCGAAGGCAGCGGCGGCGACGTCTCCGAATGCATCGACGATCTCGAAGGCCGCTACCCCGGCGTCAAAGCGCGCATCTGCGACGATGGCAGCGAACTGCGCCGCTTCATCAACATCTACGTCAACGGCGAGGACATCCGCTTTCTTTCCGGCCTGCAAACGCCGGTGAAGGACGGCGATGAACTGAGCATCGTGCCGGCGGTCGCGGGAGGCTAAGGGCAACCGCGTAGCCGTCACACGCCCGCAGCCGCAACAGCGGCCCTCCTTCGTCGTTATTGCTAAGGAGAGGCCCATGCCCATCGTGGTCAATATTCCCGCGCCCTTCCGCCGGCTCACGGGCAATCGGGCCCGCGTGAGCGCAGAGGGCGGCACGGTCGAGCGGTTGCTCGCGGGCCTGGAGACGCAGTTCCCCGGCTTTCACGGCATGCTGTTCGACGAGCAGGGCCGGATCCCGCCGCATATCAAGGTCTACGTGAACGGGCAGGAGATGGGCGCTCTGAAAGGGCTGAAGACCGAGTTGAAGGACGGCGACCAGGTGGCCATCATTCCCGCAACAGCGGGAGGCGCGCCCGGCGCGGAGCTGACAGCCGAACAGCGCGAGCGCTACTCGCGGCACATGGTCCTGCCGCAGTGGGGCGAAGAGGGCCAGCGAAAGCTGATGGCAGCGAAGGTGCTCGTCGTGGGGGCCGGCGGACTGGGATCGCCCGTGCTCTTCTACCTCGCGGGCGCCGGAGTCGGCACGCTGGGCGTCGTCGAGTTCGACACCGTCGACGTCTCGAACCTGCCGCGCCAGATCCTCCACCACATGCATGACCTCGGCCGCTCGAAGGCGCAGTCGGCGAAGAGCACCCTCGCGGACAACAACCCCGATGTCAACGTCGTCATCCACGAGACGTGCCTCTCGACCGAGAACGCTCTCGACATCATTCGCGACTACGACGTCGTCGTCCCGGCGGTCGACAACCTGGCGACGCGCTACCTGGTGAACGACGCCTGCGTCCTCCTCAAGAAACCGATGGTCGAGGCAAGCGTGCTCGCCTACGAGGGGCAGTGCACCGTGTTCCTGCCCGGGCAGGGCTGCTACCGCTGCCTCTATCCGGCGCCGCCTCCGCCGGGCCTGATGCCGACGCCCGCTTCCGCCGGCGTTCTCAGCATCACGCCCGCGCTCATGGGGCCAATCCAGGCGATGGAGACACTGAAGCTGATCCTGGGAATCGGCGACACGCTGAGCGGCCGCCTGCTGCTCTTCGACGCCCTGGCGATGGAGTTCCGTCAGGTGAAGATCCGCCGCGACCCCAACTGCGCCGTCTGCGGCGACCATCCGACCGTGACAAGTCTCATCGACTACGACGAATTCTGTGGCATTGCCGCCGGGAGGAACTAAATTGCTGTACAACCGCCTCGTCGAGCTCATCGGCAACACGCCGTTGGTGGAGATGCCCTCGCTCAGCCCGCGGCCGGGGATCAGGTTGTTCGCCAAGCTCGAGGGGCAGAACCCCAGCGGCAGCCTCAAAGACCGCATCGCCCTCTACATGGTCGAACGCGCCGAGGAGCGGGGAGACCTTCGCCCCGGCATGACAATCCTCGAGGCGACGAGCGGCAATACAGGCGTCTCCCTGTCCATGATCGCGCGCATCAAAGGCTATCCCATCAAGGTCGTCATGCCGGATAGCGTCAGCATCGAGCGGACGCTGGTCATGAGAGCGTTCGGAGCGGAGGTCATTCACACGGAGGGCGCGAAGTACACGGACGGCGCAATCGACCTCGCGAGCCGCATGGCCGACGATGACAGCAACTGCTTCCTCACCAGCCAGTTCGACAACGCCGACAACCCCCTCGCCCACTATGAGACCACGGGGCCGGAGATATTGCGCGACCTGCCGGACGTCGACGCGTTCATCGCCGGTACCGGCACCGGGGGCACTCTCGCGGGCGTCGGACGCTTTCTCAAGGAGCGCCGCCCGCAGGTGAAGGTCGTCTGCGTCGAGCCGAAGCCCACGGAGCTCATAGAGGGATTGCACTGCCTGGTGGGCTTCTTGCCCGGCGTGTTCGACGAAGCCGTCGTAGACGAGCGCACGGTCGTTAGCGCCGACGACGCCTTCGCCGCAACCCGCGAGATCGCGCACAGCGAGGGCATTTTCGCAGGCGTCTCCACGGGAGCCGTCCTCTGCGCCGCCCGCTCCCTCGCCGAACGTGTCGAGCGCGGCAACTTCGTCCTGCTGATGGGCGACGGCGGCTGGAAGTACCTCTCGACGGGCATCTGGGCTTCCGGCGTCGACCACGCGGGCTAGCCCTCCCGTGTTCGAGCTTCCTCGACCCTACGCCGAAGAGATGATCGCCCACGCCCGC
>DATLAX010000233.1:0-2677 GCA_035527215.1 Dehalococcoidia bacterium
CGACTGCTAGGCCAACGGGGGAGGCGACGATACGCCACCGGACGAGCACGCCTGTCCCGGAGCCAACAGATACGCCCGTGCCGCCGACAGCAACGTCGCAACCGCCTGCGCCGACCCTGCCGCCGCCGACCGCCACGCCCGGTGAGACCGCCGCACCGCAAATAGTCGCTCCCTCGACGGGCGAAGGCCCCGGCGACGGAGCATCGCCTCTACGCGGCCTTCTGACGGTAGCGCTGGCGGCCATCGCCCTCGGCAGCGGCGTCTACTTGCGGATGGTCAGGCACCGCGGCTAACCTGAGGTTAAAGACATGCAAGAGGGGCGGCCAATAAACCGCCCCTCTTCTTCTCTCTCGGATCGATGTCATTTCGTGGCGGAGGGTGTCCCCTCCAGCGCCGAATCGATCTCTCCTCGGAACGACGGATGCCCCGCGGCGAAGGCCCGCAACAGCCCGAAGCAGCCGGACAACATCATGTCGCCGTGCGGCACCGCGAAGTGCGGACGCAGTCGGCTGCCGGCCAGCTTGCCTCGCTGCGGCCCCGTGACGGCGACCAGCGAGTCTCCTTCGGGCGCGGGCGTTGCGTAATACACGCCGTGCCCGTTGCCGTCGAAGACCTCCTCCTGCGTCAGGCTGCCCGCGATCAGCCTCTCCGTCAGCGACTCCACGTTTGAGCTGTCGAGAAGGCCCGTGTGGTGCTCGAAGAGGCTGTAGATATGAGTGCCGCGCAGGTGGAAGGCGAGGGTGTGCGAGTTGCCGAGGTTGAGCACGACCTGTCGCTCGGCGCCGCCTACGAGCGGGTCCTGCAAAGCGCCCAGGGCCGCCGCCGGCGCCGTGTCCAGGAACACCGCCGGCAGGTCGTCGCCCGCCGACCGGAGAAGGGCGCGGGCGCGCGTGAGGTACGACGGTACGTCTTCCGGGCGGCAGGCGAACGCAAGCAGGTCGTTGTTCGCCTCGACCACGCGCCGCAGGTGCTCGAAGCGGAAGAGACGGTCGGAGTAGCCGGGCGGCGCCGCGCCGTGATCCAGGCAGGCGAGGGCGATGCCGTCTATGCGCGTGTCGACGCCGAGCGAGGCGAAGGCGCTGCGCAGGCCGTCGACATCGAGGTCCCGCAGCTCTATGCGTTCGACGTCGTCCATGCGCGCCGCCTCGTCCTCGCTGACTATGCGAACGCCCCACTGCGTGACCACGTCGAGATCGTCGTCGAACGTCTTCGCCGCATCGGGTGCGGCGAAAGCGGGCAGCCCGGCCTGGAGATGGCGCTGCAGCGCCCAGGTGCAGGGCCCGCCTCCCATGGTGACGCCGGTGAAGAGGAGGGGGACGCGATGGTCCGTGGCGTCGCGTATCTTCGCCGCGACGCGCATCGTCGGGCTGGGCACGACCATCTTGGCGCTGTTCTCCACGAGGTCCGTCGTGTCGAAGAGCAGGATGTCCTGCGTGCCGGTGCCCGTGTCGACGGCGAGGATCCGCATGTCAGTGGCCCTCTTCTTCTTGCCACCGCTATTCTAACATCGGCTGCCGTCGCCATCGAGGCAGACGGCCTTGTCGACGCGACCGGTCGTCGCTATGATGGACTAGCGTATCTGAGACAGACCTGACCAGGGAAGGAGTTGGAACAGTGGCGCTCTACGTAATACTGAGCAATCTCACTGACCACGGCCGGAAGACAATCAAGAGCCGGCCGGAGCGCATCAGGGAGGTCAACGACGAAATCGAGGCGATGGGCGGCAAGGTGCTCGCGCAGTACGCGACCCTCGGGCCCTATGACTTCGTGAACGTCATCGAGGCGGCGAACAACGAGGTGATCGTCAGGATATCCGTCGAGCTTGGCTCGCGCGGGACGCTGCAGTTGATGACGCTTCCCGCCATCAAAGCCGACGAGTTCGTCTCGCGCATCGCGCCCGCCTGATCAGCCACCTGGCCTGATGACGTCGATGCGGCGCATGTAGGGCTTCAGCGCATCCGGGACGACGGCCGAGCCGTCGCGCTGCTGGTAGCTCTCCAGCACCGCCGCCAGCGTGCGCGGCAGGCCCAGGCCGGAGCCGTTCAGCGTGTGGACGTACTCGGCCTTCGACCCCCGCGCGCGTCGAAAGCGCAGCCCCGCGCGACGCGCCTGGAAGTCGCCGCAGTTGGAGCACGTGCTCACCTCCAGCCACTCGCCGCAGCCCGGCGCCCAGACGTCGACGTCGTACGCCATCGTCGCTGAGAAGCCGAGGTCACCGGTGCACAACTGCTTGACGCGATAGGTCAGTCCCAGGCCGCGACACACTTGCTCCGCGTCGTTGAGTAGCCTCTTGAGTTCGCCGTCCGACGATTCGGGCGGGCAGAGCTTGTACATCTCCACCTTGTCGAACTGATGGCCGCGCTTGATGCCGCGCACGTCGCGGCCGGCGCTCATCTTCTCGCGACGGAAGCAGGGCGTGTAAGCGACGTAGTTGAGCGGCAAGACGCCCGGCTCCAGGATCTCGTCGCGGTGGAGGCTCGTGATCGGGACCTCCGCCGTCGGCACCAGCCAGAGGTCGTCTTCGACGTCGTGGTACAGGTTGTCGCGGAACTTGGGGAGCTGGCCGGCGGCCCAGAGGCAGTCTTCTCTGACCACGAACGGTGGGTAGACCTCCAGATAGCCTTGCTTCTCCGTGTGCAGGTCCAGCATCCAGGCGATGAGCGCCCGCTCCAGTCGC
>DATLAX010000234.1:0-24831 GCA_035527215.1 Dehalococcoidia bacterium
GCCGTCTCGGTGGGTGTTGGTGTTGGTGGTATTGCCGCCAGATCGGCGATCTCGGAATCGCTGAGGGCGCGGTTGTAGATTCGCACCTCGTCCATTGCGCCGAGGAACGAGCGAGTGGCGTCGCTCTGGGCGCCGATGCCCAAGCTGAGGCTGTTCGAGGCGATGCCCGATGGTCCTGGCGTCGAGGCCTCGAATACGCCGTTGTAGTAGATGCGCATCGTCGTGCCATCGTACGTGCCGGCGACATGGATCCAGGTGTTCCCGTCGTATGGGTAAAGGCTGCTCGAGTTGACGCGGTACGTGTCGGCGTCGGTCTGCTGGTTGAGCCGGAAGAACACCTTGTCCGGCCAGGAGGAAGTGCTCGAGGACAGACTCAGTTCGTACCCGTTGGTGCCGCCATTCGTCGCCTTCTTGATGAGGTCCTGTGTCGCCAATCTCTCCGGCCTCACCCATCCTACCAGCGTTATCGCGTCGGTGATGTTGAGGCAATAGTCGTCGGGCACAAGAGCATAGTCCCCCGACCCATCGAGGCGAAGGGCCAGGCCGTCCTGCCCCGTCACCCATGTCGGGTTGCCGGAGATAGTGCCGTCGTTGGCGGGCGGCGAGGAGTCGACGAGCGTCGTGCCGCCGTCCTCGTCCATCATGTAGTGCGCGACCAGTCCGTTCTCTCCACAGAACGGCGTGGCCGTCGGTGTTGGCGTTTCAGCAGGTGTGGGAGTATCTGTCACCGGCGGCGTGTCGGTGGGCGTGGGCGTAGGTGGCACCTCCGCGAGAGACTGTATTTCCTCAGGACTCAGGGCTCGGTTGTACAGCCGGGCTTCGTCCAGTTGTCCCTGCAGGGGTACGCCTCCATCACCCTGAGCTCCAATGCCAAGGCTAAGGTCATTGGTGGCAATGGCCACCGGCCCTGCTATCGGCGTGCCGTCCTCTACGCCATTCACGTAGATGCGGATGGTCGAGCCATCGTAAGTGGCGGCCAAATGTACCCACGTGCTGCCGTCGTAAGGGTAATCGCTGGTGGAATCCAATCTGTAAGTATTGGCGCTGGCCTTCTGGTTCAATCTGACGAAGGCTTTGCCGCTGGTGGCAAGCGACAACTCGTAGCCGTCGATGCCGTCCATTGTCGCTTTCTTCAGCAGGTATTGGGTGCCCTGCTTCTCAGGCTTCACCCAGGTTGCCAGGGTTATGGCGCCCGTGACGTCCAGACAAGCATCGTCCCCAACCAGCGCATAATCGCCGGTTCCGTCCAGAGAGAGGGCGTATGAACCGACCTGGCCCGGACTTGCCCAAGTCGCGTCCCCGAAGAGAGTCCCGTTGTTGGCAGGTGATGAGGAGTCGTTAATCGTTGCGCCGCTACCTTCCTCCATCGTCCACTGACCCACCAACCCGCCCGTGCCGCACCCCGGGATCTCCGTCGGTGTTGGTGTATCGGTGGGTGTGGGCACAGGGGTCTCCGTTGGCCCCACCGTCGGCGTGGGCGTGGGCTCGCAAGGCTCCAGTCCCGCCAGCACGCGTATCTCGCACTCGCTCAGCGCCCGGTTATGGACGCGCGCCTCGTCCATCTGCCCCTGGTACTTGGAGGCAAAGTCACTGGGCTGCGCCCCAATCCCTAACGCAAGGGCGTTCGTAGCGATGGCCGTTGGGCCTGCCAAAGAACCCTCCGGGAGGCCGTTGTAGTAAAGCCGCATCGTCGTGCCGTCGTACGTGGCGGCCACGTGGATCCAGGTATTGGTGGGATAGGAAGTGTCGGAGTCTATCCTATAGGCGTTGCCACTGGCTGCCTGATTGAACCTCACGAAGACCTTACCGCCGCTAGAAAGGGACAGCTCGTAGCCATCGATGCCCCCCTGCGTTGCCTTCTTCAGAGGGTACTGCGTCCCCACCTTTCCGGGCTTTAGCCAGGCGGAGATGGTGATGGCGTTGGTGATGTCCAGGCAGTTGTCATCCGCCACCATCGCATAGTCGTCGCTGCCATCGAGGGACAACGCATAGGAGCCAACCTTGCCCGGGCTCACCCACGTCGGGCTTCCGACGGTAGTGGCGTCGTTGGCTGGGTCGGTGGAGTCGTCGAGGGTGGTGCCGCTGCCCTCCTCCATCGCCCAGTATCCGACGAGGCCATCGGCGCCGCAGGGGTCCGTCGTCGCTGTTGGTGGGGGTGGGGTGGGCGTTACGTCGCTCGTGATCAGCACGCCGTGGGCGGTGCTGCCGTCGGAGACCAGGACGACCAAGCTGCTCGTCCAGTTCTGCTTCGTACTGGTCGGGTTGTTGTCGCTCCCCGAGATCAGGGTCTGGGCAGACCCGAAGCTGATAGATGAGAGCGGCGACTCCTTGTAGACGATGCCGCTGCCTGTGTAGATGACACGCACCGTTCCCGCGGCCTCGTTCAGAACAACGATCGGCCGGGTACCCCCCGAAGTGTCGACCGGGTAGAGATTGTCCCAGGTGCCGCCAGGGAGGCGGACAAGGAGGGCCATGTACGGATAGCCGGACGTGTCATAGCTCGTCTTGATAGCCGCATACAAAGTGCCGTCCGAGGCGACCGCCATGTTCAGGTGGTCGTCGGCCATTCCCGCCCCCACGCTCAGCGCCGACTGCGACGCCGGCACTTCGTCGGCGGACCAGGTGCTGGGATCGGCGCCGTCTGCGTGGACCTTGAAGCCAAAACGCTGCGTGTTCTGGTTCGACCAGAGGACGCCGATCTTGTTGTCGGGCATGGCGATCACGCCACTGATGTCGTCCTCGGTGATATTGTTGGCGAGCGTGATCGGGCCGCTGAATGAAGAGTAAGGGGAATCGCTGTAGTAGACGGTGACGTTCGAGCCGTCTTCCGTAGCCAGCCACATGCGGCCCGTGGAGTCGATGTCGATGGTGGCGGTCTCGCTGCCGGGCAACGAGACCGACGTGGCCGTCGAGCGTGTCGGCCACAACTGGTAGGTGTTGCCGGCAGGGACGTGCTGGACTGATGTCAGTTCGGGGGTGCTGTCATGGAGCAGGATGTGGGTCACGCCACCGACGGCCTTCGCGTCCGCCCTGGCATTGGTGCTATCCGACAGCTTGAGGGCACTCGTCCAGCTGTTGTCCCCCTCTAGTCTCCACAGGTAGGTACCGGAGCTGTTCGGCATGACTGCCCACCAGGTGTTGTTGTATTGCCAGACCTTCGACTGCGGTTTCTCGCCGGTGTCCTGCGAGACCGCCAGCGGTGTAAGGGCGGTCGTAGAGGCGCGCGTCACGCCGGCCCCTTGGGAGAACAGAAGCACCGCTCCCGCCGCCAGCGCCACTAGCACGCTGGCGACCAGGAACAGCGGGCGGGGTCTCCTGATTCTCGGAAGAGGCCGGCGGCGCACCTTCATACTCGGTCTGAGATCTGCAGTGCCGAAAGCACGCGTCGTCCCGGCAAGATAGGCGGTCAACAGAAAGAGCAACCCCAGGACCACGAACTTGCGTCTCATTTCTTCCTCCAATGAGTGCAGTCATTCTCTAGGCGGGTACAGTCTGTTTGGAGCCTACCGAGAGTCAGCCATGAATGGAGGGGGAAGGGGTCCGAGCACTGCTCCAGCGCAAGACGCATCGCGGCTGATCGCATATGACGACCACTCCCGTCGTTGTTACGCGACGACCACGCATTGTGCCTCGACAACGGGATCAGGACAGCAAATAGCTGTCCAAGGCGGGGAACCTCAGGTCAGGTCGGGCTGCCGGCTCACGCTGCTACGCGTCTGGGGAGTTACCCCCAAGTATGAGGAGGCAACCGGCATCCTTGCCAGGCCGCTTCCTTGGGGCGTCTCCCGCGCGATTCCAACGCAAGCGCTGGACCCATCGCAAACATAGAGAGCGTTACATGGATTGTCAATGTTCTTGAGGTTCCTTCACCGAGGGGAATCGAAGAATGAGAGAAGTGTCCCAGTCAGATGTTGGATGCCGCCGGTCATGGGCATCCCTCCGGCGGGATCCAGGAATTCAGCGTGCTCGATGAGCGCACGTCAAGAGGGTCAGCGGCCGTGTTGGGGGTTGTCGTACCGACCTTGTTCCTGAAGGAGCTTTGGCGTCCCTGGAGGGATTCGAACCCCCGACCCGCTGCTTAGAAGGCAGCCGCTCTTTCCTCTGAGCTACAGGGACGCTCCGCTCATCGGCGTGCGGTCTCTACCTTGTAGTAGTTCCCCCGCGGACGGCCGCTACCGCGCACCTCTACTATCTCCACGTCCCGGAGGTCGGGGCTGGTAGTCACGTACTTCTGCAACCAGCGACCCAACGGCTGCGCCGCCAGTACCGCCAGCATCGACGCCAGCAGCACGCCGGGCAGCCTCTCCCAGCGACCCCGATTCCCCGCTGTCACTGTCGATGCCAGTCCAGCCAGCACACCCGCCACGGCCAGATTCGTGCCGCAAAGCGGAGAGACCGCCAGCACGGATTCGCCGGCCTGAAGACGGCTGAGACCCTGCTCCGCCGACTTCTCGACGTCCTCGCTGGGGACATTACCGTATATGTAGAACCCGCTGGAGGTGGCCCGCCCGACAAGTCGCGCGTCGGGGCCGAGACGCCCCATCAGGATAGATATCGTCGCGTGCTCTAACGCGTGATTCCGACGAACCGAACCCATCAATCGACTTAGCATTTCTCCTACTCAACTCCGAATCGAGTATATCACAGGCTGATTCGAACACCACCGCCCGCCCGATAGGGCAGCCTCGCCCGGCGCTAGTTCCTCACTATCCCCGGAACACCGGTTTTCCCGACCGAGGCGATACTGACCGTTATCGTCTGCGTGTCATTGGTCTGCGGCGAGAAGACGCGGACCGTTGCGCGCTTGGCGCCGCCGCGCAACGCGCCCGGCGTCACCGTCAACGTCAGCTTTCCGTCACGTTCACACTGCGCGCCTGCGTCGCAGTAGACGTCGCTGCCGAGTGCCACACCGGCCGACGGCGACACGTTCAGCCACGACGCCGATGACGTGGCCCCCCAGGCCAGGACACCCGTGCCCGCGTTGCCCAGCTCGACTTCCTGGGGCGCGACGGTGTCGTCATCCCTCAACGTCATCGAGACGGCGCTTGTGTACACATCCAGCTTGGGTTTGCCGAGGATGGCGTAGAGAACAGACCCCGAAGGCTTCTGTGTCGAGTCGACATGCGACGGCAGCGGCGTTGGCATGTCCATGCCCGCGTACGGCGACACCCAGTTGGAGAGCTGCAACGGATTGCGCCAGCGGGCGTCGTTAAGGTCGGGAAGGCTCAGCTCAAAAGGCCGCCACAACTGCTTGCCGTCGACGACAGGCGGCCGGGTGGCGCAGCCCCAGACCAACTCCTGATAGGGGTAGCTGCCGCGATTGTGCCCGTAACCGTCGTTCGCGGCGCCGCAGCTATAAGGCGTGCGCGGCCAGGCGCCATAGATGGGGTCCATCGGATGATTGCTGCGCTTGGCGCCGGGGCCCGTGAAGCCATTGTAGCTCCAGACCGCGAAGTACCAGTTCTCGACGATGCTCGGGTCGGAGTCGGTATCGGTCCCCGCTATCGGGCGATACTCGGGTGCCGCGTTCCACTTGTCGGCCAGAATCGCGGCGCCGCGGGCTATGTTGTACGCGTAGTGAGTCGCCACCAGGAGCTGATCGGGCGTCGCCGCGCCGCCGGTCCCCAGCGGCACCGTCATGCCGCTGGTCACCTGCATGACGCCGTGGCCGCAGTCGAAGGAGATCAGCGCCGGGCCGATGCCGCCGAAGGGCGCATCCCGCGTCGTCTGCGTCGTCACGCTCTCGATCCAGCTGATCGATCTCAGGAGGATCGGCGGGATGACCGGCTCGACGCTGCTGCGCGCCTGCCTGAGCCCTTTTTCCAGCCGTGGCAGTCCAAAGAAAGCGTCCCCCGCGGCGATCATGTTGAACGCCGCCAGGTCCATGGCCCTCAGGTTCAGGGAGCGGTCCTTGGGGCCCTCGTAAGCGTAAGGCACGATGGAGTAAGCGCAGGCGGTGGCCCGGGGCGCTCTTTCGCCCATCGAAGCTGAAGCGGCCACTACCAGGACTAGTGCTGCCAGCGCGAAGCGCCTCACCGCCCGCCCTATCCTCCGCTATCCGCCCATCCCATGACCTCGACGTCGCTGTTGGGGGACACGGTGCGCCGCTTTCCATCGCTGCCGATGACCGTCACCCAACTGCGGCCCGGGTTCGTAACAGAGCTGCCGTCGAAGAAGCGCACCGCCAGGTAGCCCGCATCGGGCGACCAGGCAAGCGGCACGTCGAACCCGCGCGGCGGCGCCGCCAGCGCCCTCGTCGCCGGACTGCCTGCCGCCGCCATCTGGAGGACAGGCGACCCTCCTCCCGCATTCGACGCCAGACGCCCAATCGTCACTTCGCTGCCATCGGGGCGCCAGATCGGGTTGAACTCGTCGCCCTGACCCGAGGGAGCAGCAGCGACCAGGAACTGGCGGACGACCGCGCCCGGATTCAGATCAATAACCACTGCGCCGTAGGAGACCTGGTTTCCAGCCTGCCGGGGAGCAAGATACGCCAGGCGATTGCCGTCCGGCGACAGGTGCCAGTCACGGGCGAAGTCGTCGCTCAGGTGCGCGACCGTCGCCGCGACACTGCCGTCCGGCCGGATGACGCCGAGGTCCGTGCCGGCCGTCGAGAGGCGCGTGAAGTACAGGGAACCGCCGGGAGCGAAGCCGACGGGAAAGAGGCCGTCGGCGACGTCCAGGAGCTTCGTCTCAACCCCGGCCGTGGTGACCCTTACGAGCTGAAAGCGCCCACCGGAATCGCTGTTGCTGCTGCGCCGGAACACGACCGCCGCGCCGTCCGGCGACCAGACAGGGGCGACCGGCAGGTCGGCGTCGACAGCCAGGCGCTTGCGGTTGCGGCCGTTGCTGTCCATCAGCCACACTTCCGCCGGCGCGTCGATGGCGGCAGAGCCGCCGGACGGCAGGACCGTGTAGGCGATGCGCTCCCCATCCGGCGACAGGCTCGGGAGTATGCCGTACTCCGGCGCGTGATCGACGGTGGTCAGTTTGCTGCGATGCGTCGGATCGTCGGCGGAGGCGGCCCATATGGTGTCGCTGTTGCGGCCGAACTCGCTGTAGATAAGAAGAGGGGAACCGCCGGCCTTTGCCGCGCCGTCCCCGTCGCCCTTGAGGGCGCCGATGCCAAACCAAAGTCCCGCAGCGAAAGCACCAACGACGAGGACGGCGCCGGCAGCCTTGCCGGTTCCCCGCAGGACGCGGATAGCGCCTTGGGTCAATATCATATCCCTGACTTCACGTCTTCAGGCTTGGACCCGCCCCGCGAGCGCTTCAGCCCCTCGGGCCGGTCCCTTGCCTTCTGACTCCGCCTTCGCCTAAGGCTCCGATGCCTCCGGCTTCCGCCAGACCCCCTTGGCGTGCCGGTAGACGTACCATCCTATTAGCAGCACGATTGCTATAAGGATCGGCACATCCGCCGGTCGCATCCAGTTGCGGATCCTCTCCCAGTGCTCCCCCAGAACGTAGCCTGCCCAGGCGAGCCCCAACGACCAGGGATAGGACCCGGCGAACGTATACAGGCTGAACCGCCAAACGTTCATCCGCGCGAGGCCCGCCGGCAGACTTATGAACGTCCGCACTACGGGCAACATACGCGAGAAGAATATAGCCCAGGTTCCGTACTTTGTAAACCACCTCTCCGCGACGTCGAGGTCGTGCGGCGACATGAGGACGAAGCGCCCGTAGCGGTTCACCAGCGGCCGGCCGCCCAGCGCGCCGACGTAGTAGGCGAGTAGAGAGCCCGCAAGGTTGCCGACGGCGCCGGCAAAGGCAGCCACGAAGAGCCAGGGCACGCCCAGGCCGTGGTCCTTCACCAGCATCCAGCCCGCGAGGGGCATGATTATCTCGCTGGGAAGGGGTATGCAGGCGCTTTCGATCGCCATCAGCACCGCGACGCCCGGCCACGAAATGACATCGTAGGTGCCGCGGATGAAGTCTAGTAGCGCGTTCTCGATTCCGCCTGTCAGGTTTATATCTCCCAGGTCTTGGCCAGTCGGCCGAGTCTAGCAAGGCGCCGGCAGAGTGTCAAGGCAAGTAGCCTGCGCCGGACGCCGGGCCATCCTTCGACATCTCAGACTTGCGAATGACGCGCGCCCGTGTCCAACGATGGCAGCGCGGACAGCGCAACAGCTTCCAGCCGCCTTCGAACCACAGGCCGTGCGGACTGACGAAGTTCAACGCCGCCGAGATGGTGAACTCGTTGCCGCAGCGCCGGCAGCGATAAGCGAAGTTGCGCGCGTGCCAGAAAACCAGCAGCGTGACGCCGGCCACCACAGCGACGAGCCCGATCGCAGTCCACATCGTCTACAAGTTTGAGTCGTGGCGCGGTCGGGGTCAATCGGGAGACCGCCGCACAAAGCTGCCGGCAGAATCGACGACAAGATTCGCGTCCAGGGGGCATGCTATAATATTTGCGATAGAAAACTGAGGATGAAACGTTGATCTTCGCTTATGCTGACCTTCTCCGGGTCAGTCTCACGCTGTTTCTCGTCTTCTTCGGCTCAGTCGTGGGCGCGCTGCTCATCGGCATCACCATCCACGAGTTCAGCCATTGCATGACGGCCTTCCTTCTCGGCGACCGCACCGCGAAGAACCTGGGACGCCTGACGTTGAATCCAAAGGCCCACCTCGACCCGATCGGCACGGTCCTCCTGTTCATGGTGGGCTTCGGCTGGGGCAAGCCGGCGCCGGTCAACCCGTACCGCCTGAGCACCGGCCCCAAGACGGGGATGGCGCTCGTGGCCTTCGCCGGCCCTCTGTCCAACCTGGTAATCGCCGGACTGGCGGGCCTGCCGATACACGCCGGCATGGTTCCCTGGCACACGCCTTTCGTCGTCTACAACAGCGCCTCTTTCTGGAGCGGGTCCGACTACCTCGGGCTCTTCCTGAGCGCCACCGTAATCTTCAATATTGTCCTGGCCGTCTTCAACCTGATACCTGTAGCTCCCCTCGACGGCTTCCGCATCGCTGTCGGCATCCTGCCCCGCGACCTCTCGGAGGCAGTCGCCGGCCTGGAGCAATATGGCATGGTGATACTTCTGCTCCTGTTCCTGCTACCACTCATGTCGGGTGGCTCAGTAGGGATTTTGCAGATCATGTCCCCGGCCATCAATGGGCTTGCCAGCGCGTTCACGGGGGTGAGCGGTGGCGTTTTTGGCTAGGAGTCTCTACCGTTCCCGCCAGTTCTTTCGCTCCGTCGGCGCATCCATCGAGGACAGCGAAAAGGCCGAGGTGGCGCGGCTGCTGAACGAAGACCAGCGCCGCCTCTTCTTCTCGATGACGGCGCGCGACCAGCGTCATTCCGTGGACGTGCTGCACACGCTGCTCGATCAGGGTCACCGGGACGAGGATCTCCTGTCGGCGGCCCTGTTGCACGACGTCGGCAAGGGACGGGTCAGGCTCTGGCATCGCGTGGCCTACGTGCTCATTCGCGCTGCGTCGCCTCGTCTCCTGCGAAAGCTGGCGTCGAGCGGCGACAGCTCCTGGCGCGGCGCTCTAGCGGCGATTGCCAATCACGCCGACCGGGGCGCGTCGCTCGTGAGCGCGGCCGGCGCATCAGACAGAGTGGTGCTCCTGGTTCGCTGTCACGAGTCGCCGGACGGCGACGCCGATCCGCGCCGGGCCCTGCTGCGAGCTGCGGACGAATCGTGCTAGACTCTCGCTAGTCTGGATAAGGACGACATGGCAAGGATAGCTATCATCGGCCTGGGCCTCATCGGCGGCTCCCTCGGGTTGGCGCTCAAGCGCTCTCGACTCAAGGACGTCGATATCGTCGGCTATTCCCGCACGCGTGAGACGAGAGAGAAGGCGCGACGCGCGGGAGCGATAGACCGCGCGGCGTCGGACGTACAGGACGCCGTGCGAGACGCCGCTATCGTCGTCATCGCCACGCCGATCCTCATCATTCCAACGACGATGGAAGACATGGCCCCTGCGCTCCCACACGACTGCGTCGTTACCGACGTCGCCAGCACGAAGGCAGAAGTCATGAGATGGGCCGGAGAGCTGTTGCCCAAGAATGTGCACTTCGTTGGCGGCCATCCGATGGCTGGGAAGGAGCAGTCCGGCATCGACGCGGCAGACGCGGCGCTGTTCCAGGGCAAGCCCTACTGCGTTGTGCCCTCCGTTGGCGCCAACGAGACGGCCGTCAACGCCGTGGTCGGCCTGGCGGACCTTGTCGGAGCGTCGCCCGTGTTCATGGACGCCGAAGAGCACGATAGCTACGTCGCCGCCGTCAGCCACCTGCCGCTCGTCGTCTCGGCGGCGCTCTTCTCGCTCGTGCGCGACAGCAGCGCCTGGCCCGAGATGTCGCAGCTCGCGTCGAGCGGCTTCCGCGACGTGACCCGCCTGGCCTCCGGCAGTCCTGAGATGAGTGAAGACATCTCCCTCACCAACGGGGAGAACATCATCCACTGGCTCGACCGCATGATCGCGGAGATCCGGAAGTATCGCGAGCTCATCAAGAGCGATAACGAGGAAGCCCTGTTCAAGGCCTTTGCCCGCATCAAGCTCGAACGCGACATGTTTCTCACCACCGGCGCCGTGCCACGACGGGCGCAGCCGTCTGCGGAGACTGCAATCGGGCTGAGCGACCTTCTCGTCGGGCACTGGGCGGCGAGCCGCTCCCGCGAGGTCATGAAGGCAATGGAGAAGCAGGCGCCGCCGTCCCGCGGCGACCGCCCGCCCAGGCGGCGTCCTACGAGAGAGCGATGATGGCATGGAGAAGAGGATTGCCTCCCCGCGCCGTCTCAGCGGATCGATAGCCGTACCTCCTGACAAGTCGATCTCCCATCGGGCCGCCATCCTCAACGCGATCGCCGCAGGTCCCGCTGCCGTCGAGAGCTTCCTTCCGGCGGCAGACTGTCTCGCCACCCTCGCCTGCCTGCGCTTACTCGGCGTCTCCTGGACCTTGCAGGAAAGGACGAACGCCGGCAGCGACCTCGCGATAACCGGTCGCGGCCTGGCGGGCCTCGGCGAAAGCGAAGACGTCCTCGACGCCCGCAACTCCGGCACGACGATGCGACTGCTTGCCGGCCTCCTCGCCGGACGGCCCTTTCTATCCGTCCTGACCGGCGACGAATCGCTCCGCTCCCGGCCCATGGCCCGCATCGTCGAGCCCCTGCGGGAGATGGGCGCCCAGGTCTGGGGACGCAACCGCGGCACGCTGGCGCCGCTCGCCATAACCGGCGGACGCCTTCGCGGCATTCACCACCGCTCGCCTGTCGCCAGCGCCCAGGTGAAATCGGCGATTCTGCTCGCCGGCCTGCAAGCGGAGGGCGATACGCTCTTCGAGGAGCCGGCGCGCTCGCGCGACCACACGGAGCGGATGCTGCGCGCGATGGGCGCCGACGTGAAGGAAGAGGGCGTCGCTCTCCGCCTGTCGCCGCTCGCGAAGGACCTGACGCCGCTCAGCCTGCGCGTCCCCGGCGACTTCTCCGCCGCCGCCTTCTGGCTCGTCGCCGCAGCGACGCATGCCGACGCCGAGTTGACGCTGCCGGATGTCGGCGTGAATCCCACGCGGACCGGCTTGCTCGATGCCCTGAGGGAAATGGGCGCGCAAGTCACTGTGAGCAACCAGCGCGTGACGGGCGGAGAACCGGTCGCCGACCTGAAGGTCCGGTCCGGCCGCTTGAAGGGCGTCGTCGTCGAAGGCCCGCTCGTTGTGCGGCTGATCGACGAGGTGCCGGTGCTGGCCGTCGCTGCGGCCATGGCCGAAGGGCGCACGGTTATTCGCGACGTCGGTGAGCTGCGCCTCAAGGAGTCGGACCGGGTAAAGCTCATCATCCAAGAACTCAAACGGATGGGCGCGCGCATCGACGAAGAGGGTGACGCGCTCGTCATCGAAGGCACCGGACGGCTGAACGGCGCGGTATGCGACAGCCACGGCGACCACCGTCTGGCGATGGCCCTTGCAGTTGCCGGACTCGTTGCCGAAGGAGAAACGGTTGTCGAGGCTGCGGAGGCGACCGACGTCTCTTATCCCGGTTTCTGGCGGACTCTGGAGGATGTAAGAGGTGCGAGCTGACAGGGTGGTGTGCTGATGAACCCTGATTTGACACATGTTGGCTTCGGAAATCACCTGGCCGCTTCGCGCGTATTCGCCATTGCGCCACCGAACGCGGCGCCCCGGGCAGAACCCGCGGGCCGGAGCCGCTGATCGATGCAGGACGAAACGGAGCGCCGGAGTCCAGACACGCCGTCCGTCGCGCCCATTCTTCTCGTGATATCCGGGCCCTCCGGCGTAGGCAAGGACGCTGTCGTCGCCGACCTCCGGCGGGCTCTTCCCTCCGCCCATTTCGCGACGACGGTGACTACCCGGCCACCGCGCCCGGGCGAGCGCGACGGCGTCGACTACCGCTTCCTCAGCGACGAGCAGTATGACCGCCTCGTCGCGGGAGACGGTCTTCTGGAGCGGGCGTCCGTCTACAGCCACCGCTACGGCGTCCCCAAGGGCGCGGTGCGCGACGCGCTCCGAAACGGGCAGGACGTCGTCGTGCGCGTGGACGTGCAGGGCGCCGCGACGATTAAGCGCCTCCTCCCCGACGCTATTCTCGTTTTTCTGGCGCCGGAATCGCGGGAGGAACTCGAAACGAGGCTGCGCGGTCGCGCGACCGACGGCGGCGCCGACCTCCGCCTGCGCATCGACACCGCCGCCCGCGAGATGGCGCAAGAGGATGCCTTCGACTACGTGGTCGTCAACGCCGAGGGCCGTCTGGACGAAGCAGTCTCCAGCATCGCGTCGATCGTTGAGTCGGAGAAGCGTCGCAGCGGTCGCCGGGCCATTCAGATCTGACCCCCTTTCGTCCCCTTTCGCTCGTCGCTTCCCTAGAGGAAACTGCTCTCAGGAGCACGCGATAGTGGCTTTGAAATTCGCTGCACTCGTTCAGAAACATTGGCGACACCGGGAATGGTGTCACTGTGCGAATCATCAACGCGATGGTTCCCGGAGCGCGAAGGCTTGCCGGCCACGGGACAGATCTACAACAGGGTGCGGCCTCATCAGGCGTTGAGCTACAGGACCCCCCCCCCGGCAGGTGGTCCGTGAACATCGACGGCGACGCACGGCATAGTGTCACCAATGTACTGAACGAGTACGCTGAGTAGACCGAGGGCGATGGGTGCTGTAGATTCGAGGTGGCGTTCCGAAGGCGAGAGACGCCAGAGTTAACGGCATCGCGAAAGTGGGCGTGGCAGGAATGACTTTTCCCAGGACTCGCATCGGCGATGTTTCGGTGTCGCGCCTGATCATCGGCACCAACTGGTTCCTCGGCTTCTCTCACACCAGCGCCGCCAAAGACAGGCAGATCAAGGCGACGATGACGCCGGATCGCATCGCCGACGTCATCGAGGTCTTCTTGAACGAGGGTATTGACACTGTAATCGGCCTCAACCAGGCGGCTGCGCTCCACGACGGCATCCGCGAGGCAGAGCAGCGCACTGGGCGCGAGTGCATCGTCATATCAACACCGGGCATTAACATCGGCGACGACGCCGACTCCCGCGCGCAGGCGGAGCAGACGCTCGACAAGGAGGCGGAGCTCGGCACGGCCATCTGCATGCCGCACCAGTTCGTGACCGACCGCCTGGTGGACGTCCAGGGCCGGCGCATCAGGAACATGGACGTCTACTGCCAGATGATCCGGGAGCGTGGTATGCTTCCCGGACTATCAACGCACATGCCGGAGACCATCGTTTACGCGGATGAAACCGACCTGGATGTCGAGACGTACCTCTCTATCTACAACGCCGCCGGTTTCCTCATGCACCTGGAGATAGACTGGGTGCATCGGCTCATCTGGCGGGCCAAGCATCCGGTGATCACCATCAAGCCGCTTGCCACGGGGCGTCTCTTGCCACTTGTGGGCCTTGCCTTCAACTGGTCGACGATTCGCGACGTCGACATGGTAGCCGTTGGCACCTCGACGCCGGAGGAGGCGCGAGAGGTGATCGAAATCTCGCACGCCGTTCTTGAGCACCGCGTGGCCGATGTTCAGCTCCAGGAGACGCGGAGCAAGCAGACGATAAAGCCGTAGCGACGGGGCGGGCGCTTGGCGATGGCAGGGGAACCAGCAGCACGAGATCCAGTCCGAGTCGGCATCGTTGGCTGCGGCATGATCGCCGGCCCATACGTACGCAGCCTACGACCCTACCCTCAGATTGAGCTTGTCGGCGTTGCGAGCCGGACGCCGGGAAAGTGCGGCGCCTTCGCGGAGGAGCACGGTCTGCGCGCTTACGAGTCGGTGGCCGAACTGCTGGCGGACAGCAGCATCGAGCTCGTGCTCGACCTCTCGAGCCACGACGCGCACGCGGCTGTCGCGGCGAGATGCCTGGACGCCGGAAAGCACGTCTACTGCGAGAAGCCGCTCGCCCTCGACCACGCTCAGGCGGCGCAACTCGTGGCGCGGGCGAAGAGCGCAGGGCTGCGCCTGGGATCGGCGCCCTCGACTTTTCTCGGCGAGGCGCAGCAGACGGCGGCCAGGCTGATCCGTGAGGGACGCCTGGGCACGGTGCGCGTTGTGTACGCGGAGATCAACCACGGGCGCGTCGAGTCCTGGCTCCCTAACCCTCTTCCCTTCTTCGCCTGCGGACCGCTCTTCGACATGGGGCCTTACGCGCTCGTGCTTCTGACGAGCATCTTCGGGCCGGTCTCGCGCGTCGAGGCGTGGGAGCGTTGTCTCTTGCCAGAGCGTCGCACTAAGGACGGAACAGCGTTTCACGTGGAGAAGCCTGATTTCGTTGTCGCTCTGGTTGAGTTCCGCGACGGTCCTCTGGCGCGACTGACGGTGAACTACTACGTCGACTGGTGGAAGAAGGAGGGCGAACTTGTTGAGTTCCACGGCGACAGCGGCTCGCTCTGCCTGTCGCACATCTCTGTCTTCAGCGCCGGCGTGGAATACGCGGAATACGGGAAGCGCTACGAGGCCGTCGCCCCGGCGAGAGAGCCGTTTCAAGGCATAGAATGGGGGCGCGGCGTGGTTGACATGGCGGACGCGCTGCGAGACGGCCGGCCGCACCGGGCGAGCGGCGAACAGGCGGCGCACATCATCGAGGTCATGTGCGCGATCGATCAGTCTGCTGTGTTGAACAAGGCAGTCGAGGTAAGGTCCGCGTTTCCTCCGCCGGCTCCGATGGAGTGGGCGCGATGAAATCGAGGGTCGTATGATGCGCAGTCGCGACTTTCAGCGCCGCTTGCTCTTGTTGCTGCTCGTGATGACAGCGGCCTTCTTCGGACAGGGAAGCGCCGCAGCCATGCAGGCGGCGACGAACGGCGACTCGCTTCGCGCTTCTGCGGCTGTCTATTCGACGATAGCGCCCGGGGACATCGAGGCGCACATCGCCGAGATCCAGGGTTTGCGCTCCGCGCTCGCCAGTGAAACGCAGAGGGCGAAGCTGAACGAGGTGGCGGAGTACGTCCACGGCACGCTGGCGGGCTACGGCCTCACTGTGATTGAGAACCCGGTGACCTACTCCGGGCAGACGTTCCCCAACATCGTCGGCAGGATTCAGGGGACGACGTGTCCGGAGAAAACGTTCATTGTGTCCGCCCACTACGACGGCGTCAGCGGAAGCCCGGCCGCGGACGACGACGCGAGCGGGGTGGCGGCAGTGCTGGAGATCGCGCGCGTTCTCAGTGCCCAGCCGCTGCAGGCCGCGGTGGAGTTTGTCGCGTTTTCCTTCGAAGAGCAGGGGATGGTAGGCAGCACGCAGATGGCGACGGCTGCACAGTCGAGCGGCAGGGAGCTTCTGGGGATGATCAACTTCGACATGATCGCTTATACGTGCGACGTGCCCGGGTGTCAGGAATACCCGGAAGGCATACCGCCGCCACGGCCTACGGGCGACTTCATCGCCGCGATCGCCAATACCGCATCCCGCTCCCTGTTGGACAGTTTCGCGTCGGCGTCGGCGTCGGCAGCGCCGGACCTGGTCGCGTTTCCACTGGAGGTGCCCGGAAACGGCGAGACGCTCCCCGACGTGCGAAGGGCCGACCACGCCCCCTTCTGGGACCGCGGGTATCAGGCGCTGTTTGTCACGGATACCGCGAATCTCCGCAATCCCTACTACCATCAGGCAGGGGATACGCTGGAGACCCTCAACCTCGACTTCGCGGCGGACGTGGCGAATGCCTCCGCGGCGACCGTCGTCGCTATGCTGACGGCGGATGCGAACGGCGACGGCCGCGCCGACGTGTGTGGCGCCGAGCCGGTCGGCGGCAGCGCGGTGTCTCCGCAGCCCGAGGCTCCCTCCGAATCCGTTTCGGACGAGCCATCGCAGTCAAACGTTCCTATGATCGCGGCCTTGTCCCTGGCCGGCATCGCGATGGTCGCTCTGGCCGGCGGTTGGTACGCGATGAGGCGGCGGTCGCGTTAGGGCGGCGCGTGGGGTCCGGGCGCGGCGGAGCGAGCACGAGGTGTTCGTGCCGGGACGGCGTCGGGGCGCGTGCAAGAACGGCATAGCGCTGCTGGTAGTCTGCTTCAAAACGTGGGCTTCCGGAATTCCTCAGCGGGCAAGGCACGGGAGTGAGAAGCTTTCGACTTCGCGGGATGCGGGTGGGGAGTGGAGCCATACCCCTGATGCCGCCGTATAATGGGTGAAGAACGATCTGCGAGGCAGTCGAGAAGGAGGGATCATGGACCGGCGAGCAGCGGCAGTCAAAGACGATGTCCGGCCGGGCGGGTACACTCTCACCGTGCGAACGGCATACCCGAACACGGTGGGCATGCTGGGGAAGATTGCATCGGCGATCGGTCGAGCGGGAGGCGACATCGGCGCCGTCGACATCGTTCAGTCCACCGGCGACGTGATGGTGCGGGATGTGACGTTCACGACGCGTGACGTCGATCACGCGCATCGCGTCACAGAGGCAATAAAGGCGGTCGAGAAGGTATCCCTGCGGAGCATCTCCGATCCGGTGTTCCTGCTTCACCTGGGGGGCAAGATTGAGGTGACGAGCAGAGTTCCTCTGAACACGCGCGGCGACCTCTCGGCCGCGTACACGCCCGGCGTGGCGCGCGTTTGTCAGGCGATCTACAGTGAGCCGGTGGCCGTGTGGAGCCTGACGGTAAAAGGGAACTCGGTGGCGGTGGTCACGGACGGCACAGCGGTGCTGGGTCTCGGCGACATCGGCCCGGCGGCCGCCCTGCCGGTCATGGAGGGCAAGGCCGTCCTCTTCAAGGAGTTCGGCGGCGTCGATGCCTGGCCGATCTGCCTCAACACCACGGACGCGGACGAGATAGTGCGGACGGTGAAGGCTATTAGCCCCGTCTTCGGCGGCATCAACCTGGAGGATATCGCGGCGCCGAGATGCTTCGAGATCGAGGCGCGGCTGAAGGAGGAACTGGACATACCGGTGTTCCACGACGATCAGCACGGCACGGCGGTGGTCGTGCTTGCCGGACTGATCAACGCTCTCAAGGTTGTCGGGAAAGAGATGGCGGACTTGAAGGTGGTTTTTCTGGGCGTGGGCGCTGCGGGCGTCGCCTGTAGCAAGATCCTGATGACGGTTGGGGTGAAGGACATCATCGGCGTCGACAGGGCGGGCACGTTGTACAAGGGTCGCACCGAGCACATGAATTCGGAGAAGGACTGGTACGCCGAGCACACGAATCCCCGGCAGGTCAAAGGTGATCTCGGAAAGGCGATAGAGGGCGCCGACGTGTTCATCGGCGTGTCCGGACCGGGGATGCTCACCGTCGATCACCTGAAGATGATGGCCCACGACCCCATCGTCTTCGCCATGGCGAATCCCGATCCGGAGATAATGCCGGAGGAGGCAGCGCCGTACGTGCGCGTGATGGCAACGGGACGGTCCGACTTTCCGAACCAGATCAACAACGTGCTCTGCTTCCCGGGCTTCTTCCGCGGTCTCCTGGATGCCCACGCAACTGTGGTGAACGAGGAGATGAAGATAGCGGCGGCGGAAGCCATTGCGTCTCAGGTGACCGACAAGGAACTGCACGAGGAGTACATCATACCCAGCGTGTTCAACCGCCACGTGGCACGGGCGGTGGCGCGCGCCGTTACGGACACAGCGTATCGGACGGGGGCCGCCACGCGACACCGGAAGAGCCACACGACTCGTTTGTGGCCGGCGTGATGGCTGCCATCGCGGCGGCATGGCGGCCGCGAGCGGCGGCGCTCCGTTCCGACGTTGACTTCGCCGTTTTGGGGCACTATAATTTCGCCGCTTGACCCAAATTGCGGCATCATGTCTTCAGGCCGATCGTTTCCGGGATAGACGGGCGGTCGAGCCTGCTTATTCTTCGACAAACAGGAGGAAACAGAGCGCTTGCGTGAATACGAACTGGTAATGATCCTCGACCCCGAGATGGAGGACGAACAGGCTTCGGCGACGATCGATCGAATGAAGCAATTCGTTACGTCGCGCGGAGGCGAGGTGACCGACGTCAGCCCGTGGGGAAAGAGAAAGCTTTCCTATCCGATCAAGAGCCACAACGAAGGGAACTACATGGTGGCGCACTTCCGCATCGAACCCACACAGACCGCTGAGCTTGAAGCCACTCTGCGACTGTCCGAGGAAGTGCTCCGTCATCTTCTTGTGAAGACTGAGGACTAGCGGAAACAGGCACCGCCCCTCATCTATCGGTTTTGTACATTGCCTATCTCGGCACCGAGGTCTCTCGGCGAAAGGAGCGGGCGCTATGGCGGGGCTGAACAAGGTCATGATCATCGGCAATGTCGGTACCGAACCGGAAATGCGGTACACAGCCAATGGAAACCCAGTTACTACCTTTCGCATCGCTACGAGCAGGAACTACACGACGCCGGAAGGGGAACGCCGCGAGGAAACGGAGTGGTTCAATGTCGTGACCTGGAGCCGCCTGGCGGAGACTTGCAGTCAGTTCCTCCAAAAGGGTCATCGTGCTTACGTAGAGGGGAGGCTGCGCACGCGTTCCTGGGAAGGCCAGGACGGCCAGAAACGCTTTCGCACTGAGGTGATAGCCAGCACGGTTCTGTTCCTGACGCGCGCGCAGGCAATGCCTGTGTCCGAGGAAGAGCCTTCCCAGGAGGCAGTCGAGCCGGAGGACCTGCCGTTCGAATAGCGGTGGACGTCCTTCATCGATAAGGGCTCTGGGAGTATACTGACCACATAACCTCCGGAGACTATTGCCGAGAAAGAGGTGGCTGAGCAAGTTGGTTACTGAGGACGAGAACGGAACTCCAGTAGCGGCAGAAGAGGCCAAGCCCGAAGAGCCGGCGACCACGCAGACGGAAGGCGAGCGGCCGGCAGAGGTGGCGCCGGCAGCCAGGCCGGAGCGGAGAAGGCCGCGCTATATGTCTCGCCGCAAGGTGTGCTTCTTCTGTGCCGAAAAGGTTCAGCAGATCGACTACAAGGATGTGGACGGGCTACGCCGCTACCTGTCGGATCGCGGGAAGATCGAACCGCGCCGGAAGACGGGCACCTGCGCTCGACATCAGCGGCGGTTGACCGTCGCCCTCAAGCGGGCGCGGCATCTTGCGCTGCTGCCCTACACGGCAGAGCATTTCCGGACAACCGGTCCGGGCTTTTTCCGCAGTTGATCCCTCTTCAACTGCCGGAGAGGTAGAGCCCATCCTTCCTGTTTCACCCGTTCGCGGGGGAAAGTGAGCATTATCTGCAATGGGCATCTTTGGCCGCGCCCCGTCTGGTGGCGGACCACCAACCTCGCGCAGGGACCGGCGCCAACTGGGCGCCCGGGCACGGTCGAAAACAGGTGCACGTCGTGAGACTGAGCGGCGCGCCCAGGTAATAGTCATCGTCGGTTTCGTGGTCGTTGCCATCGCGATCCTGGGCGTCGCCGGATTCGGCTACTATCAGAGCACGATTCGCCCTAAGCAACAGGCCGTGGTCAAAGTCGGCGACCGCAACTTTAGCATGGGCTACGTGGAAAAGCGCCTTCGATACGAAATCCGCAACGCTACTCCCGGTGAGCCCTTGCTCTTGAACCAGGATGTTGCGGTGGTCCAAACACTGAACAGCATCGAGGCCGAGGAGCTCAACCGAATCGGCGCCACTCAACTCGATGTCAGCGTCGGTGACGGTGAGATAGAAGCCAAGATCCGCCTGAATCTCGGCCTGTCCGACTCCGCGGACCCGGCGACGTACGCCGACGCCTACCGCACGGTAGTCCGCGACAGCGGCCTCAGCCCGAATGAATACCGTGAGTTGGTCGGCTCCCAACTGCTGGAGGACGAGATCCGGAAGAACCTGCGCTCCGGCATCCCGGCGAGCGCGGAGCAGATCAAGCTGCGGGATATTCGCGTCGTCTCGCAGGAGGACGCCCAGATGGTGCTGGACAGGCTGGCGGCCGGAGAGGACTTCGCCACCATCGCCGCCGAGGTATCTTACGATACGAACACGAAGAACAACGGCGGCGAGATGGGCTGGATGCCCCGCGGGGCACTCGAACCCGCCGTCGGCGACACCGTCTTCGCCCTTGAAGTGGGTCAGCGGACGGAGCCTGTCTGGAGTAGTCAGACTAACACCTACTATGTCTATGAGGTCATGGAGAAGTCGCTGTCGATGGAGGTGACGTCCGACCAGCGGCGCCTTATCGAGGAGCAGTCCTACGTAGACTGGCAGGATGGGATCGCCGGGCAAGTGCAGGTCAATCGCTACTATATTTCCGACATGACGATGGTCACGCGCCTCAGGGAAGTTGCCACAAGCGAGGGATCGGGGGTACAGGCTGGCCAGTAGCGGCAACCAAACTAGAGTCGGCCTGATGGGCCTGGGCGTGATCGGCAGCGCGGTCGCGCGCGTGCTGCTCGAAAAGGCAGACACCTTCTCGAAGCAGCGGGACGGGCGGGTCGTACTGGCACGCGTGCTCGAGCGGGACCTCGACAAGGCCGATGCTCTTTCCCTCGACCGCGCCCTCGTCGCGACCGACGGCGAGGAGTTCTTCGCCAACCTGGACGCCGAGATAGTGATCGAGCTGCTGGGCAGCGAGAAGCCCGCCTACGACTACATCAAATGGGCGCTCGAGGCGGGACGCTACGTGGTCACCGCCAACAAGGAGGTCATGGCCAAGCACGGCCCGGAGCTGCTGGCTCTGGCGCAAGACAAGGGCGTGGATATTCTCTACGAGGCGAGCGTCGGCGGCGGTATCCCCATCATCGCGCCGCTCAAGCGCGACCTGCTGGCGAACGAGATCACTTCGATCTCCGCGATCATCAACGGCACGACAAACTACATCCTCAGCTCGATGAGCAAGGAAGGGTGCGACTTCGGTGAGGCGCTGCAACGCGCCCAATCACTCGGCTACGCGGAAGCCGACCCGACGAACGACGTCGAAGGAATCGACGCGGCGTACAAGCTCTCGATACTTTCCAGCCTCGCTTTCAGGACGACGGTCACGCCCGACCAGGTGTACCGGCAGGGCGTCGCCGGGCTCAGCGCGAAGGACTTTCGCTACGCGCGCGAGATGGGCTACGCTATCAAGCTGCTCGCCGTCGCCAAGAGGGAAGACGCCACGATACAGGTGCGCGTCCATCCCGTGCTCCTCGCTGAGACGGAGCCGCTGGCGATGGTCGACGGCGTCCTCAACGCGATCCAGGTGGAAGGCGACCTGGTGAAGAGAGTGATGTTCCAGGGCCCGGGCGCCGGGCCGCAGCCGACCTCCAGCGCTGTCGTCGCCGATGTCCTGAATGCGGCCCGCACTCTGACGCACGGCGGCGCCGAGCCTATCCGCTCGTCGGCCGGAAGGGTTGTCTCGCTGCGGCCCATCGAGGAGTTGCGTACCCGCTACTACATCCGCATGACGGTGGCTGACAGGCCGGGCGTCCTGGCGCAGATCGCCAGCATCCTCGGCAAGAACGAGATAAGCATCGCGACGGTCATTCAGAAGGAAGCCGACGAGGCGAAGCAGACGGCGGAGATCGTCATAACCACTCACGAGGCACAGGAGAAAGCCGTTCAGGAAGCCCTGCGGAAAGTGGCCGCCCTGGACGACGTGACCCAGATAGGCAGCTTCATCAGAATCGAGGAGTAGGAGGGACGGCGGATGTCTCCGGAAGATCAGGAGATAGAGGCGCCTGCCGGCAACCTCCAGTGGCTCCAGGACGAACTCCACAACGCGAAGATCCAGGCCGGGAAGCTGGAGCAGCAGGTAGAACAGCTTCAGGCGCTGCTCTCCGACCTCGTCGACCGCTCGCGCCATCAAGACGAAGCCGTCGCGGGCATCAACGTCCAACTGGCAACCCTGGCCCAAGTTCAAGAGGAGGTCCGTCAGCTACAGACGCTGACCGGGCGGCTTCGCGAGGAGCAGGAACGCGCCCGCGGCCATTTCGAGGAGGCGACGCGCCAGCAGCAGGCCGAGGCTGAGCGCGTCCGCTTGGAGCGGGCGGAGCTCGTGAAGCAGGTGGAGGACCTGGAGCGCAGGGTCGCTTCCTGGCAGGAGAGACAGGGCAGCATCGAAGAGACGGGACGGCGTTACCAGGACAGCGCCGCCGTAACCGCCCAACAGGTGACGGACCTTCAACAGCGGTTCGACGATCTGGAGGGCAGGACCGCCCGCAACACGGAAGCCGTCAACCGGCTGGAACAGAAGCTGCCGGAGCTCGAAGGGGGCGTGGAGAACGCCTCGCGGGATGCGGAGACAGTCAGTGAGAGGACACGGCTCCTCACCGACATGGTGCGGCGCATCGAATCGGAGGCGGCCGACCTCACGCGACAGGTCCAGGAGCTGAGCGAACTGCCGCAGCGCCTGGAACTGAGTCGCGTAGAGCGGCAACGCCTGGAGGCGCGTTTCGCGGAGGTCGAGGAGATGGTGAACGGTCTCTCAGGCAGCAGGGACGAGCACCAGCGCCTTCTGGCAGCCCTGGAAGGTAAGCACCACGGCTACGAAGGACGCCTCGACGCTCTGAACTCGCGCCTGGACGAGTACCGGCAGCAGCTTGCCGAGCACCTGCTCAAGCTGACCCAGAGCCAGGAGCAGTTGAAGCGACGCCAGATAGACGACCTGGAGCGAGAGATAAAGGAGTTGGAGCAGCATGCCCTCGGGCTCTTCCGCGAGTGATCCCCAGGGGACGGCCCTGCCCGGCAGCGATTCGGCCGGCCCGGGCGTGCTGCGTCGCTACCGCGACCACCTTCCGATCACCAACGCGACGCCGATGCTGTACATCGGCGAGGGCGCGACGCCGCTCGTGCGGTCGCAGCGGCTCGAGAAAGAGACCGGCTGCGAGGCGCTCTACTTCAAGCTGGAGTCCTGCAACCCCACCGGCTCGTTCAAGGACCGCGGCATGGTCATGGCCGTCGCCAAGGCCATCGAGGAGGGCGACCGCGCCATCATGTGCGCCTCCACCGGCAACACCAGCGCTTCCGCCGCCGCCTTCGCCGCGCACTGCGGCCTCGATGTGTACGTCCTGGTGCCGAAGGGACGCATCGCGCAGGGGAAGCTGGCGCAGGCCGTCGCGCACGGGGCGCGGGTCATCGCCATCGACGGCAACTTCGACGCGGCGCTGCGCCTGGCGCTGACGATCACCGACATCCACCCGATTGCCCTCGTCAACTCCGTCAACCCCTATCGCATCGAAGGGCAGAAGACCGCCGCCTTCGAGGTCGTCGACGCCCTGGGCGAGGCGCCCGACTACCTCTTCATCCCCGTCGGCAACGCCGGCAACATCACCGCTTACTGGCGCGGCTTCACGGAATACCAGCGGCTGGGCAAGGCACAGAAGCGGCCGCGCGTGATGGGCTTCCAGGCGGCCGGGGCCGCGCCCATCGTCCTCGGGCATCCGGTCGAGGAGCCGCAGACGATAGCGACGGCCATCCGCATCGGCAACCCGGCGAGCTGGAAGAGCGCCGTGGCGGCGCGTGACGAGTCCGGCGGCGACATCCAGGCCGTGACCGACGACGAGATCCTCGATGCGTACCTCCGCCTGGCGCGGGAAGAGGGCATCTTCTGCGAGCCGGCGTCGGCGGCGTGCGTGGCGGGCCTGCTGAAGGTGACCCGCGAGGGCTTGTCGCTGGCCGGTCAGACCGTCGTCTGCGTGATCACGGGCAGCGGCCTGAAGGACCCGGAGACGGCGATGAAGGCGGAAGCGGACCTCATCGAGCTGCCCGCGGACCTCGCCGCGATTGAGAAGGCGCTGGGCTTCGCCTAGGTCCTAGTGAAGGGATCGGGTCGGGTACGGAGCCCCGATGCTACGGAGAAGAGGGGAAGGCCGCTCGCTGTTCGTAGCGGGCGCCGCCGGGTTGAAGGAAGCTCTGCATCAACGCCACCTCGGAGATGGTCATCGACGGCTGCGACGGTAGCTTGTAGGCGGCTACCAGGTCGGCGAGACGGCTGCGCTCCTCGATGCCCATATCGTCGGGCACGCGCGCCAGCGTGAGGTGCGGCGCGAACGGCCGGGTCTCGCGCGGGAAGCCCAGCGGCTTCAATGCCTTCTCCACCGTCTCCGCCAGCGACGCAAGCTCTTCGACGTCTCCGGCCAGGCCCACCCATAGCACGCGCAGCCGCATCCGGCCGCCGAAGCTGCCCAGGCGGTCGAATCGCAGGTTGAGCGTGAACGGCTCGACGATTGCCTTCGCCAGGGCGTCGATGACGCGCTCCGCCTTCGCCGATGCGACACCGCCGAGGAACTTGAGGGTCAGGTGAACGCCCTCGGGACGCACCCAGCGCAGGCGGCCGGCGCCCTGGTCCCGCAGGTCCGACTGCACGCGGGCAAGCGCCTCCAGCGCCTCCGGCGGCAGCTCGCAGGCGACGAACAGGCGCAGGTTGTTTTCCCTGGCTGCCGGCGGGCGGGTCTTCTTCTCTCTCATGGGAGCCCCAGCAGGCGGCGGGCGTTCTCGCCCAGCACCAGTTGCCTCTCCTTGTCGTCCAGTGGCGC
>DATLAX010000235.1:0-12507 GCA_035527215.1 Dehalococcoidia bacterium
GCAAAGCCGTACCAGACCAGCGCCTCGTCGAAGCGGCGCATCGACGGCTCGTTGATGATGAGGGAACCGTGGATGCCCATCACCACGGCGGCGGCGAGTGCGGCCGTTTGAACGAGCGCGCGGGAGTGTCGACGCAGGCCGCGGGCCAGGCGTTCGGCGCTGCTCAGCTCTTCCATCGCGACGGCGCTTGCCTTCTCCAGGGGATGGTCCTTTTGCCTTTGCGCTGAGTAGCGACTCGGCCTACAAAGCCGGACCGGGCTCGATAGTGAGTAGTCTAAGGGGATGCCGCACGTGCCGCAACCGGCGCGGACTTGCGGCTCGATGAAGCCGATGTCCTCCATCTGGTAGCTTGCTGAGGATGTCCTCGATTCGAGCGTCCAGCGCCTTCGCGGCGGCATCGACGTCGGCGGGCGGCGAGGCGGTGAAGCCGGGCGTCGCACCGGGGCGGACCCGAGCGTCGCCGTGTTCCTCTACGGCCAGCTCACAGTCCCGCAACTCCTGGTCTAGTCAGAGCCCGTCACCGCCGCAGCCTCCGTCGCACCAGCGTCGCCGCACCCATCAGCGCGGCTCCGCCTGCCGCCAGGAATGTCGCCGCCCATATGAAGTCGAACACTCCCTCGCCCGGACCTTCGCCCGTCGGCGGCGCCGCGACGGGGCCTCCCCTTCCACCCGGCTCGTAGTCGTAGCTGCAGTCGCCGACAAACGCCTCTTCCTCCGGACGCGTGCCGTAGCGCTCCACCGTCCCGTCCGCTTCGGCTTCGACGACGACGCCACTCCTCACGTAGGAACAGCCGTAGTCGCCACTCGGTGGGCCATAGGTCGTGCGCAGGAGCAGCGACTCGCCCGGCGCGAGGGAGTCGGTCCCGAAGGACGACAGGTCCCAGGTGACGAGGTTAACGGCGTCGTTGCGAGCGGACGGCGCGGGCTCCGCATCGAGCAATGAGCCGTTCTCGGTGCGGTCGGTGATAATGAGGGTGGTGAACGTCGTGGAGCCCTGATTCGTTATCTTCGTCTCGTACGTGGCGGTCGGCGTGCCTTCCGTCGTTCCGCCCTCCACCAGCGTCTTCGTCACCAGCAGATTCTGCGGTGGCGCCGTCGCGCCGTCACTGGCGACGAGCTGCGCGGGGATGGTGGCCACCTCACGGTCTCCGCTGTAGAGGGTGTCATCTCCTCGCCAGGTCCCTTCCCTCATCCGCAGGAGACCGATCAGGCGTGATTCGGACGATTGGCCGGGCTCAAGCGGTTCATCTCCCTCGAAGCTGAGGTCGCTGGTGCCGACCGGCACGTATTCGCCATCGCGGGTGTTCCACATCCAGAAGTAGTCGGGGAAGGGGCCGCTGATGCTCCCCACAGCCACACGTCCCCCCAGCGCCACATCCTGCGTGCCGTTCGCGATAACGGTGACGCATTCGACCGCTACCCACACGCCGGGCTGGAAGGTATCCGGTGTGCAGACCACCTCGAATGTGCCCTGCTCGGCCGCGGCCGGCGATGCGCCCAGCGGCAGCACCGCCGCAAGAACGAGCGCCGCCGGCAGCCGGAGCGCCCACCGTCGCAGCCATGAAATCGACCTGTGTGAGTTCGCCATCATCGTTCCTCCTCTTCAGACAACCTGTCCGACGTCAAATCAAGCTTTCGAGCAGATGCTAGCGCAGGAATGCGCGCGGTGCTTGACGGGAAGCGGACGCTTTCCCTGCGCTTTCCCTACGCTCCGCCGCCGGACGCGATGCGACGGCAGTCCGGCAGGGAAAACGCGGCTCCTCGCGCTACTGATAACGCTTGAAGGAGGGGTTGGTTAACGACGCGGCCGGGGAATTATCGACCGAGGACGCTCTGGATGCGGCTGTCCAGCGCCTTCGCGGCGGCATCGACGTCGCCGAGGACGATGTCGCCGGTCGGCGCGCCCACGGATGCCGTGGCGACGATGACGCCGCGCCGGAAGAGGACGATGAACGTGTCGTACGCCCGCGAGCTGGCTACGACCCGTATCGAGTAGCCTGCGGACTGGTCGCCGACGCTTTCGGCGTTGACCTCGTCGATGTGGATGCCGCTGAATCCCTGCGCCTCGAACGTGCTCACCGCGTCGGGCGATGCGAGGAAGCCGCGCAGCGCGGCGAAGGCGTCCGTCGCGCCGTCGCTCGACTCGTAGGACTCGACCTGCGTTTCCACAGCGGTCATGTCGCTGCCGGACACCGCGAACGCGGCCTGGTGGCCGCCGGTGCGGCCCCAGCGCTGGTAGTTCTGCAGCCACGTCCCGGCGTCGAGGAAGTCGCCCGCCGCCTGCTCATCCGACTTGGCGCTATCCTCCTGCGGCGTGATCTCCCAGGGGAGCCCGGAGGAGGAGAGCACGACCATCTCACGCAGGTCATCGTCCGTGAGCAAAGGCGCCGCATCGCCGGCGCCGCCACCACCGCCGCAGCTCGCCCCGAGCAGCGTCAGGGCGACGACAGCGGCAAGCCACAGCCACCTCACGCCCGTTCCTCCTTTTGCCAGCGCAGCACCGGATTGCGCGCGGCTGCCGCCTCGTCGAGACAGCGCACGGGCGCCGCGTGAGGCGCGCTTCGCAGCGGCTCCGGCTCCGACTCCGCCTCGCGCGCAATCGCCAGCATCGCCTCGCAGAACAAGTCGAGCGTCTCTTTGCTCTCCGTTTCCGTCGGCTCGATCATCAGCGCTTCTTCGACGATGAGCGGGAAGTACACCGTCGGCGGATGAAAGCCGTAATCGATCAGCCTCTTCGCCACCTCGAGCGTGCGCACTCCGTTCGCGCGCTGTCGCGAGCCCGAGAAGACCACCTCGTGCAGGCAGCGCCGATCGTAGGGGAGATGATATGCCTCCCGCAGGCATGCCAGCAAGTAGTTAGCGTTCAACACCGCGTTCTCGCTCACCTCGCGCAGGCCGGCGGCGCCCAGGCTGCGGATGTAGGCGTAGGCCCTGACCAGTATCCCGAAGTTGCCGTGGAACGCGCCCACCTTGCCGATGCTGTGCTCCGGCTCCTCGAATGCAAAGCGCCCGTCCGGTGTCGGCGCTACTCTCGGCGACGGCAGGAACGGCGCCAGGTGCGTCTTCACGGCGACCGGCCCCGCGCCCGGACCACCGCCGCCGTGGGGCGTGCTGAACGTCTTGTGCAGGTTCATATGGACGACGTCGAAGCCGAGGTCTCCTATCTTGACCTGACCGAGGAGCGCGTTCAGGTTGGCGCCGTCGCAGTAGAGTTGCGCGCCCTTCGCGTGGACCATCTCCGCTATCCGCAGGATATTCTCGTCGAAGAGGCCGAGCGTGTTGGGAAGCGTCAGCATCAGCGCCGCGACGTCGTCGTCAAGCGACGCCGCCAGCGCCGCCAGGTCCGTGTTGCCGCGCGCGTCGGAGGCGATGGGCAGGCAGCGGAACCCCGCCGTCGACGCCGTGGCCAGGTTCGTGCCGTGCGCGGAGTCGGGGACGAGCACCTTGTGTCGCGACTCGCCGCGATGCTCCAGGTACGCCCTCACGGCGAGGATGCTCGTCAGCTCGCCGTGCGCGCCCGCCGCCGGCGTCAGGCTGACCGCGTCCATGCCCGTTATCTCCGCCAGGAAGCCCTGTAGCTCGTGCATGAGAGCCAGCGCCCCCTGCACAGTCTCGACGGGCTGCAGCGGATGGACCTGCGCGAACCCGGGCAGCCGCGCCAGGTCCTCGTGCAGCTTGGGGTTGTACTTCATGGTGCAACTGCCGAGGGGGTAGAAGCCGGTATCGACGCTGTAGTTCAGACAGGCGAGATTGCCGAAGTAGCGGACGATCTCCGGCTGCGACATCTCCGGCAGCGGCAGGTCGTCGCGCAGCAGCGACGGCGACGGCATCTTCGCGAGCGGGACGTCGCAATCGGGCAGCGTCACCGCCGCGCGTCCCGGCCGGCCGCGGTCGAAACTGAGTTTCGATCCGATGTCGCGGCGTTCGCCGTCGCTCATGCGCCGATCTCCTTTAGCGCGCCGACCAGCCCGTCGATCTCCTCGCGACTGTTCATCTCCGTGACGCAGAGCAGCATGCCGCTCTCGATCTGGCCGGATACGTCGAGCCCGCCGATTATCCCCCGCTCCAGCAGGGCCGCGTTGACCTCGCCCGGATGCCGCGGACAGCGCACGACGAACTCCTTGAAGAACGCGCCCGTCAGCGGCAGCGAATAGCCGGGCAGGGCGGCGATGCTGTCGGCGGCGTAGTGCGCCTTGTGATAGCAGAGCTCCGCGACCCGGCGCATCCCCTGCTTGCCCATCGCGCAGAGATAGACCGTCGCCGCCAGCGCGCAGAGCTGCTCGTTCGAGCAGATATTCGAGGTCGCGCGCTCCCGCCGGATGTGCTGCTCGCGGGTCTGGAGCGTCAGGACATAGCCGGTCCGGCCTTCCACGTCCTTCGTTTGCCCGACGAGACGGCCCGGCATCTGCCGTATGTGCTCGCGGCGCGTCGCGAAGAGGCCGACGTACGGTCCGCCGAAGCTGAGCGGTATGCCCAGCGGCTGCCCCTCGGCGACGACGATGTCCGCGCCGTATTCGCCCGGCGGCTTGAGCATGCCCAGCGACACGGGCTCCGGAACGACGACATAGAGAGCGCCGGCGCCGTGAGCCCGTTTCTCCAGCGCGCCGACGTCCTCCAGGCAGCCGAAGAAGTTCGGCTGCTGGGCGACGAGACAGGCGTGCTCGTCGCCGGGCGCTTCGCCCGCGTCGAGCATGTCGACGGCGAGCGAGTGGCCCTCAGCGTACGTCCGCACGACGCGCTGATAGCTCGGGTTGACGGTCGGGAGGAGGGCCAGGCGCTCGCGTCCGGTGATGCGAACGGCCATCAGGCAGGCCTCGGCGAGAGCGCCGGCGCCGTCGTACATGCCGGCGTTGGCCACGTCCATGCCCGTCAGCTCACAGACCAGCGACTGGAACTCGAAGATCGATTGCAGCGTCCCCTGACTTATCTCCGGCTGGTAGGGCGTGTAGGCGGTGGCGAACGCGCCCTGCCGGATGACGTAGTCGACGACACTGGGGATGAAGTGGCGGTAGGCTCCGGCGCCGAGGAAGCAGGGCATCTCGCCGACCGGGTGGTCGCGCGCCGCCATCTGCGACAGCTCGCGGACGAGTTCGGGTTCGCTGAGCGGCGGCGGCAGCGTCAGGGCAGGGTTGCGCACCTGCGCGGGGATATCGTCGAAGAGGGCGTCAACAGAAGCGACGCCGATGCGCTCCAGCATGGCGCGGCGGTCGGCATCCGTATTCGGGATGTAGGGACTAGACAAGTGCCATTCGTCTCAGACGGCTAATGTTGCTCGCCCGCGGCCGTTGCCACCAGCGCATCGTACTCTTCGGCCGAGAGCAGATTGTCCAACTCCGAGGGGTCGCCCGGCTTCACCTTCAACAGCCAGCCATCGCCGTACGGGTCCCGGTTCACCAGTTCCGGCGACTCCATCACCCGCTGGTTCACTTCGACAACCTCGCCGCTGACCGGCGCATAGATCTCGGAGACCGCTTTGACGGACTCCACTTCTCCCAGCTTGGCGTGCTGACGGATCTGCGCGCCCGGCTCCGGCAGGTCGAAATACACGAGGTCGCCCAACTGCTCCTGCGCGAAGTCCGTGATCCCCAGGAGAGCTTCGCCGTCCGCGAGCCGGACCCATTCGTGCTCTTTCGTGTAGCGCCGGTCCTTGGGGCTGTCAGCCATCTCACGCTCCCTCGCGAATCTCTTATCTCAGTTCGACCGCTTGTAGAAGGGCCTCTTTACCACGGTGACCGGCAACGGCCTGCCGCGAACGTCCACCTCCAACGAAGTCCCCACCTCCGCAAGCTCCAAAGGAACGTATGCCATGCCGATGCTGGTTCCGAGCGTAGGGGAGAAGCCGCCGCTGGTTACTCTACCAACGGTCTCGCCGTTGCGCAAGACGGGAAAGCCTGAGCGCATGATTCCCTTGTCCGACGCCTGGAGGCAGACCAGACGGCGTCGCACGCCTTCTTCTCTTACGCGCAGCAGCGCCTCCCGGCCGACGAACGGCTCGTCATCGAGGTCGACCGCCCACCCCAGTCCAGCCTCGAAGGGGTTAGCCGTCCTATCGATGTCGTTGCCGTAGAGCGGCAGAGCGGCCTCCAGGCGCAGCGTATCGCGGGCGCCGAGACCGCACGGCTTCGCGCGCGCCGCCAGCAGCGCTTCCCAGAGCGCGTGCCCTCGCCCGGCATCGGTGATGATCTCGCAGCCCGCTTCGCCCGTGTATCCGCTCTGCGCAATGACGGCATTCGACCCCAGCAGCTCGAACTCCATGCAGCCGTGACGCGGCAGCGCTTGAATCAGCGTCCCGGTCACCGTCTCCGCCAGGAGCGGCGATGATTCCGGCCCCTGGACCGCGACCATCGCCGTGCGCTGCTGAATGTCGTCGAGAGTCACGTCCATTCCCGGTTCGACGAGTCCGGCGATGTGGTCGCGATCGCTGTCGGCATTCGAGGCGTTGTCGACAACGAGGAAGCGGCCGGCGTCCATGCGGTAGACCAAGAGATCGTCGATGATGCCACCGTCGTCGCGGCACATGACCGCGTAGTGCGCCTGCCACTCCTCCAGGCGACGGACGTTGTAGGTGAGCGCGCGTCGCAGGAGCGCCGCCGCGTCGGGGCCGGTGACGATAAGACGTCCCATGTGGGAGACGTCGAAGACGCCGACCCGGTGGCGGACGGCGTTGTGCTCTTCGATGATGCCGCTGAACTGGATGGGCATCTCCCAGCCGGCGAAGGGCACCATTTTCGCGCCGAGGCGGCGGTGTTCCGCGTCCAGCGGGCTACGTTTCAGCGAGGCATCGCTCACAATCGGCTCCTCCCGGTCCATACGCCTTTCACGCCCGCCGCGTCTATACCGGCTCCCACTTCTTGCGGCCGTCCGCCGTGCGCGTCATGCGGCCAACGCCGGGGAACGGCAGGTGGACGCAGATGAGGAGCGCCTTCTCCCGGATCGCCTTCTCCACCAGCCGCTTCTTCGCCTCCATCGACATCAGCGGCAGGACGTCGAACGCCGACACCCAGGCCGTGCGCTCCAGTTGCGCCGCCTGCTGCACTATGTCGCCGGTGTAGATCGCCATCTCGCGGCCCGACGTCATGACAATGCTGGCATGCCCTTCGCTATGCCCCACGCTGGGCACTATCGTGATCTGGTCCGTCACCTTCGTTTCGCCGTCGAGCAGCCGCAGGCGGCCGCTCTCCGCGACCGGCGTAAGGTTCTCCTCCAGGTACGTCGCGCGCGTGCGTTCGTTGGGGTGCGTCGCCGCTTCCCATTCCGCGCCCTGGACCAGGTAGTCGGCGTTCGGGAAGGTGGGCACGAGCTTGCCGTCGACGTAGCGCGTGTTCCAGCCGCAGTGGTCGCCGTGAAGATGCGAGTTGATGACGACGTCGATCTCTTCCGGCTTTCCGAAGCCCGCCTCGAGCTCGCTGATCAGGTTCCCTTCCTCCAGCGGCGTCGCGTCCTTGCGCGTCGTCTTCTCGCCGACGCCGGTCTCGATCAGGATCGCCTTTCCCTGCGACCGGAGCGCGACGCAGTTCGTCCCCAGCGGCAGGCGGTGATGGCTATCGATGGAACCGGCGTATGGCTCCCAGCGCTCCCGCGGCACGACGCCGAAAACGGCGCCGGCGTCCAGATAGTAGGAGCCGTCGGACATCACAAGGAGTTCGAGGTTTCCAACGCGAAAACGGGCCTGCTGCATTCCATCTCGCCTTTCGTGGGTGGTGGGGAACAAGGGAAGCATAAACCGGCGCGCCGCGGCTCGTCAATTCGGCGCGCATCCCACGTGGGGCGGGAATCTTGCCCGCCCGGCTGACGGCGTGACGGCCGGGCGAGACGCCCGGCCTGCGCGAACCGGGGGTGGATCAGTGGACGTGGTCTGCGGAATTCATTCCCTGGGGCGAGAGGTGGCAGTGGAGAGCGTTGGGGTCGCATTCCTCCGTCTCCATCTGGATCGTGCTGTGGCCGATTGAGAAGCGGTCGGACAGCAGCTCGTTTATCCCTTCGAGCAAGGCGCAACCCTGGCTGATGCTGCGGTCCTCCACGAGCAGGTGGCAGCTCAGGGCATGGATGCTCGGCGTTATCGACCAGACGTGGAGGTCGTGGACACCCAGGACGCCCGGTATCGCCGCCATCTCGCTGACCAGCTCATCGACGTCGATGTGCGCGGGCGTCGCCTCGAGGAAGATCCTGATCGCTTCGCGGAGGATGCGCGCCGCGCCGACGAGGATGATCAGGCCGATGAAGATGCTGACCGCCGCGTCGACCCAGACCAGGTTGCCCGCCAGCACCGCTATCGCCGCGACGAGGACGCCGATGGAGCCCAGCAGGTCGCCGACGACGTGGAGGAAGGCGCTGCGCACGTTCAGGCTGCGCGAGATCTCGCTGTGCAGCACGCCGGCAACGACGAGGTTCACGAGGCCGCCGGCAACCGCCATCGCCAGCAGGAGGTTCCCCTTGATCTCCGGCGTCTCCTGCAAGCGCCTTCCGGCGTCGATGAAGATGAGGACCGCCACTACCGCCACGGTGGCGGCGTTGACGACGGCGACGAGGATGCCGACGCGGTGGAACCCGTACGTCATGCGGCCGGTCGAGGCGCGGGCGGACTGGCGGACTGCAATCCAGCTCAGGGCGAGGGCGAACAGGTCCGTCAGCACGTGACCGGCGTCGGAGAGGAGGGCAAGGCTGTTCGCCAGGAAGCCGGTGACTACCTCCGCGACGAGGATGACGGCGGTGAGCAGAATGGCAAGCTGCAGCCGCCTCGCCGCTGGCGGAATGGTCAGCACGTGCTCCGGGTGCATCACGGCGCCGCGCATTGTCAGCGGCCGGCCTTCTGACCCGCCGTCCGAGGATGGAGGAAGCGAAGTCGCAGCAGGTCCCAGAAGACACGCAGCGCCATTCGCGGGCTCATCTTGAGCGTCGAACCACCGACGTGCTCCCAGTGCACCGGTATCTGCTCCGTCTTCATGCCGAAGCGACGCGCCAGGTAGAGTAGCTCGACGTCGAACGACCAGCCGCTGAGACGCTGGGCGCGGAATATGCGCTGCGCCGCCTCTCGCCGAAAGCCCTTCAGCGGGCACTGCGTGTCTTCGATGTCGGGCAGCAGCAGGCGCTTGCGGAAGAAGGTGAAGAGACGTCCCATGACGCGTCGGGACAGCGGTTGCGAGCGGCGCATGTCATAGCCGCCGGGCTGGACGCGCGTGCCGACGGCGACGTCGGCGGACTCCGACAGCGCCTTGATGATCCCCTCGCAGTCCTCCAGGGGGCTCGCCAGGTCCACGTCGGTGAATATGACGTACTTGCCGGAAGCCGCGAGACAGCCGGTCTTGACGGCGGCGCCCTTGCCCTGGTTCCAGTGATGCGTCAGGACGCGCAACTGCACCCTGCCCGGCATCGACGCCGCGGACCTCTCCGCGACGTCGGCCGTGGCGTCGCTGCTGCCGTCGTCGACGATGAGGATCTCGCAGTCGTATGTCTGCCGGCCGAGGAAGTCGGCCATCTTGCGCAACGAGGCGCCGATTCGCTGCTCCTCGTTATAGGCGGGGAGCACGAGCGACACGTATGGTTGGCTATCCGGTTGAGCGCTCATATGCCGCGACTCGCTGTCGCTATTCATCTAGCTCGATGATCAATTATAGGAAGGTAGCGGCTCCGGCGTCCATACGTCCACAGGCGTAGGGGATTTCCCCAAGATTGACAGCAGATGAAAGGCTACCGTACAATTCTTCTGTTCTTCAGACGCCTATCGAGGAGCGCCCATCGTGAAAAAGGACCTCATGGATATCTTGGCCTGCCCGATGTGCAAGGGCAACCTTGAGCTTACTGTCGACAAGGAAGACGGCGATGAGGTGATCGACGGCAACCTCTACTGCGCCAGGTGCGACGAGCGCTACCCCATAAACGACAGCATCCCCAATCTACTCCCGCCGGACTTGCGCAAGAGCGAAAGCTAGCCACCGGCGTCTCGCGGGAAGTCTGCGGAGGTAAGACCATGGATAAGTCACAGATGTTTGGACTGCTGATTATTGTCGGCGCGCTGGCCGAGATGGCCATCTTCCTCTTCGGCGTCGTGCGGCGCAGCTATCTTGCCCTGGCCATGCCCCTGCTGTTCGCCCTGGGCGCGGTCAACCTGCTCGCCGTCTGGGTGGGCTGGACGATGCTGACGACGGAGCCGGAGATGATGGACACCCAGGAGCTGGAGGAGCTGGCTGAGATCTAGTCGCCGGACAGAGCCCGGGTTGACCACGAATGGAAGCCGAGGCTTTCCAGCCTCGGCTACGTTTTGGCCAAACGCTACGTCTTCTCCCAGCCGGGCGGCTCCAGCTTCGTCACGCCCGCAAGCTCCGACCCGCCCAGCAACGCTGACATGTCGCTGACCGTCCTGCCGAGCGCGGGATGCCGAACGTCCGGCGCTATTTCCGCCAGCGGCACGAGAACGAACGCCCGCTCCGCCAGATGCGGGTGCGGGACCACCAGGTTCGCCGTCTCGACGACGCGGTCGCCGTAGAGGAGGACGTCGAGGTCAATCGGACGCGGCGCCCAGCGCGGGGCCTGCCGCCTGCCGATCTCGAACTCAACCCTCTTCAGGTAGTCGAGCAACGCTTCCGGAGAAAGGCCCGTCGCAATCCGGCAGACGGCGTTGTAGAAGCTCGGCTGGTCGTGGCTTCCCACGGGCGCCGTCTCGTAGAGCGACGACACGGCGTCGACGCGCGCCAGCGACGACAGGTAGCGAAGCGCCATGCGGAGGTTCTCCGCCCTGTTCCCCAGGTTGGCGCCCAGGCCCAGGAAGACGGCCTCGTCGCCGGTCATACGACCTTCTCCTCCGGTCGCCGCCAGCCACGGACGACGGCGTCCGCGACGCGGCGCACCTGCATCATCTCCTTGACGTCGTGGACGCGCACGATGTCGGCGCCGTTGGCTATGGCCAGCGCAACGCTCGCCGCCGTGCCGAAGAGGCGCTCCTCGACGGGCAGCCCCAGCACGGCGCCTATCGTCGACTTGCGGGACGTGCCGACGAGGATGGGCAGCCCCAGCGCCCGCAGCTCTCCCAGGCGTCGCAGCATCTCCAGGTTGTGCTCCTCTTTCCAACCGAAGCCGAAGCCCGGGTCGACGATCAGCCGCTCGCGCGGCACGCCGGCCGCCGTCGCCAGGGCGATGCTCGCCTCCAGGCCCTCTTTGACGTCCCCGATAACGTCGCGGAAGGGGCGGCCGCGCTGATTGTGCATGACCACCGCCGGCACGCCGAATCGCGCCGCGACGCCGGCGATGTCCGGGTCACGCCTGAGTCCCCAGACGTCGTTCAGCATGACGGCGCCGGCCTCCAGCGCGGCGGCGGCGACCTCCGCCTTCGCCGTGTCGATGCTGACGGGCGTGTCAACCTGCCTCGACAGGCGCTCGATGACCGGCAGGACGCGGCGCATCTCCTCCTCGGCGCTGATGCCCTCGAAGCCGGGCCGCGTCGACTCGCCGCCGACGTCGAGGATGTCGGCGCCCTCGGCGGTGAAACGCAACCCCTGCGCGACTGCCGCCTCGGCGTCCGTTCCCACGCCGTCGCCGGAAAAGGAGTCCGGCGTGACGTTGATGATGCCCATGACGAACGTGCGCGTCCCCCAGGCGAACTCGCGCTTGCCGATTGTGAGCGATGCGGCTAGATCCATCGAATCCTCCCGGTTGAAAACCACGTAGCCGAGACTTTCCAGTCTCGGCGGCCGGCCGCAGGCAGGCTGGAAGCGTGGCCGGCAAGCCTCCCACGCGGCGCATTCTAGCAGCCGTCCGGTGGGCCGACAAGAAAGTCGCTGTGGCTCCCATCGAGCGACAGGCATTAGACTGGAAGGCGAAACCCTTCGAGGCGGAGAGTTGGAGGACCGTTCGACCCAGAGATCGCTCGTCATCTACACGTCGGCGGCGCACGCGACGGTGCACGCGACGGAGCTGATGTATGCCGCGCTGCTCTGGCGCATCGGCGACACGTTCGGCCTCGACAAGCTCGGCCTGGGCCTCATCGCCAACGTGGCCGCGTTCGCCTTCGGGGCCGGCGCCCTGCCCTCCGGCTTCCTCTCCGACTGGCTGACGTCGCGGCGGGTCCTCCGCTTCTGCTTTCTCGCGGCGGCCGTCGCGTCCCTGCTCGTCGCGACCTCGTCCTCCGTCGCCATGCTGGGCGTCTTCATGGCGCTGCTGGGCCTCTGCATCGGCCTCTACCACCCGGCCGCGATCTCCCTCATAGCGCAGGGCGCGCGGCAGCGAGGTCTTGTGCTCGGCTATCACGGCATGTCGGGGAACCTGGGCCTTGCCCTGGCGCCGGCGCTGGCGACGCTGTTCGGCGCGACCGTCGGCTGGCGTTGGGCATACGTCTTCCTGTCGGCGATGGCGCTGTCGATGGTCGGCCTGCTCCAGGTCCTGAAGCTTCCGGCGGCAGAGCGCCCGCCCGCCGGCGCGTCGACACCAGCGACGCCGCAGCGCTCGCTGCCCCTCCTGCCGCTGGCCCTGATAATCGGCGCCTTCGTCATGAACGGCTTCATCTACCGCGGCAGC
>DATLAX010000236.1:0-4663 GCA_035527215.1 Dehalococcoidia bacterium
CGCACCTACAACTTCCCGCAGGACCGCGTCACCGACCATCGCGTCGGGCTAACGCTGCACAACCTGCCGGGCATCCTCGACGGCGACCTCGATCCCCTGATCGACGCCGTCTCCACGAGCGAGCAGGCCCGCCTGCTGGAGGAACAGCTCGTGTGACGCTGGCGGAAGCGCTCCACGCAGCTCAAGTCCGCCTCCAGGAAGCCGGCATCGACGACGCCGACCTGGAAGCGGAGGTCCTCCTGCGTCACGCCCTTGGCGTCGACCGCGCCCAGCTTTACGCCCGCCTGCGAGACGGCCTCGACGATGCGCAGCGCGTCGCATTCCAGCGACTGGTCGAGCGCCGGCTGACGCGCGAGCCGGCGGCCTACATCGTCGGGCACAAGGAGTTCTACGGCATCGACCTGGAGGTCACGCCGGACGCACTCGTCCCGCGCCCGGAGACGGAGTTGCTGGTCGACGAGGCGTTGGGCGTCGCTTCTGAAGGGCTTCCCACCATCGCTGACGTCGGCACCGGCTGCGGCGCCATAGCAGTAGCGCTGGCGACGCACCTACCGCAAGCCGTTATCTATGCCATCGACGAGTCGGAGCGGGCGCTGGCGCTGGCGGCCCGCAACGTGGAGCGTCGCAGGCTGGCGGGACGCGTGCGTCTCCTGCACGGCGACCTGCTCGACCCCCTGCCGGAGCCCGTCGACCTCATCGTCGCCAACTTGCCTTATGTAAAGACGAGCGACTGGGAGGCGCTGCCGCCGGAGATCCGCGACCACGAGCCGCGCGCGGCGCTCGACGGCGGGCCGAGCGGCACGAGGGCGCTGGAGGGGTTCCTGCGAGCTGCGCCGCTTCACCTGCGGTTTGGCGGGCGATTGCTGGCTGAGATCGGTTGGGACGAGGGGGAACGATTGCTGGGAGTGGCGCGGGAGTGCTTTCCGGCAGCCCGCATCACCGTCAAGAAGGACCTGGCCGGCCTCGACCGCATTGTCGTGATCCTGACCTAGCCGCAAGTACTCCACGGCGATTCATTTTTCTGAGAAGCCGCCGTGCCTTCATCCGCCGGCTGGAGAGACTCTTCCCGCCCTGCTTCGCTCCAAGTTTCCTTGATTTGTGCCGATTAATAGTACGGAAGGCAACGATCCGCCCAGCGAGGATGGCCGATAAGGCTTATCGTTGCGGCCGCGTCGTCGAGAACGCTTACTTGCACACGGAGTCGCGAAGATGTTGCGAAGGATTAGGTCCGAGCGAAGCCAGAGCCTGGTTGAGTTCTCGTTGGTGTTACCGGTGCTACTGCTACTCGCGCTCGGCATCGTCGATTTCGCGATGGGGTTCAAGTCATACGTGGAACTGACGAATGCCACACGCGAAGGGGCGCGCTACGCCATCGTGGGGAATCCGGCCGGCGTGTACCCGACCGATTGCACCGGCAGCGATGAAGGCAACGTCGTGAGCCGCGTCTGCAAGTCCGCCGCCCTACCCGTTGCGGATATGACAGATGTGAGCGTGACCTATCCCAACGGTCAAACCCCCGGCGACTCCGTCGTCGTGAGTGCAGACTACCGGTACGACCTCATCACGCCGCTGTCGAGCATCATGACGCTGGTTACCGGAGGGGAATTTGCCGGTTACTTCGACCTATCGTCGTCGTCGGACATGCGATTGGAGTAGTGCGATGCGTGTTCTATCTCGTATCTGGGGGAGGCTTCACAGGAATCAAAGCGGTCAGATCGCTGTCCTCGTCGGCGCCATGATGACCGGTCTCATCGGTTTCAGCGCGCTCGCGATCGACGTCGGCTCTCTGGTATCGGACAAGCGAGACTTCCAGAATGCGGCGGATGCGATGGCCCTGGCAGGCGCGATCGATCTCCCGGACGCCAGCGCCGCCGTCAACTCAGCTCGCGCCTGGGCGACGAAGAATGGCGTCGAGCTTGACCAGATTGAGTCCATCAGTGTGTGCAGCAGCACCCCTTGCGCACACGGCCTCAACCCGGAGATCACGGTGACCCTGAAGCGCCAACATGACTACATGCTCGCCCGGGTGGTGGGAATCGAATCGACCGATGTCACGGTGGGGGCGGCAGCGATCAAGACGTCTCCCGGCGGCAGCGACGGCATCGTGCCCTGGAGCGTCCTCCAGAGCGAGATCGATGGGTCGGATCCGGGAGACCTCGTAGTCCTGAAATACGACGCCCGCGATGCCGAGAACGGCGACTTCGGCGCCCTTTCCATCGACGGGACGGGCGCGAGCACCTATGAAGACACCATCCAGTACGGTAGCGACAGCGTAATCTGCTCGGCGGCGGCTGTGGCCCTCGGCTGTGTAGGCACCGCACCAGAGTGTGATGGGGCGGAGTGCTGGACAGAGCCCGGCAACATGACGGGCCCGACCAGGACCGGTGTCGACTACCGGGTGGCCAACACAGATCCGAGCTGCGATGAGTTTGGCGAGGTCTTCACGGCCAACGATGACGGCGACTTCTCGATCGTCCAGCAGTGCAACCCCTTCGTCGCGGGGAGTCTGCCGAGCCTGCGCGTCGTCATCGTCCCGATTATCGACGAGCTGTGCGGCGGCCGCTGCTATGTGACAATCGAAGGGTTCGCGCTCTTCTTCCTCGAAGGGTACGGCGACGGCGGTTGCACGGGCAACTATTGTGAAGTAGAGGGACGCTTCGTCAAGGCGGATATCACGACAGGCGCAATCCGAGGCGTCTACGACCCCGACAGCCTCATGCACTTCATCCAGTTGGTCGAGTAGGCTTGCCCGGCCACCGGCGCTAGGCTGAGGTGATGGTCTTTCCCTCGGTCTTGATCGACGGGGCGATTATCATCTCCGCCTGGTGGAACTCGCGGATGTTGCTTGCTCCACAGACGCCGAGAGCGGTCCGCAGGACACCCGCCAGGTTCTCGGTTCCGTCGCTGCGCGAGGTCGGGCCGTAGAGGATCTTCTCCAGGCTTGCGCGCACGCCGACATGAACCCGCTTGCCGCGCGGCAGTTCCGCGTGCGGCGCTGACATCCCCCAGTGATAGCCGCGGCCCGGCGCTTCCTCCGCGACGGCCAGGAGCGTGCCCAGCATGGCGCCGTCGGCTCCCGCCGCGAACGCCTTGCACAGGTCGCCGCCGGCGTGGATGCCGCCGTCGGCGATTATGGGAACGTAGCGGCCACTTTCCTGGAGGTAGGCGTCGCGCGCGGCCGCGCAGTCGATTATCGCCGTCACCTGGGGTACGCCGATGCCCAGGACTTCGCGCGTGGTACAGATGACGCTCGGCCCGACGCCGACGAGGACGGCGGCTATGCCCGTTTCCATGAGGTCCTTGCAGGGGGCGAAGCTAACGGTGTTTCCGACAACGACGGGCACCGGCACCTGCTGGCATAGCTTCTCGAAGCGCAGGCCTTCAAGGCTGCGGGAGCTGTGGCGAGCGGTCGTCACAGTGGACTGAACGACGAATACGTCGACGCCCGCCTCGACCGCGAGGGGCGCGAGTCGCTTGGCGCTGGCCGGCGTGCAGGAGACGGCGCAGAGAGCGCCTGCGCGCTTTATCTCGCCGACCCGCTCGCCGACGAGCTCCGCTCGCACGGGCTGGGAGTAGATTCGCTGCAGTACGGCACCGACTTCCCCCTGTGGCGCGGCGGCTATCTCCTGGAGAACGCTTTCGGGGTCTTCGTAACGCGTCTGCAAGCCATCGACGTTGAGAACGGCAAGCCCGCCCAGCCTGGAGAATTCGGCCGCGGAACGGGGGCTGACGACTGCGTCCATGCCCGCCGCCAGGAAGGGCAGGCGCAGCTCGACTCCGCCAAGGGCGAAGGAGGTGTCGGTCAACTCGGGGTTAATCGTGACGTCGCCGGGAACGATGGCGACCTCGTCGAAGCCGTAGGCGCGGCGCATCTGCTTGGCGCCGGGAGGAGCCAGACGACGCTCTTCGCGCAGTTCGGCGTCGATGACTGCGGCGGGGGATGCAGAACCCCGTCCGGGGACGGCTTGCCAGCCAACGTCCCTCATTGCGCTGCCCTCCCTTCGACGTTGGGGAATTGGACCGTGGAGTATAGTAAGACTATACCAACAAGGGGCGAGGAAATCAACGCGGGTCATCCCTGATCTGGTACAATCTCCGAAAAAGATAAGACGCCTGCGCAATTCATTGACATAATGGGCACTCTCTACCTCGTCGCGACGCCTATCGGGAACCTGGAGGACGTGACCCTGCGTGCCCTACGGGTGCTGAAAGAGGCCGGCCTCATCGCCGCCGAGGATACGCGCACCGCCCGCAAGCTCCTCTCCCGCTACGACATCCACACTCCCCTGACGAGCTACAACGACCGCAACAAGCGGCAGAAGACGTCTGTCATCCTGGAGCGACTGGCGCAGGGGGACGTCGCGCTGGTGTCGGAGGCCGGGACGCCGGCGATAAGCGATCCCGGTCAGGACCTCGTGCGGGCGGCCTACGAGACCGGCGCCAGCGTCGCGCCGGTGCCGGGCCCCTCGGCGATTACGGCGGCGCTGGCCGTGTCAAGGCTGTCGACGCGCACTTTCACCTACCTGGGCTTCCTGCCGCGACAAGCCGCGGCACGGCGTCGTCTCCTGCGGTCTCTGGCGGAGCGCGAGGAGACGCTGGTCGCCTTCGAGGCGCCGCACCGGCTGCGCGACTCCCTTGTCGACATCCAGCAGTCGCTCGGCGA
>DATLAX010000237.1:0-9111 GCA_035527215.1 Dehalococcoidia bacterium
CCGCCGAGCCGCCGCCGCGCAGCATTGTGGCCCAGAGCACGAACGCGCCCGCCACAACTAGACTCGCGAGCAGCGCGGAAAGGATGAGCCGCTTGCGCCAGCGATGGTCGCCACCGTCCAGAAGGTCGTCGAACTCGTCCGTCACGTTGGTCATGGCCGTCTCCCTCTCGCGGCGCGCCACTGTCCGCCCGCATCCGCCGTCACTTTCAGGGGCAATGATCTTCGGATTCAGACTAGCGTTGAGGAGCGGCCGATGTCGTTGCGAAAATGTAACAGTCGGGCCCGCAGCAGACAGAGAGGATTCGGAGATATGAGGATGTCGCGGTCTAGGGATTGGGGACTGTTTCGACGGCGAGGCGCCTTCGGACCCGGACCGCCGGGAGGCTAAGGGCGGGCCTGGCCGGGCACCCTTGCCAGTGTCTCTGCCCTGCGTCTGATCCCCAGCAGCATCTTCCGCTCCATGATCAAGGAGCCGGGCTCCATGAAGGCGACCATTCCCAGCCGGAACAGAGGGCCCGAGCCACGAAGGCGGTTCCGCGAGACGAGTCTGGTCGCGTCGTTATCCTTCGGGTAGAGGCCGAATACCCAGGTTGACTTCGCCGGCTCCCACTGCAGGACAAGGAAGCGCTCCCGCTGTACGTCTCGCACGACGATCCCGTTGCCTTTCTCGTTGAGGGCTAGGAACTCGCCGACATCGAGGTGCTGGTATTCAGGCAGAATGCGGTCGGTGTTCTCGATATCGATGCCGAGCAGTCTTTCAATCCAATCGTAAGTGTACGCGCCGGCGCGCGGCCGCGGCCCCATCTGCACCAACCACGGCCAGATGCGGTTCGGGGGCACGCGCACGGTAACGGCGCGCGTAGTCTGCAGAGAGGCATCAGGGAGAATTTCGTCGCCCGGCATCGCCCGCTGCGCCTCCTCGGCTGTCGCTCCCCAGTTAAGCACCCACGGACGGCAGAACCTCAGATAGACGAGCGCCATCGCGCCTGCTGTCGCGACGACCTTGAGAAGCGGAATCTTCTTCATCTGTCGACCCGGTTGGAGAGGATGTTGAGGGTTAAAGTGGGCGAGACTAACAGTTCGTTATGGTGCCCCCAAGGGCCATCATTTCGAAATCTGCCTGTTCATGGGGAGGGCGTCCTGCGCCAGGCTTCAGCGTTGCCCAATCGGGGGTTTTCGGTGCTTGCTTGACCCGCCGCGGCCGACCTGGCGCCCGCCATCCGACAATGGACGGTCTACGACGACGTCGATAGTCCGTCCTCTCAGTTCCACGCCCTTCAAGGCTTGCACGGCGATGGCGGCGGCCCTGTGTTCGAGATCGACAAGGGCGAAGCCGCGCGCGTGGCCGGCCTCATCACGGGCCATACGCAGGGAGGAGATCTCGCCGAAGGCCGAGAAGATGGTCTGTAGGTCGCTGGCGGTTGTCTTAGGAGATAGGTTCCCCACAAGCAGCGTGGTCACTTGCAATCCTCCTTTGCGCGGCCTATCGCGCCACCAAGGCGTTGAAGGTCACGACTCCGTGTCCCCCTCTGTGTCGGAATCAGCGGACTGAGTCTAGTATCGGCTGCGAACCGGTGAGCGCTGGGAGAAGCAATCGCTGCAATAAACGGGCCGGTCACCCCGCGGTTCGAATGGAACCTCAGCGTTCTTGCCGCACTGGGCACAGACGACCGAGTGCATGTGGCGAGCCGAACCGACATGCTCTCCGCCATAGCTACGACCACCGTCGCGCTCCGACTTGCGGGCGGCGCGACACCCGGAGCAACGCTTGGGCTCATTAGTGAAGCCGCGGCTGGCGTGGTACTCCTGATCCTCAACTGAGAACGTGAATTGTGCGCCGCAATCGACGCACGTTAGGGACTTGTCTGTGTAAGACACTCGACGACCTCCATCTGGGGTCTGACTATTCCTCGTCGCCGAGTGCAATACAAGACTGGGGATGCGTTGCAGATCGAAGACAGGGGCTACTTCTTAGTTATGTATTATAGCACACTCGGCCCCCGCTGTCATGCGGGCGTGTCAGGTGTGCCAACTTGCCACTCGCTTCATACCTATTGTCGGCAGCTCTTTGCGAACCGCGAGGAGGAGCCTCGGGCGGAGCGCATTTGCCATCTTGCAGGATATGTGCTAGAGTGAAGCATCTAGATTCCTAGTCTTCTTATGCAGCGGAGCCTCTGGTTCGTATAGCACTAGACGACCGGGAGCACAACCAAGGAGGTCGTCAGTGTTAATCCCCTCAAAGACGCTCACGAGCGTCTCTTGCTAGTCGGCAGTAACTTACGCAATAGAGCCCAACCGACCCACGTTAATCGCCTCTCCACGAACGCCGCGGCATCGACTCCGTCAGTTCCGAAACCCCAAGAGCCACCAGAGCACCAGCCAAAGGCCGTGTCTTTGACGTCGTTCCGTGACTTCGCGCTTCGCGCCGCTTCTCTGAAAGCGTTGGAGGCGATGCACATTGTAGAACCTACGCCGATCCAGGCCGCCGCCATGCCTCCGCTCTTGGAGGGACGTGACGTCATCGGTCAGGCATGCACCGGGTCGGGCAAGACACTCGCATTCGGACTCCCGCTGATCGACGCCGTCGATGACCGAAACGGGGCTCTACAGGCGCTCGTTCTGGTCCCGACCCGCGAACTGGCGCAGCAAGTCGGCGGCGTTCTCAAACTGATTTCGGCCGGCACGGGCATGCGGCTGGCCATCCTTTACGGTGGACAGGCTATCGGGCCGCAGCAAGACACGCTTCGACGCGGCTGCCAGGTCGTCATCGGCACCCCCGGCCGCATACTCGACCACCTGGGTCGCGGATCTCTCCGGCTCCACGCCGTAAAGTACCTCGTGCTCGACGAGGCCGATGAAATGCTCGATCGCGGGTTTGCTCCCGACGTCGAGCGGATCGTCTCTGCGACGCCGCGCGAGAGGCAGACCAGCCTCTTCTCCGCCACCACTCCAGAATGGGTACAGGAGGTGGCGACCCGTTACCTGAAGGACCCTCTGCTAATCCAGATGAACCCGGATGCCGGCGATGGGCTGAGCATCGAACACGAGGTCTGCGAAGTGTGGCATGAGGAGAAGTTCACCGTCCTCCGCAAGCTGCTCGATCAAGAGACCGAGGGCGCCACTCTCGTCTTCGGGCGCACGAAACATGGAGTGCGGAACCTGGGGCAGAAACTCGTTCGCCTGGGCTATGCCGCCGACGTGTTGCAGGGCAATCTCTCGCAGCAGCAGCGCGATGGAGTGATCAAGCGATTCCGCGACGGCACGACGCCGATCCTGGTTGCCACGAACGTCGCCGCACGCGGGCTGGACGTGCTGCACATCGGCCGCGTCATCAACTATGAGCTACCGGATACTCACGAGCTCTTCACGCATCGCGTCGGCCGGACCGGTCGCATGGGGCGTGCCGGGCGGGCGATCACGCTGCTTGGCCCGGCGGACCTGCCGAAGTGGCATGAGATCGAGAGGGGCCTCGGTAAAAAGCTCCCCCGCGTTACGCCGGAAGGGGAGGCCATCCCGGTGATGGCAGCGCCCGCCAGGCGGATGGGGCGCGCCCGCCGGCGCTTTGGCTCACGAGCCTAGAATTCTCAACCTGGATGCTCTGGTGCCCCCAGGGGAAATCGAATCCCCGTTTCCACCTTGAAAGGGTGGCGTCCTAGGCCACTAGACGATGGGGGCCCACATCAGCAGTCTAGCACGCGTCCCCGCCGACCGTAAACTCGATCAGCAGGGACACGCGTCGAACATACTCCAACTCGTCTTAAGCGAGACGGAGAATGAGCCTTCTATTGGAAGAGGTCCAGGTTCTCCATCGCTTTGCAGTCGGGGTTGTCCTCGAACGCTTGCTGGTAGTCCTCGGGCAAGTCGGTCATGGACCCGAACGGGTCCTCCATGTCTGTCATATCAGTCGTAAGCTCTGCGATGTCCGCCATCGCCTCGTCCATAGGCTTGTCGAGGGCATCCCCCATCTTGTTGAAGAGCTCCGCCGCCATCTTCGTGCCGGACACTATCCCGTCGTGCCAATCCGCGATCTCGGACGGCGGGTCTATCTTGTCGAGGTCTTTGGAGATCCCCTCCAGAACCGGCACCGTCTGGGCGATGGCGTCCTTCATAGCATCAGGGTCCGCGAAGTCCGAGTCGGCGTTGGACAGTTCCTCGATGTCGCCCGCGTACTTGCTGATCGCGCTGCAGACCTGCGAAGCGTAGTCATCCGGCCCTTCCGCCTGCTTGCCTGATCCGCCGCTGGCCTTCTCGGCGAGGCTGTCGCCATCCCCCCCACCACACCCCACCATCAGGGTGGTGGCGATCAACAGCGATACCGCCATTATGACTATGAGCCATCCTCGTCTTGCGATCTTCACAGTGTCATCCCTTCCTAGCTTGCGCTATTGATATACGCCATCATGAGAACCGACCTCGCCCTGAGCAAAGCACACACTTCGCCGACTAAGGTTCGGCACGCTCAGCCACCCACTATATGGCTGGTCGTCGATTTCAGTCCAGCGCCGGGCGCAGAAGCCGTGTCTGTCCATGTTGACTGGCACCGGTCGGGCGTCTAGGCTGGATAGAGCGGACGTCTGCCGTGATGCCCGCTGTCCATTCCCCCGACGGAGGTTCCCGGGATGCGATTGCCGCTTCTTCTCACCTGTCTTTTCGCCTTTCTGCTCGTCGCTTGCGGCGGCGGAGGGAAGGCCAACGAAACCGTTACCGCCACGCCCAACGCTGCCGCCACCAGTCCCGCGGCGTCGACGCCATCAGATGATGGTGGCGTTACGCCTGAAGGGGAAACGCCCGCCGCTCCGGCATCCGATCCCTTCGGCAGCCTCGAGAGCTATCGCTACCAGATGGACCTAACCGGAGACGGTGCAACCAGCGTTACCATCAAGGGCGCCGTCGAAGCGCCGGACAGCATCTCGATGGACTTCTACCTCAGCGACTCCGATACGCCCATCAACTCGATCATCATCATCGGAACGCAGGCCTGGGCGAAGAACGCCATCACCGGTCAGTGGGAATCAGTCGACATCGCAGAGGCGGAGAGCCAGGTCTCCGGCCTGCTCCCGAAGGACTTCTGGGGCGACTTCCCGGTCGAAAAGATCATCAGCCTCAGCTCCGACGAGGGCGAGGAGACCGTCAACGACGTAACAGCACAGCACTACCGGATAAGCGACGCGACCGGCGACACCCTGGCGGAACTCACCGAGCTATTCGGCGGCGCCGATCAAGGGGGCCGGCCCGAGAAGTTCTCCATGGACCTCTGGCTCGCGGTGGACGGCGAGTGGCCCATCAAGTCAACGATCGGCGCCACGTACCCGGCCGGGTCGGAGATAACGCAGGCCACCATTTCCTGGGAAGTCATCGACGCAAACAACAGCGACATCTCGGTTCAGCCGCCGCTCTAGGAGTGGACGGCCGGCGGACTGAAAGGGCCGGCTACCGGCCGCAGCCGAACGGGCAACACCCCGGCCCTGCCGCCGGCGATCGCCACAGCTTCGTCTCATTGCCACCTCCCGTCACGCGATGCTAAGATCGATTGCAGCAGACACGGAGGGGAAACACCCTCTGAGGTCGCGCGAAAGGCGCAACTTGGTCGAGACCGAAAAGCCCGTGCCGCGGAGCCACGGCTGGCTGTGGGCGCGCTTGCGTAGAGACGCGCCGTTCTTTCTCGTCGTGGCTGTTATCTTCGTCCTCGACCAGTCCACGAAGTACCTCATCCGCGACAGGCTCTCCTACGGGGAGGCGTTTCCGGAGAACAGCCCCGTCCAGCTTGTGCACGTCACCAACTCCGGCGCCGCATTCGGCATGCTCCAGGGCCAGACGCTCTTCCTGACCGTCACGACGCTCCTGGGCCTCGTCGCCATACTGCTGTACTACCTGTACCCGCCCATGGAGCACGGCATCCTGCGCGCGGCCCTCGGCCTTCAACTGGGCGGCGCTACCGGCAACCTGGCCGACCGGGTCCGCGTCGGCGAGGTGACCGACTTCATCCGCTTTCCCCACTTTCCGGCGTTCAACGTCGCGGACTCCGCCATCTGCGTCGGCGTGGTCACGATCGTCGCGTTCCTGACGCTCAGCGATACCATCTGGCGGGAGAAGAAGGACTGACGGAGCAGACGTTCCACCTCGTCGTCCAAGAAGACGAAGGGAAGCGTTTCGACGCCTTCGTTGCCCGCGAGTGCCCCGACCTCTCACGCTCCCGCGCCCGACGGCTGATCGAAGACGGGCTGGCGACCATCAACGGCCGCAGCACCAAGCCGTCGTATCTCCTGCGCCCCGGCGACGTGGTCGACGTGCGCGTGCCGCCGCCGCAGCCCGTGGCCCTGGAGCCGGACGCGGTCCCTCTGCGCATCGTATACGAGGACGCGGACCTCCTGGTCGTCGACAAGCCCGCTGGCATGACCGTTCACCCCGCGCCCGGGCACTCGCGCCACACCCTGGTGAACGCCCTGCTGGCGCACTGCGGCGACCTCTCCGGCATCGGCGGCGTCCTGCGGCCGGGCATCGTCCACCGGCTCGACAAGGACACCTCCGGTCTCCTGCTAGTCGCCAAGAACGACCGCGCCCACGCCGACCTCTCGCGACAGCTCAAGGAGCACACGGTTGAAAAGCGATACCTCGCCCTCGTGCGCGGGCGCGTCGAGCAGACGGAAGGCGTCATCGAAGGCGCCGTCGGTCGTGACCCGCGCAACCGCAAGCGAATGGCCGTCGTCGAAGGCGGCAGACCCGCGCGCACGGCGTATCGCGTCCGCGAGTACGTCGACGGGATGACGCTGGTCGAAGTCGCCCCATCGACGGGCCGGACCCACCAGATTCGAGTCCACCTGGCCGCTGCCGGCCACCCCGTCGTCGGCGACGCGCTTTACGGCAAGCCGTCGGCTCTTGTTGGACGCCAGTTCCTCCACGCCTACCGGCTGGTCTTCCGTCATCCAGTCGGCGGGCGCGTCGTAGCCCTCGAAACGCCGCTTCCCGAAGACCTGCGGCAAGCACTGCGCAAAGCGGGTGCAAGTGAAAACGCGAGTGTCCATCTGGGCGCGAATGAATGACGGATGCAGCTTCGCCCGCTTGAGACTCGCGTCGCTATCCACTACAATGCGCTCGACCGCTCTTGAGGGCGCTCGTTTCCTATCACACGGAGGTAGCTATGGATATCGTTTTCGTCGTAATCATCCTCAGCGCCTTCCTCGTCGTGCCCGCGCTCCTCAACTACTATGCCAACCGCTGGTTCGTGGGCAGCAGGCCCGACGCGCCCGGACGCTGGGAGCTGGCGATAGCCGGATTCGCCCTGTCCTTCGTCATTCTCAGCGTCGCCGCCATGCTGACGCTGATCGTCAGTCTCGGCGCCGATAGCCTGCGGGACCAGGTAGCTGACTTCGTGCGCCTGGGGTGGCGCGGCTATGCCGAGGAGAGGCCAATCGCCCTCTCCGGCGTCCTGACGGCGGTAGCGCTCGTGCACATGGCGCTGATGACCGCCCTCGGCTGGCTGGCGATTCCCGGCGCCTATCTTAAGTAGCGCCCTTCATTGCCATCGTAGAATTGTAAGCCGTCCTGACACGGGCCCGTGGCTCACCGCCCCGATTGCTGCCGTTATGACCGTTCGCGTTCGCTTTGCCCCCAGCCCCACCGGCATCCCGCATGTCGGCAACATCCGTACTGCCCTCTTCAACTGGCTCTTCGCCCGTCACGAGGGCGGCAGCTTCCTCGTGCGCATCGAGGACACCGACCAGACGCGCCTCGTGCCCGGCGCCCTCGACGCCATCCTCGACAGCCTGCGCTGGCTCGGCCTCGACTGGGACGAAGGCCCCGATGCCGGCGGCCTCTACGGTCCCTACTTCCAGTCGCAGCGCTTGGACCACTACCGTCGCGCTGCCGATGGCCTGATTGAAAAGGACGCCGCCTATCGCTGCTACTGCTCGCCGGAGCGGCTGGAGCAGGTGCGCGCGGAGCAGACCCGTCGCAAGAAGCCGCCGCGCTATGACCGTCGCTGTCGCGACCTCACGCCCGCCGAGCGCGCGCAGGAGGAGGCAAAGGGAATCACTCCCGTCGTCCGCTTCAAGACGCCGCTCACAGGTCGCACGGAGTTCGACGACGCCGTCCGCGGCCATGTCGTCTTCGAGAACGAGACGCTGGACGACTTCATTCTCGTGAAGTCGGACGGCTTCCCGACGTACCACCTGGCCAACGTCGTCGACGACCACCTGATGGAGATTACGCACGTCCTCCGCGCGGAGGAGTGGTTGCCCAGCACGCCGCGCCATCTGCTGCTGTACGCAGCCCTCGGCTTCGAACCGCCGCTGTTCGTTCACCTGCCTATGATCCTGGGCGGCGACAGGGCGAAGCTGAGCAAGCGGCACGGCGCCGTCTCTCTGCTCGAATACAAGCGACAGGGGTACCTGCCGGAGGCCATGTTCAACTTCCTCGGCCTCCTCGGCTGGTCGCTCGACGACCATACCGAGATCATCTCCCGCGAGGAGTTCGTCCGCCATTTCAGCCTGGAGCGCATCGTCAAGAACCCGGCGATATTCGACGTCGACAAGCTGACCTGGATGAACGGCGTCTACGTGCGCGCCCTATCGCCGCAGCGTCTCGCCGACCTGCTCATCGAGCGCCTGGAGCAGGACCTGCCGCCCGACGTGCCGCGGCCGCTCGACCGCGACTACGTCCTGCGGGTCGTCCCTCTCGTACAGGAGCGCATCAAGCGCCTCGACGAAGCGGCGCCGCTGACCGCGTTCTTCTTCGCCGAACGGTCGCTGGAGTATCCGACGGAGCTACTGCCGGGCAAGCGCCTCGCCGGCAGAGAGGCCGAGGCAGGACGTGCTCTTCTGGAGGCGAGAGACCGGGTCGCGCGCCTCGATCAATGGGACCACTCGTCTCTCGAAGGCGTCTTGCGACCGCTTGCCGAGGAGCTGGGGCTGAAAGCGGGCGACCTGTTCATGCTCGTCCGCGTCGCCGTCACCGGCCAGACCGCGACGCCGCCGCTCTTCGAGACGATGGAAGTCCTTGGCCGCGACCGCTGCCTCGCCTGCCTCAACGACGCGCTCCATCGCTTGCCTATCCTCGAATAACGTGGCCGAGGCTTTCCAGCCTCGGCGTCGACGTCAGCGTGGCGTCGGTTTA
>DATLAX010000238.1:0-2012 GCA_035527215.1 Dehalococcoidia bacterium
CCAAGGGCAAGAAGAGGTCCTGAGCGAGGTGAGCGCGGCGGGCGCCGGCTACAAGCCCGCATAAGGTCCACGACCGCACGCTCAGCGTACGTGACGCGTCTCTGTCGCCGACACCGGAACGGCGTACCACACGCCCGCTCAGATCTCGGCGATCACCGTGGCGAGTTCGCGACTGAAGCCGACACCCGCGACCGTCGGCCACACCTCGGGGAAGCCCAGCACCAGCCGCTCCATCTCCTCCTGTCGGGCCGCCATGTAGCGGGCAGCGCCCGGCGCGACGATCAGTTCGGTCGGCTCCGGCAGGGTGTGGCCGCGGTGGCGCCACTCTCCCCAAGTCATGAAGTCCCGCAAGACCCCGCACGTGACGACGGCGTCTTGCAGGTCGCCGAGGTGGTCCTGCATCCCCTTGACCGTCTTGATCAGCGGCTTGGCGCCCGGCCCGAGGACCCCCTCGAAGAACTCGAGCGTGTAGCGCAGTCCCTTGCACGCCTTGCGCAGCGCGTGAAAGATGGGCAGCGGCGTCTGCAGGCCGTGTACTTGACTCTCGAAGGCCCAGACGACCGCCATGTCCTGGAACAGGATGCCGGGCAGCACCTGCGAGACGCGCTGTGGGCGCGGCCCGCCGAACACCTGTGGCACGAGGCGCTCGAGCGGCGCGTCGAGAAGCTCGGCCGTGGTCTCCACGAACCGCCGGTAGCGCTCCCCGTCAAGATGATCCACCAAGTGCTCGCGCTGCAGGTCGCGTTCGACACTACACGCAGCCAGAAGACCATCGAGCTCGCCGGATCGCGCCTCCGGAAGGCGGTCCACATAGAGGCGCGTCTTCTCCTGGAACACGTCCAGATCGCGCACAGCCCCGAGGGTGTCACCGGTGCGCCGCAGACCCTTGAGCACGGGCCGCACGGTGTCGCGATCGAGATAGTCGCCGAACACCCGCAAGGCCATGCGCATGCGCCGCGTGGACACACGCATGTCATGCAACTCCTCGGGGTCCTCGCCAAGACGAGTGCCCGCCTCGTGTTCGAGCATCCTGGCGAGATGGAAGCGCAGCGTACTCGCGGCGGCGGCGGTCATTGAGTCGGTCGGCGCAATATCTGGGCGCCTCTTGCGAGCGGCCGGCGCGACCACGGCCGCAACGGCGGACTCGTCGATGTCCGGCGCACCGGCCTCGACCGCCGATGCAGCCTCTGTCGATGCTGCGGCGGCGTCGACCAGCGTCGTGGACACAGCCGTCTCTTCGACACGCACAGCGCTTCCGGCCGGCGGCGACGGAGCGGCGACGATGCCGTAGATCGCCACGCCCTCGTCACGGTACCGCGACAACCAGTAGCGGACGCGACGATCCGATAGTCCGGCCCGGCGCCCAGCCTCGATCTGCGTCAGGCCGTCGTCGAGCGCAAGCAGGGCCACAGCTCGCCGCCCGCGCGCACCGGCTTGGCGCGCCTCATCCTCATGCAGCACGCGCTCCTGCGGCGGGAGCAGATTCCAGCTCGCCTCCTCAACGCCGGCATCAACTGCCGCCGCCTGCAGAGCCCGGGCGAACTTGGAGCGCGATTCGGGCTCCAGTGGACCCACCTCGAGCAGCGCAGCCGTCAAGCGCGCAAGATCGTCCTCGGTACCGTCGGCGCGAAGCTCGAGCTCAGCCTCGAACCAGCGGCGGCCCTCGGCGTCGCCGGGGAGGACTTGGTCGAGACTCAGCTCGGCGACGTCCCGGCCACCGTCGTAGACCCGCCGCGCCAGCCGCTCCTGGCTGAGCTGGAGAAATGGCTCGAGCGGCGCATCTCCGACGATGGCGCGCACCCGCTCACGCAGCTCGCCGGGTGGCCACTCGGTCGGTGGCACGTCTGCCGCGACCAGTGCTTCCAGCTCTTCACGGCGATGAATGCCGGCGACACCGCCGCTGAGCTCCTTGAGCGTGAGTCGTACGCCCCCGGCGGTCTCGCGACGCCGCAGGTAGTAGCCGGCCGCGAAGAAGCGACGGTCGGCGGTGTCGAGAAACGTATCCAGGTCGT
>DATLAX010000239.1:0-3808 GCA_035527215.1 Dehalococcoidia bacterium
ACTGGCCGGTGGTGACGATCCCGGCCGGCACGATGCGGCTGACATACCTGGCGACGCACCCCAGCCGGAGGTTGTTGCCCTACGGCTTCATCTTCCCAAGCGCGGCTGAGCGAGCTTGCCTGCCCCGGGGGCTGAGCATGATGAAGACGTCGCGGGCGGATGGCGGCGCCTGGACGGATGTGGACACGGAGTTGCTGCACTGCGGCCTCTGGCTGCAGTAGGGAGGGAGATGATGGTCCCCGGATTCTACACGCTGCCGCGCCACCACGGGGCGCTGATAGACCAGTATGTCGCTACTCGCAAGCCGCCGGTGATGAAGGTGCGCATGGGGTGCAGTTCCGCGACGCAGGTAGCTGCCTGGCACGCTTCCTCGCCTGGCACCATCGTCGTCGCCGTGGACGGGCCGCTCGTGGACAACCACGCGGCGCTCGAGACGCAGGCACCGAAGGCGCTGGCGCTGGAGGAGATCGACTCCTTCTGTCGCTGGCAGGATGCCGGCTGGCGCGACTGCATTTGGATGCGGAAGAACGAGCCGCACCTGTGGAATGGTGTTGACTTCATCAAGCGCTGGGTGGAGTACACCTGCGAGGGCCTGCGCCTGGGCAAGCAAGGCGGCGTCTACGGCCAGATGGTGGGCAACACCAACACCGGCTGGCCGCGGGTGATCGGGTGCGACGACGTGAACTGGTTCGACTACATGGCGCCGATCTTCCCGCTGCTGGGCGAGCACGACTACTGGTCGGCACACGAGTACTTCGGCCCTTACGGGCCGCTGGCCGGCAAGGACTCGCACCCCTATCTGGTAGGCCGCCACTGGCAGATACCCTATGACTGCAAGGTGATCATCGGCGAGCTGGGGATGGATCGCCACGTCGAGGACGGCCAGGGCAACCGCGGCTGGCGTGGCGCCGTCACGCTCGAGCAATACGTCGAGATGCTGCGCACGGCGACGGCGCTGCTCTCGCCGAAAGTGCGCGGCTACTGCCTCTTCGTCTTGGACTATGAGAACAGCCAGTGGGAGAGCTTCGACCTGGTGGAGTTGCTCAAGCGGCCGGATCTGCTGGATCGCCTGAGCGCGCCGGTAGCATCATTCGTGGTGGTGCCAAAGCTCACCTGCCCGGTGCCGGAGCCCTATCGCATGACCCAGAAGTTCGGCGAGAACGTGAGTTACTACCGCCAGTTCGGCGTCGAGGGTCACAACGGCCTGGACTTCAGCGTGGTGACGGGGACGCCGATTCGCGCCTGCGATGCCGGCAAGATCGTGAAGGTCCAGCAGTCGGGCAGCGGCTACGGCAACGCCATGTGGGTGGCGCACATCTGGGGCTGGTCGCTCTACGGTCACGCCTCGGAGACGCTGTTGCAGGTCGGCCAGACGGTGCGCGCGGGCGACGTGATCATGCGCAGCGGCAACACCGGCAACTCGACGGGGCCGCATTTGCACTTCGGCGTCCGGCGGCTGGGCCACTTCGACACGCCGATGAACCACTGGGTTGACCCGCTGCCACTTCTCAATGCAGGAGGCGGAACCGTTGCGACGCCCGGAACGCCGACGACTCCCGCGCCGGGTATCCCGGCATCGGTCGATGCTACGGCTCTACGCTGGAATGCTGAGGAGGCGGTGCGGGAGATAGAACGCATGCGCATCGAGCTCGATGACACGAGGCGGCGGCTGCTCGATCATGTCGTGGCGCCGGCGTACGAGCTGGAACGGCGGGCCTAGCGATGGTATAATACGTGCAACCTCATCCCTTCCTCCTCGCGGGGGCCGGTCTTGTCAGCCGGCCCCTTGCCTTTGCGCTCCATCCCCGGTGATCTGCACGTTCCACAATTGGTGGGCCAGTTTCGCTCCGCAGCCTCATTTTGCCTCGTTTGCCTATTGACATGTATGGCGCCGCGGCCTATAATGTAGTCAGACAGATAGAGGAGACAGGACGATGACCATAGATGACAAGAGATACTGGGACCAGGAGTTCGCAAGCCGCGATGCAGAGATGGCAGATGCGGCTCGACCCAGGAGCCTAAGCGAGCGCCTGAACGCGGCAATCAAGCGCAGCAACCTAATCAGGGATGGCTACGGTTACGAGGCAGAAAGAGCGGCGGCGCGAGCCGAGGTTGACGAGCTTAGGGCGCAGGTACAGACAGAGGATGCGGCCCGTTTCGAGGCCGAGTGGACGCGCGAGATCACCATCGAGCGGCGGGCGGCCTGGAATGCAGCACTCAGGGATCCGCAATACCGCGCCAGGAATGCCGCCAAGAGCGTGCTCGTGGGCAAGGTCCAGAGCGATCTCGGCTTCACAATGGACGCTCTCAAGACCGCGGTCGCCCGGTGGGCACTGTGACTGCCTACCCGAAGACGACCATCCGTCTAACCGCCGAGGACAAGGCCGTGATCGCCCGCCTGCGGAAGCGCCTCGGTCTACGTACGGCAACCGACGTAATCCGGCTAGCCCTGCGCGAGCTCGACGCGCGGGGCATCGCAGAAAGAGGAGGACAGACTGTGGACAAGCCGACCATCAGCATCCGTTGGACGATCACCCGTGAGTTGGTGGCCTACGGCGATGGGGCCACTGATACTACCGTGGAGGAGTACATCGAACGCGCAACCCCGGAACTGGCGGAGTACATCGAGGAAGAGTGGCCACACGCTACCTATGAGGTCGTGCCGGTCCCTGAGACATTGAGCCGGGGTAATCGCTCCACAGTCACCATAGACGGCGAGCGCTACTATGGCGCTGTCGATGGAGACGGCGACGATCCGCAGGGCATCCTGAGCCGTTTGGCTGGGTTTGAAGCCGTACACTGGTGCGACTGGCTGCCTTAGTTGCCGCCACCACCACCGAGGCCCCGGCCTAACCGCTGGGGCTAGGCAACACGAGGAGGAATAGCGTGAAGAGCCAATACTGGAGACACACTAGGACCGGCGAGGTCTATGCCGTGATCGTGGGCGACGATGGCACCGTGACGGGCGCCTGTGGGCCACTACCGCAGGATGAGATCACGGCAGCGCATCTCGAGGAGGGAGCGTTTCACTTTCACGACGAGCCCGAACTCGTCGAGGATATCTCTCTTAGCGCCGACGATTACCGGCTCGTGGAGCCGGCCTACATCGGCGACGAGCGCGCCGCCGAGAAGACGCTCGGAGAACGAGGGCAGAGTTGGGCAGAGATCTATACAGGCTCAGGTCGTTTCACCGGCACCCTCTCTGATCAGCCGGGCTCAACGATGGCCGATGGGGAGCCCGCGCCCAACTGGGTCTGGGTTGGGAACATGACCCAGGATCAGTATGAGGAGGAGTTCGAGCACGGCGAACACAACCAGTGCCACGGGTTGGGACGATATGATGATCGCTGCCGGCTTTGTCAGGCACTGACGCCTCTATGAGGGCGCCGCCAGATCACCCTGGCCTCGGCTCACCCCCGGGGGCTTTTGCGTCTCCGGCCGTCTTTTGTCCCTATGATAGCCTCGACCACGGTGGCGGCTACCATAGGCGCTAGAGTCTCTTGGCTGCCTTCACCACGCCTATATTGCCCTATCCACATGCTTGACAACGGCCTAACCATCGCCTATAATGTACCTATGGCAACACAAGCAGAGGTCAGACTTATAGAGGCACTGCGAGCTACCGGCTTGATCCAGGCCGAGCTTGCGCGACGCATCGGCGTATCACAGCCGACGGTACAGGCATGGCTCGCGGGCGAAAGCGTGCCTGACGTGGCAACGCTGCGGAAGATCGTGGCAGACGGCGCTTTCCCACAATTTGTGCGGCTGGCGATTGCTATCGTTTTGGCACCGGAAACCACGGCGGAAA